>PWNK01000030.1 GCA_003557865.1 Desulfonatronovibrio sp.
CAGGCCGGGGTCCAGACAGCACGAAATACCGAGGAAAGGCTGCTCGGTCTTATTGAGAAGATACCTGGTTTTGCAGACTAAAAACCTGTTTTTTTGACATGTTGCAGTTGCATCAGAAAAATCATTTAATGAAGCCAGGCTCTTTGCTTGTCTTTACTTTTTACATTTTTCAGTTCAAAATTATATTTGGAATTTAAAGGACGATCCAAGAACATGCGTTTTATCCACAAATTTTTATCCGTACTGGTTCTTATCTTTTTTTTCCTGGTCCTGACCGGACCCGGGGTTCATTCTCAGGAAAGCCTGAAGATTGACATTTTCGGTCCTGGACAGGACAGAATAAATCTAATTGTCACTCCTCCAATGTCCCTGGAACAGGAAGGATTACCTGACAATGAGCATGACCAGAAAATCCGCGCCCTGTTGAACAGTAACCTGGGCCTGCTTCCCTTCCTGCATATGGTCGGGGACGGCGAAATACTCGGTGGCCCGCAAGTTGCCGGGATTCGGGGAGCAGACATAGATTTCCGCAAATTCAGCCTGTCCAGGGTTGACATGCTGCTGACCATCGGCATTGACCTCAGGTCGGGGTTTCCCGGTTCGGTGGAAATCAGGGCTTTTGAAGTATTCGGTCAGAGAATGGTCCTGGGAAAGGCGTACACCTTGCACGACCCTGACCAGATTCCATTGATGGTCCGCAGATTCTGTGCTGATTTCATGGAGTACCTCACGGGACATGGTGATTTTTTCCGATCAACCCTGGCTTTTGAAAAAAAAACCGGGGAGGTAAAGGAAATTTGGGCGGCCACCCCCCTGGGCCATGATCTGAGACAGCTTACCCGGCTGGGATCCATTGCCCTCAGTCCGGACTGGTCCAGGGATGGGGAAAAAATGGCCTTTACCCTGCTCAAGGACAACCAGCACTTCCTGGGAGTACTGGATGCCAGAACCGGGGAGGTTACAGTTTTCGACCTGCCCGGAAATACCGTCATATCCCCGGCTTTTTCCCCCAACGGACATCTCGCTGTGAGTATTGACCCCATGGGCAGACCCGACATCTACTGGCTGGATGGAAATTTCCGCATGGACAGGCCGGTAATGGAACACTGGGCCATTGATGTTTCCCCGAGTTTTGACAGAGGTGGAAGAAAGATGGCCTTTGCCTCCGGCAGGCTCGGCAATCCCCATATCTTTGTTCTTGACCTGGAATCCAACCAGGTGCGCAGGGTAACCTATGAAGGCCGATACAACACCAATCCCACCCTCAGCCCCGACGGCCGGTATGTCGCTTTTAGCAGGCAGACACCTGAAGGCCACAGGATATTTCTCATGGATCTGGCCACGGAAAGGGAACGGCAGATCAGCTTCGGCCCCGGAAATGACGAGGATCCAAGCTTTGCCCCGGATGGATATTTTCTGGCATTTTCCTCCAGCCGCAGTGGGGTCTATAATCTCTATCTGACAACCCGCAATGCAGATCCTCCAGTGCGCATTCCTACCGGTGAAGGCCATGCAACAGCCCCTGCCTGGGGATTGGAAAGAGGCTTTTAGAACTAAACCGGACAAAAACCCGGAAAACCTTTACTTTCCGGCAGGGAAAATTTATATCCGGCAACAAACCAATTCCATAACCAGGGGAAAAATCAAAAGATCCATGCCCTGCACCGACTTAAAAGACTGATATATTTGCTGTTCTTTTTTCAGACCCAACCAGCCCTGCGTATTGATTTTTTTAAAGGAAGATATAAAATCGTTCACCATTAGCCGGCTGTTGATAATTTCTGTTGACAGTCAAAAGTTTTTGCGCGTCATCGTTTGTCGACCATGTTCCAGTTTTCGGATGTTGGCGCATAACTTATTTTGCCTCGTTATTCCCTGTTTTGGTCTAACTTGAAACATTAACTTTTTATCTTTTTTATCTGGAGCAAAAAATGAGCAGAAAATCCATAAGTATTTTCCTGGTAATGGCCTTAGCCGTTCTTTTGAGCCTGGGCTGCGCCAAAAAGGAAGTTGCCCCGCCGGCTGATCCTGAAACAATAAGCGCTGAAGAAAGAGCGCGGCTGGCCGAGGAAGAAAGAAGAAAAGAGATGGAAAGACAGGCCCTGGAAGAAAGACGGCTCCAGGAAGAAAGACTGGCCAGGGAAAGGGAGCGCATCCAGGATGAGATGAAGGCCCAGGACGCCGCTGACCAGATAATGGCCACCAGGATTCATTTTGATTTTGATTCCTATGAGTTGAAGCCTGAAGCCAGATCAGCCCTGCAGAAGATTTCCGAGCACATGAAAAGATTTGACAACCTGCGGCTGGTGATAGAAGGCCACTGTGATGAACGCGGAACAGCCGAATACAACCTTGCCCTTGGAGAAAGACGGGCCAGGGCTGCTTACGAGTTTCTGATCCTGTTGGGTGTGGGATCAAACCGCATGCAGATAATCAGTTACGGCGAGGAAAGGCCACTTGATCCCAGGTCCAACGAAACAGCCTGGGCCCAGAACCGCAGGGCCGAATTCAAAATTCTGCAATAGTTTCCCGTGCTGGATGACACTGGATCAGTTTAACCGGAGCGGCTGCGGGAATATTTTTCGCAGCCGCATCATCCCAAACCTCTTTTGAAAGGTTTAAGTCAGTATCTCAGCCTTCCTTCCCTGTTTTAAACAAGCCCTCCATTCTTGGCAGGTTGACCTTGGGACAGGAACTGATCAGGTAACAAGAATCACAACCGTCCCTGAAGGGATAATAGGTCAGGGTCGAGTATTTGTAATTAAGAGCCCCTTCATCAAAAAGCTCCAGTCCTGCCCGGGCAAGGCTTTTCTTCAGAACCTTGCCCGGTTTTGGCACCGGAGCACACTGATTTTGACCAACCTCAGGCATCAGCTCTTTGAGCACCCCGATGATCATTGTTTGAGCAAGTGCTTGTAATTTAAAGCCTCTTGTTGGCGACACATCCCATATGGAGTCAATTTCCTGTTCAACCTGCATCTGAAAATGAATGGCTAGATATCCCCTTTTCCTTCCCAGGAAATATGTTTTGAGGCAAGGATGCCATTTGCCCCAGAAATCAAGAAGCTCAACAGTTTCTCTGCCCTCCAGCCCTTTTATCTGGGCCAGACCCATAAAAGTTTCAATGTCAAATGGGGGATGAACATCAAGCTCCTTAAATGGTAATAGTTTCAACATCTTCTCCTTGTTCTTGTGTTTTCAAAGGACGCAAAAAAATGACCCTGCCCCCCGGAACCTGGATTGAGTTCCCGGGATCAAGAGAGGGTGAAAAACAAGAATGTATTTCATCACTGATTATTCAGTCAGTCAATTTATTTGGATGACAGGACTTAACTGCAGCTCTTAACCCCGGTTGCATGGCTAATTTTTGTCATATAATTTCAGATATTTATCTGGCTCTTGATCTAAGCTGCAAAATAAGAGTATATAATCAAAATGACCTTGCAGGTTTGAATACTGATGCTTCAATCCCGGGATAAGTTTATTCAGGGATTTTTTTATTTTTTTATCAACTAGCTATCAGTTTACCTGCATCCTTGGAAATATTTGAGTTTTTGTATCTATTCACCACGGGTTTTGATTAGCATCAGCATTAAAGGCCTGCCTGGGGCTAAGATTTTGTAATGCCTGCGATGTTTGACCGTCGACGGTTCCGTTGGACAAACATGCGCTGGCTTATGGTTTCGAACAATTCTCAAATTTGTTTAATCTCTAAGTGAGTTACCGGGATCAATAAATTGCTTGTCCTACGCAACCGCGACAGGGAGTTCGCAGGCAAAACAAACCTTAGTCCCAGGAAGGCCAGGATTATGGTGAATAGTTACGATTTTTTGATCAAAAAGCGGATTTCAGTATCCCGGTCCATGCTCACCGTCCCAAGAAACTGTTTTCGGCCGGCCTTCAGGCAGACGCTGCCTGACAATGATTCCGGACAGCAGGCCAGTGTGATGCATGGGAAAAATTGTGTAGATTGACGCCGCCAAAAGGAAAAAGAACCGTTTCCGGATGAAAACTACTTAACATCCATCCCGAGAACAGCTTATGAAAAAATTTAAGCTTAGCCTGACCGACGAGATAAAAGGAATAGACAAAAAAATCGCATCTCTTATCAATCAGAGATCCAGATTGATGTGCAAAGTTTCCCAGGTAAGGCAGAGTAAAAGTGAGAGCCTTGCGGATGTCGGGCTGGAAAAGGAACTCTGGATTGTCTGGAAAGAAGAGCTAAAAAAATCCAACCAGGGTCTTGTCCGTCAGCTTTACACGCTGCTCAACAGCCTGGGTTATTCAATGGCTGAAAAAACATCCTCAGACAAACCCTTTTGTCTTTATCCGCCAACCACACCTATAAAAATGAGCATCCCCGGACCGCGCTCCATCCGGCATTCTCATTATGCCGCCTTTATGAGCGCGTTGAGCCCTGAAAAACACGAAATCAAAAACTTTTTGCTCAATGACAACATCATTGAGCTCATAAAAATGGCCAACCAGTGCGGCTTCAAAATGTCCTGGCATGAAAACATCCTGACAGGACTTGGCAGCCCCGATCTTAACCTCGATGGCCAGAGCCTGTTTGTAAACCACAGCTTATTCAACTTCTATCTTTTTGCATGTCTTTCTCTGGGCTCTGCAGGCAGAACCAAATTCAACAGTTCTGCACTTCTCAAATCAGTCAGCCTCAGGGATCTCCAGGACTTCATGCCTCAGCTCGGAGCAAGACTGTATTCCATTGAACCTCAAAGCCACTCTTTTCCAGTCAGAATGGAGGCAAGCGGGCAACTCCCCTCGGAAATAAGCATTCCTGGCCATCTAGATCCGAACTTTGTCAAAGCTCTTATTTTGTGCGCACCAGCCTTTGAAAAGAAGTTCACCGTGAAATACCATGGCCTCAAGGATCAGGGCTTTTCCGAGCTTATCAGCGTCCTCAAAAGCGCCGGCATTAAAGTCGTGGTGGATGACGCACAACTTGTCGTTTATCCGGGAAAACCTTTTCCAAGGTCAATGGATATCCCTCTTGACCCTGTTCTTTGCGGTTTCCTGCTGGCAATGGCTCAGCTGAGCCTGGGAGATATAAGTCTGTCCGGGGCCTGGCCCTCAAAGTCGGAACTTGGGCAGCATGTACTTCAAGTTCTCAAGCAGTGGGGAAGCACAGTCTCAATTGAAAACAACGCTGTCATTTCTTCAGCCGGACCCAGAACAACCGGAGAAATGCTTGACTTGTCCCTCAGGTCAGAGCTTGCTCCCCTGGCCTTTCCCCTTGCTCTTGGCACCTGCCAGGCCCGGGAGCTTGAAATAATCCTTGCACCCGAATCTGACAATTTTGAAATCATAACTGAAGTCCTCAGCCATATCGGATATAATTACTCAGTACACTCAAACGGGATCAATATCAGTTACAGTCAGAGGTCTACGGAAAAAAATTCACCATGGAACAGCCCAAATCCTTACTGGACCCTGGGCTATTGTCTGCTGTCCTTCAAGCACAAGGGGATCTGCCTGGCCAATCCCGGCAACGTCACATCTCTTTGGCCCGGATTCTGGAAAATTTTCATGAATCTGTCCGCAAAAACTGCAACCCAAAGGGAGACAAAAGGAGATATTAATGACAAACCCCGCAGAAAAAGAATCCGTGTCTGAACAGATTGCCAGGCTGAGCTTGGAAATGGAGACTCTGAAGCAGAGACGAAGGGATTGCATCCTCAAGGCCAAAGAACTGATGGCCAGTGAAGACCCCCAAAGAGGGATATTCCATCACCGGGAGATTTTCACCCTGAAACAGGACAGCCTGCGTCTTGAGGTGGAAGCTGAGCTATGTCGGAAGAAAATAAACCGGCTTAACCTGGGATTCGAACAATAACCCAAACCTTATCCAATAGACCGGAGGAAGAGTGGGCCTTAATCTTACCCAGAAAATCATCAAGAAGCACCTGGTTTACGGAAGCCTTAATCCGGGCCAGGAAATCGGATTGAGAATAGATCAGACCCTGACCCAGGACGCCACCGGAACCATGGCCTATCTTCAATGGGAGGCCATGGGTCTGCCCAGGGTGAAAACAGAGCTTTCAGTCAGTTATGTCGATCACAACACCCTGCAGATGGGTTTCAAGAATCCGGATGATCATAAGTACCTGCAAACTGTTGCCGCCAGGTACGGGATTGTTTTTTCCCCGGCAGGCAACGGAATATGTCACCAGCTCCACCTGGAAAACTTCGCTGCTCCCGGCAAAACCCTCATCGGTTCAGACAGTCACACCCCTACTGCTGGAGGTGTCGGTTCACTGGCCATGGGAGCGGGGGGTCTTTCTGTAGCCCTGGCCATGGCCGGGGAGCCGTATGTCTTGAACATGCCCATGGTGGTCCGCGTTTACCTGGATGGAAAGCTTTCCGGGCACGCCGGGGCCAAGGACGTTATTCTCTATATTTTACAGCAACTGAGCGTCAAGGGCGGTACTGGCAGGGTGCTGGAGTACACCGGCCCCGGGGTCCTGGATTTGTCCGTGCCTGAAAGGGCTACCATAGCCAACATGGGAGCGGAACTGGGAGCCACAACATCCATATTTCCCTCGGATGATATAACCAGGAAGTTTTTGCGGCTCATGAAACGTGAACAAGATTTCAGGGCCATTGGTCCAGATGGGGACGCGGATTATGATGAACATTTCAGCGTCGACCTGAATGGAATCGAGCCCATGGCGGCCAGGCCGCACATGCCTGACCTGGGGATCAGAGTCAGTGAACTAGACGGACTCAAGACCGACCAGGTAGCCATCGGCTCCTGCACCAATTCATCTTACTCCGATCTTAAAGTGACCGCCCAGATTCTGAAAGGAGGAAAAGTCCATCCAGATACAGACCTGATGATCTCTCCCGGTTCCAAACAGGTTCTGAAAATGCTGGCCAGGGAAAGCCTGCTGGGAGACATGCTGGACAGCGGGGCCAGGCTGCTGGAATGCGCCTGTGGCCCCTGCATTGGCATGGGTGGGTCGCCCATTTCCAAAGGAGTAAGTGTTCGCACCTTCAACCGCAATTTTGAGGGCAGAAGCGGAACCCAGGATGCCCAGGTATATCTGGTCAGCCCAGTAACTGCTGCTCACTGCGCCCTTTCCGGCTCTTTCACCGATCCCCAAACCTGGGGAGACCCCCTGCCCCGAGCCCAGCTTCCAAAAGAAGTTCCCTCCATCAGGGATCTTTTTGTATTTCCTGAAGACAACAGCAGGGCAAAAATCTATCGGGGTCCAAACATTGTTCCCCTGCCTCGTTTCGAGCCCCTGCCGAAGATGCTGGAACTGCCCATAGTCATCAAGTGCGGGGACAATATCTCCACCGACCATATCCTGCCCGGTGGAGCTGAAATCACGGCCTTGAGATCAAACATACCGGCCATCAGCGAGTATATTTTTTCCAGGATTGATCCCGGATTTACCGCCAGAATCAAAAAAGCCGGACAAGGAGTAATTCTGGGAGGAGATAACTACGGACAGGGTTCAAGTCGCGAACACGCCGCCCTGGGCCCAAGGTATCTGGGCATAAGAATTGTGCTGGTCAAGTCATTTGCCAGAATTCACAGGGCCAATCTGGTCAATTTCGGCATCCTGCCGCTGACACTTGTCAATCCTGAGGATTATGAAATCCTGGATCAGGATCAGCTACTCAGTCTGAACGTATCGTCCATTGTTCCCGGTAAAGACTCGCTCATATCGCTCAGTTCAGGGATGACAATCAATGTTGGAAACGATTTGACGGACAATGAATTGGTAATTATAAAATTGGGTGGACTGTTGAATTACGTGAAAAACAAATCCGCCTGAAATCCTGCTTATAAAGATTGAGACCCGATCAAGGCAAGATGGGATAAACTTTAAACATCTTTAAATTTAAAGAAAAACCAGGCTGAAAACAAGAGGATCAATATGCTTGATGTTTTAAGAGACAATGCTCAATCCTGGATCGTGAAGCTGCTTTTCGCGGCCATTGTCGTTGTTTTCGTTTTTTGGGGGGTTGGAAGCTTTACCAGAGACCGGGATGGAGTGCTGGCAGTAGTTAATGACCGGCAAATCAAAATCACTGACTACATCCGGGCTTACGAGAACGCTGTCCAGAACCTCAGGCAGCAATATCCAGACATCACTTCTTCCGATTTGAGGGAAATGCAGCTTAAGCAACAGATATTCAATCAGCTTCTGAATTCAGAGCTTCTTTTGCAGAAGGCCCGGGAACTTGGGATCACTGTTGTTGCCAGCGAGCTGCAAAGAGAAATTACCAGGTTACCCGCCTTTCTTAGTGAAGACCAGAGATTTGATCCCCGGAGATACGAACTGGTGCTCAGGTCGCATCAGCTTACTCCCGCCCAGTTTGAAAGAGATTTTCAGCAGAACATGCTTCTGGAAAAAATGGAGAATTATATAGCCTTGCCCTCCAGGCCCAATGTGCAGGAGGTAGAGGATTTTTTTAATTATATCCGGTCCAGGGTCACCATTGACTATCTCAAGTTCTCCCGGGATGACTTCATTCAAGGAATATCCCCGACTGACGAAGAAATCACCGCCTACTACCATGAAAACCGTTCACAATTCATGGTGCCCGAAAAAATCCGCATCAGCTACATCAAGCTGACCCCGAGGGCCCTGGCCCCCTTGCAGGACGTCACCTCAGAGGAAATTGAGGACTATTACCGGGTTCATCAAAATGAGTTTGTCCAGGAGGAAAGGCTTTCTGCCAGGCATATTTTGTTATCGGTTGACCCTGATGCATCTGAGGAAGAGATCCATGAGACCAGGCAGAAAGTGGAATCCATAAGGCAGCGCATTGACCAGGGAGAACTGTTCGTTGATCTGGCCAGAGAGTACTCCCAGTGCCCCAGTGCTGATGAGGGAGGGGATCTGGGCAGCTTTGGCCGGGGCCAGATGGTCCCTGAGTTTGAGGAAGCCGCATTCGGGATGAGCCCGGGGGAAGTGAGTCAGGCGGTCAGGACCCAGTTTGGATGGCATTTGATTCAGGTTTATGACTATACTCAGGCTGGAACCCGGCAGCTTGATGAGGTCCGCTCAAGGATCAGAATGCTGGTGGGCGAGGAAAAGGCCATGGATCAGATGGCTGACACCATGGATGACATCCTTGAAGTAATAATCACCGGGGGAAGCCTGAACCAGGCAGCCTCCAGGCTCAGCCTTGAAATCAGGGAGACTGATTTCTTTTCCCGCGAACAGGGGCCCCGGGACCTTCCCCTGTCCACTGCGGCCATCAGCCAGCTGTTCGCCATGGATGAGACAGAAACTACTGAAACGCCCATAATGATTGAGGATGGATATGTTTTTGCACAAAAGACAGGTGTCAGAGAGGCTGCGGTTAAAGACCTGGAGGAAGTCAGAGAGAACATCAAGCAGATTCTTACCGGACAAAAGGCTATGGATCTGGCCAGGGAAAAGGCCCGGGAATACCTGAATGAAGTCACCCTGGAAGTGGATCTGTCCCCTGAAAAGGAATCCTTGCTGAAACGCAGCCTGCCATTTGACCGCCAGGGTTTTATCCCTGAACTGGGCATGTCTGCGGAGCTGGCTTCAGAAGCCTTTGCCGTGTCACAAGGCCAGTGGCTGGACAGGATATACAGCGTTGGGGATGGATATGTGGTGGCAAGAGTTGCCCAGCATATCCGTCCTTCCAGGGAGGAATTTCTCCGGGAAAAGGATCAATGGATGGCCTCATACCGTGAGATGCAGAAACAACAGGCCTTCGAGTCTTTTATCAGCATGCTCCGCAACCAGGCAAAGATCAGGGTTTTCAGACCTGACATCATAGAAGGTTAACACCTGTGCACAAGTATAGGCAATTTCTTGCTGCAACGGGCCCATGCTGCACTATAGGCCATGGAAGAGCTCCTGCTCAGGTATCCAGCAGGCCGGGACCTGCTGCCCCCTTAAAAGGGGATGAAGGCTTTACTTAACAAGATGATCCAGGTGCCCATATCTCATGCCTGGATCCCCATGAACTGCGTCTGCAAAAATGTTTCCTGCACCTGCCAGGCGCAGTTTCATGCCGGCTACCCTTTTCAGGGCGCTACAGACCCATCTTTGCCACGTAGGCGGCCATGTCAGCCAGACGACAGGCGTAGCCCCATTCGTTGTCATACCAGCCCATCATCTTGGCAGTTTTGCCTGAACCGCCCATGATCATGGTGAACTCTTCATCGATGACACATGAATTTGATTCAGCAATAAAATCAGAAGAAACCAGGGGCTCAGCGGTATAGGCCAGAATTCCCTTAAGGTAGCCATGGGCCGCTTCCTTGAAGGCTTTTCTGAAATCGCTGGTGGAGATGCTTTTTTCAAGAATCAGGGTGCAGTCCACTACAGAAACAGTGGGAGTCGGCACCCTCAGAGAAAAGCCGTCTATTTTGCCTTTAAGTTCCGGTATGACCAATGCCACCGCCTTGGCCGCTCCCGTGGTTGTGGGAATGATGTTGCACGCCGCGGCCCTGGCCCTGCGCAGATCCTTATGGGGCAGGTCAAGAATCCGCTGGTCGTTGGTATAGGCGTGAACAGTGGTCATGGTTCCGTGATCAATTCCAAAGTTGTCATGGACAACCTTGACCGCTGGAGCCAGACAGTTGGTGGTACATGAAGCATTGGAAATTATGTGGTGTTTTGAAGGATCGTAATCCTTTTCATTTACCCCCAGCACAACGGTGACGTCTTCTTCCTTGGCAGGGGCTGAGATGATCACCTTTTTGGCTCCAGCCTGAAGGTGCTTGCCTGCTGCTGGTCCGGTGCGAAAGATTCCGGTTGACTCCAGGACAATATCAACCCCGGTATCCCTCCAGGGAATCTGGGAGGGATCACGTTCAGCGAAACTGGATATTTCCCAGTTCCCGACAACTATTTTTTCATTCCTGATATAAACCTCATGGGGGAAACGACGATAATTAGTATCATATTTCAAAAGATGGGCATTGGATTCGATTTCGAAAAGGTCATTGACAGCTGCAACTTCCAGCAGGTCATTATGCTGTTCCAGGATGGCCTTGAGCACCTGCCTGCCCACCCGGCCGAAGCCATTTATGCCGATTCTTATTTTTCCCATTTTAATCCTCCGAGTTATGGATGGTATTTTCAATTCTTGGTAATTACCCGAAGCTCTTTACCGGTTCATTGGAGATTATTGAAATCCCGGGCAGCACTGCCGGCTAATCCTCAAAGAGCCGGTATTCAAAAGCTTCCTGCAATTCAAAATCGCGCTTCATCTTCTGATGGAGTCTGGCGTTCTCTATGGCTATGGCACTCAGATTGGCAATGATGGTCATGAATTCTATTTCATCGTCGGAAAACTCCCGGCAGGTGTCGGAATACCCTCTGAGCACACCGATGGCCCTGTCTTCAACCCTTAAAGGAACAACTACCAGGGAGGCAATCCCTTCTTCTTTGGCTTTCTCGGGATACTGAAACCTCGGGTCGGAGCAGGCGTCATGAATGGTCACGTTATTGCCTGAGAGTGCTTCCCGGTCTAATCCGCTTTTTTCCACTTCCACGGCCCCCTTTCGAATATATCCCTTGCTCAGACCGAATGAAGAGCCAAGCAGAAGCCTTTTTCCCTCCTTGTCCAGCAACCGGATGGAAGCGGCCTTGAGCCCCATGGCATCACTGACCTGACGGGCAATGATCTCCAAAACCTTGCCCGGATCAAGACTGGAATTAATGACTTTAGCCACTTCATAAAGCGAATGATAATAATCTTGCTTCTTTTCGCTCATTTTAATACCTCCTTGTTTATTTGGGACACTTTGCCAGTAAGCATCAGCAATTATGAACCTCTGCCGCTCATTTCATACCCGCACCAGGTAAAAAAAACAAATAAGATGCAGAGCGGGCTGGTTTTCAACCATAAACACTATGAATACAAATAATTACAACCAAAGCAGGCTGTACTTGTTTGCCTTTGATGATCAAAGTAAACACTATGCTTTGAATTGGCAACAGAATCAGGCGTTTTGTTTTGCCAGGCGGCTTAGTATTTTTCAGAAGCTACTCTTATCCCAGAACCGGAGGCGGCTAGAGCTTTGAACAAAAGACATACTGACGCGCAATCAGGCGTGCCCGGAAGTATTCTCTACATTATAGGCTGCGGGCCGGGATCCAAGGACTACCTGACGCTCAAGGCCATGGAGGTTGTCCGAAAAACAGATGTGATCATCGGCCCAAGGAAACTGGCAGATCTTTTTGCTCCCCTGTCCGGTCATTTTATCCCTGCTGAGAAAAAAATCAGCGAGATAATGGATAGAATCCAAGAGCATCTGGGCAAAAAAAGTATCTGCGTCCTGGTCAGCGGTGATCCTGGATGCTACAGCCTGGCCAGACTCATAGTTGACAGGTTCGGGCTGATCAACTGCCGGCTGGTTCCTGGAATAAGCTCGGTTCAGCTGGCTCTTTCCAGGCTGGGGCTGGACTGGACAGAGGCCAGGGTTCTCAGCGTGCACGGAAGAAAAAACAAACCCGGGGCAGAGCAAATACTCAGCCTGGGATTATGCGTAATACTGCTGGGGGGAGATCTTGTCTGGATGGGTTCGCTGCTCAACAGGCTGCTCAAGAAAAGATGGCTTGTCCTGATGCAGGATCTGGGGTTGCCAGAGGAAAACATCTCAACTATAAAATCAGCATCGGATCTGAAACAGGAAATATCCCAAAGCTCACTCCTGGTAATTTCTCAGCATCCGCACCAAACAATGGAGACCAGATGAGTTCAACCATAACCAGTAGTGACGATACCTACGTGACCAACCCTGCACGGTCTTCAATCCTTTTTCAGGCTTTTCCTGGACTTTATTTCTACCTGAGAATGTTCAGCCTGGTATTTAGGGCTTCGCGCAAGGCCAGAAAGAAACAGTTTCTGCAGCAGGAGTGGATCCAAAGCAGTCTGGCCATTATCCGCCACATGGAAACAGTAGACTGCCGGTTTTTTGTCGAGGGCAAGAAAAACTTCATTGGACTTGAAGGACCATGTGTTTTCGTCGGCAATCACATGAGCACCCTGGAGACTTTTGCCCTGGGGGCCATTATCAGGCCTCACCGCCCGGTGACCTTCGTCATCAAGGACAGCCTTGTCCGATATCCTGTTTTCAAGCATATCATGCTTTCCAGGGACCCGATAGTCGTTTCCAGAAGAAACCCCAGACAGGACCTTAAGGTTGTAATGGAGCAGGGCATGGATAGACTTTCCAGGGGGATGTCCGTCATAGTCTTCCCCCAGTCTGTCAGAACCGTGAACTTTGAACCTTCCGGATTCAACTCCATTGGAGTAAAGCTGGCCAGAAAGGCCGGAGTCCCGGTGGTGCCCCTGGCACTAAAAACCGATGCCTGGTCCATGGGCTGGCCGTTTCTTGATTTTGGCCGTATCCGTCCGGAACGTTTTATTCACTTTTCCTTTGGAAGGCCGATGCACATCCAGGGCAACGGAAAAAAGGAACACCTGGAAACCATTAACTTCATATCCACAAGACTTGCAGGCTGGCAAAAGATCTCAGCCCTGGGCTAGTCCAGGACAAAGTCAACCTCCAGCCGGTCAAGATTCACGTCCCTGAGCTCCACCCTGACTTTTTGACCCAGATAAAACCGTCTGCCGGTCCTTTTGCCCAGAAGATCCTGTTTTTCCGGACGGAAAAGATAGTAATCATCGTCAATGGTGGAAAGCCTGACCATCCCCTCGGCCAGCACATCCTCAAGCTCCACCCAGAAGCCGAAATCAGCCAGAGAGGACACAATCCCTGAGAAGCTCTGCCCGATTTTTTCCTTTAGAAATATAATGGTTGCCCTTTTCAGGATCTCCCGCTCTGCGTTCATGGCCACCCTTTCCAGTGAACTCAATGATTCAGCAGTGTTTTTGAGGCTTTTTTGCTTCATTCCGGGTAAAGCACCATACCCGAGAACCCCTTTCAGCGCCCTGTGAACCACAAGATCTGCGTATCTCCTGATGGGGGAAGTAAAATGGCAGTATGAGCCTGAGGCCAGGCCAAAATGTCCCTCATTCTCCGGGGAATATCTGGCCTGCATCATGGACCGCAAAACAAGGCGGCTGACCAGGAATTCCAGGTCATGCTCCCTGGAGATATCTATCAGCTTCTGAAGGCTTGCCGGGTCCCGCTCCCTGGGCAGAATCGGACCAAGGTCAGTATTTGCCAGAAGCTTGAACAGTGAATCCAGTTTATCACTGTCCGCCGGGGGGTGGACCCGGTAAAGAAAAAGGGCCTCTTTCTCCTGAAGAAATTCTGCCACAGCCTCGTTGGCCGCCAGCATGAACTCTTCAATAATCTGATGGGCAAAATTTCTTGCCCTGGCCTTTATCTCCAGGCTTTCATCAAGTATGTTCAACAACACTTCAGGTTCAGGCAGGTCAAAGTCGATACTGCCCCTTGCGCGGCGAAGGTCCAGCAACTTTCTGGCCAGAAGATCAGCCTCCTGAAGCATGGGCAGCACATCTTCAATATCTTTGATAGCTTGAGGGGCCCGCAGATAAAGGGCCTCATTGACCTGACTGTAGGTCAGCCTTTTTTTGCTCTTGATTATTGCCGGATAAAAAAAGGATTTCCTTCTGATTCCGCTGGAATCAATATGTATCTCGGCGGTCATGACCAGCCTGTTTGTCTCCGGGTTGAGGCTGCACAGACCGTTGGAAAGGTTCTCAGGAAACATAGGCTCCACTGAAAGAGGGAAATAGTATGAATTCCCTCTGGCCAGGGCCTCCCTGTCCAGCTTTGATCCAGCATGGACATAATGAGAGACGTCCGCAATTGCCACATAAAGGACATAGCCGGTTCCATCCTTCTCCACGCAAATGGCGTCATCAAAATCCTTGGCCTGGACCCCGTCTATGGTCACGAACAATCTGTCCCTCAAATCCTTGCGGCCTTTGAAATCTTTTTTTGTCGGTTCTTCAGGCAGGTTTGCAGCCTCCTTGATCACACTGGCAGGAAATTCGCCGGGAACCTTGTGGTTCAATTTGACTATCTCTTCCTGTACACTCAGATCATGTTCATGACCCATGACCCTGACCAGTCGTGCGGACCAGAGAGCGGTCTCCACCTGTTCAACAGGTTCGGCAATAACCATAGTATCCCTGGACAGATCATTTTGTCCGGCTTCAAGCACCAGGGAAAAATCCAACCGCGGATTGGCTGGCCGGGCTAAAAAAAATCCCGGCCCCATGGGCTTGACAACTTTCACCGGCAGAAGTTTGGTGGCCCTGTCGATTATGCTCACCACCCTTCCTTCAGGACTCTTGCCCTTTTTCCCAGGTAAAGTCGCCACCAGCACGGTGTCCCCATGCCAGGCGTTGAGGAAATTCCTGGGATGGACAAAGATGTCCCTGCGCCTTTTATCAAAAGGAACAGCAAACCCCACTCCTGATCTCTGCACTTCCAGCAGGGCCTTTTGCACAGGGAGTTCGTCCACAAGGCACCATGATTTCCTGGTTTTGAATATCCGGCCCTTGTCAGCAAGAGATTTTAGCATATCATTGAACCTGTAGGCTTCTTTCTTGCCTATACCAAGACCTTCCCGGATTTCCCGGGTGCTTAAGGGTTTGTTCTTTTCTTTGAAAAACTTAAGTATCTTTTTTTGATTTATTCTGCTCAATGTTCTGTTTCCTTCCGGGATCTGGCCCCGGCAATTGTTTTAATTTTAGTACACACTTGACATGTTGCCAGATAATTTCCATCCCGAAAGTCTTTCTTTCCGGATGTTGAAGCTACTGGTTTTCTTTAAGGAAACGAGGATTTTTTTCTTTTGGCAAGGAAATCAAGCAATTATGAGGAGGCGTATCTTAATACGTTGACCAGTAATTGTGTAGATAGACGCCGCCAAAAGGAAAAAAAACGTTTCCGGATGAAAACTAGATAGTGCTTGGTTTGGTGGTGGTCAATGTAAAGGTTGATGCGCTTTTGAAATTAATGAATTCTATTACCAAGAGCCTGAACAACTCTTTGAAAAAACGAATCATCCTGGCTTGTTAGTATCTTGACCCTGGTTAGCAGCTCCCAGACATTCACATCAGTCAGGGGGTTAATCTTTACGGCATCTTTCGAGGTGCACAGAAGATCCCTGACTCCAGACTGCTGTACAGCAGGTCTTAATTTGGCCTCAAAGCCATGGCCGAAACTGTAATGGTCAGGAAAAATCAGGTGACTTGCCGGTTCATACCCTAGCAGCTTTACACAGGAATCAACTACTTTGCCGGGGTTGGCCACGCCAGTCAGAAGCAGATAAGGTCTGGAATGGATATCAAGTGATCTCTCACCGGTATGAGCATCCTGGAGTCCCTCTGCCTCGATGCTGAAGAAAAATACGGAACCCATTGAAAAAAGACCCCTTGCCGAAGCCATTTCCTTTACCCTTGACATTTCTTGTCCCCAGGTATTGACCAAGAACATATCAGCACGTTCCAGGGCTTTTTCACCTTCTCGCCACATTCCGGCCGGGAAAACCCTGTTCCAGCCGTGTTCAAGATCATAAGGAGTCAATAAAAGGATATTAAGGTCCCTCTTGACCCTGACTTGCTGAAAACCGTCGTCAAGAATGAAAACATCTGGATTGAAATGCTTCAGGCCACACAAGGCCCCGCGCCGCCGATCCGGATCCACGATCACCAAAGCCTGACCTTTCAAAGTCCTGGCCAACATCAGCGGCTCATCACCGCAGCTCAAGGCGCTGTCTCCCGCATCCGCCAGATGAGGCAGAGATTTTGGTTTTGATTTGTAACCCCTGGTCAGGATAGCCGGCTTCATCCCCTTTTGCGCCAGATGAGCAGCCAGGAATTGGCACAAAGGGGTTTTGCCGGTCCCTCCCATGGCCATATTGCCAATGGAAATGGTAGGCAGGGGCAGCTTGAGGGCCTTTCTGCCATCAAGGCCCTGTTTTATGGCCACGCCAAGAGAATAAATGCGGCCTGCAGGGCTCAGTATGGGAGAAAGCATCTTCTGCCAGGAAGATAGGGACATTCTATTCCGCTGGTGAACGTTTGCCGACCAAGAAATCTTGCCCGAATGGGGCGACGTTTATGTCAAGCCCAGGATAGGGAATAACCTCCCTTACTCCAGAGGCTGATTTTCCACAAGGTCCCATATTCCGCAAGGGCAGCATTTTCCGCAGAAACCGCAGCCGATGCATTTCTCGGGATTGGCTGTTCTCTCAAGCTTGCCGCTTTTTAGATCCTTGCGCTCAATGGCTCCTGTCGGACAAATGACGTCGCATATCCCGCAGTCCATGCATACTCCGCATGAGGAGCACTGGGAGGCGCAGCCTCCCAGGTCATTGTAGTCGGTGGCCCTGGGATCATAATATTCCAGGGTCATCCTGGAGTAGTCGATTCTTTCCGAGGTCTCGCTGTATTCCATGTCATATTTTTTCAGCCATGAAGTCTGCCTGTCCGGAATCTTGCCCCTGATAAGGCCGTCAATGGCCAGGGCCGCCTTTCTTCCCGCGCCGATGGCGTCGGTCAAAAGACCGGGACGAACAATGTCTCCAATGGCAAACACTTTGGGATCACTGGTTTGGTTGATCTCGTTGACCTGGACAAAACCACGATCAATGACCAAGCTCTCAGGGAGAAAATCCAGCTCAGGAGCATCGCCGATGGAAATGACCACCGTATCCGCGGGAATGAGCTCTCCTGTGGTCAGGACCACTCCTTCATCCGTCACTTCCCTGGTAAAACATGGATATTTGAAGCTGGCTCCTATCCTTTCAGCCTCTTGCCGTTCCTTGCCGAAGGAAGCCGGCTCCTGAATGTCAATCAGGGTTATTTGTTCAGCCCCCAGTCGATGGGCTTCAGTGGCCACGTCGCAACCAACGTTGCCGGCCCCGATGATCACCACCCTCCGGCCCACGTCCTGTTTGCCCTGCCTGGACTGTTTCAGAAAGGTCAGGGCGGGAATGATTCTTTCAGAACCAGGGACAGGAATAGTCCTGGGCTTTTGAGCCCCTGCAGCAAGCACCACGTAGTCATAATCATTTTTCAGCTGTTCAAATTCCTTCCCGGAAAGTTTTTGTCCCATATGTACATGGGGAATAACCCGTCGGACCCTCTCCAGCTCCAGGTCCAGGACTGAGGCCGGGATGCGCTGCTCAGGAATGGCCGTGCTCATCTTGCCGCCAAGGACCTTTTCCAGGTCATAGACAACTGATTCATGTCCTGCCAGTCGAAGCTGCCAGGCTGCGGATATCCCGGCCGGCCCTCCTCCGATAACAGCCACTTTTTTTCCGCTCAAAGGGGGTAGATCAGGCTCTTTGGAACCGGCTCCCTGTTTCCCCAGAATAGTGATATCAACTGGTTTAAGGTTGCCCAGGGTCTTGGTGCAGCCCTGCATGCACAGGTTGGGACAGAGATATCCGCAGATGGATGCTGGAAAAGGTGTAAAGGCCAGGGCTGAATCAACAGCCTCATCCACTTTGCCTTCCCTGATGAGTCGCCACCTTTCCTGAACAGGAATCCCTGTGGGACATGAAGCCTGGCATGGAGCCGTATATTTACGGTGCTCCCAGACAGGAACGTAGCGGCGCAGGTCTGCGGTGGTGATCAAGGGGATGGAGCTTCTGTCTAGATCCGTCAAATCGCCTATCAGACCGCCCCTGCCCAGCTCCTTATCCCAGACCTGCGTCCTGAATTCGGTCATTGATCTTGTCTTGCCCCCAATTTTTTCCATGGGAGTCCTGGCGGTCAGACACTGCCATTCCTGGCGCACCAAAAGCTTCTCAAGAAGATGATCTTTGTTGATTCTTGAGAGAAACAAAGTCAAATTTTCTGACAGCCATTGCCAGTCTTCATCATTCAAAGGAACAAGCCTGGCATCTGCCTGGCTGTATTCCCTGACCGGACCGCGAAAAAAGATCCTGCCTCCAACCATTCCCACGCAGGGACGGTATCCCAGAACATTATCCGGGTCCTGTGGTTCAAAGCCGCAGATTACAGCAACCCCCCCGGCCATGAATTCAGCAAAATAATCTCCCGCGCTTCCAAGGACCCACAATTCCGGCGAGGAAAACCTGGGGTTGTGTTTGGTCATGGTCATGCCTCGTGACCCGATGTTTCCCCCTATAAATACCCTGCCCTGAGCCATGGCGTTGCAGACTCCGTTGGTCGCGTATCCATGGACGACAATCTCTGCCCCGGCATTGAGCCAGCCGATATCGTCTGAAGCCGGTCCACAGACTTCAATGCTTGTCCCTGGGGAGCCCATGGCCCCGACCCTTTGTCCAGGTGAGCCGGTTATCTCAATTTTCACCTGTCTGGAGTCGGTCAGAAATATCCTTCCACCCAGGCCGTGCTGACCGAAGGCTTCAATCTTTATCTTCTCAGCCCCTGAACGGACAGCCTCCTGGATACGTTCCTCGAGAATGCGCGAGGCTAACCGCCCGGAACTGTCTTTTCCCTTGAGACTTATGGTAGTTAATGTACTCATTGTTCTTTCCCCGGATAATTCTAAACCACGTACTTGATGTGCAGCCTTTCCGCGGCACTCTTGTGAGCGATTCCCAGAGCGTCCGACATTCCAATGGGCAGGGACGTGGAACGTCCCAGGGGAGCCACTATCTTTTTGAGTTCAGTATCAAAGGCCACATAGACATCCACAACCCTTTCGGCGACCTTTTCCGGATCAAGGCGGCGGTACAGTCTGGGGTCCTGCGAGGTGATGCCCTTGGGACACCTTCCGATATTACAGATGTTGCATCGATCTCCTTCAGTACCCAGGCATCCTGCGGATGCCTGCATGATATACTTTCCAATCTGAACAGCGCTGGCCCCGAGCATGATCAGGGCTGCTGCGTTAGCCGCCAGATTACCGTTTTTGCCTGTTCCCCCGCCGGCGATGAGGGGCAGTTCATTTTGCATGCCCAGTTTAACCAGGTTGAGATAGCAGTCCCGAATATTTGAAGCTACAGGATGACCCATGTGATTCATGGAAACATTGTACGCCGCTCCGGTTCCCCCGTCCTCTCCGTCAATGGCCAGACCCGAGGCGTAGGGATTTCGGGTGAGATTGTTCAAAACCGATAATGAGGTACTGGATGCTGATATCTTTGGATAAACCGGAACCCTGAATCCCCAGGCCATGCTCATGGACTGGATCATTTTGGCTACAGCCTCTTCAATGGAGTACTTGGTCTGGTGGGTAGGAGGGCTGGGCAGACTTACTCCCGGAGGGACACCACGGATAGCCGCGATAAGCCTGTTCACCTTGTGCCACTGCAAAAGTCCGCCGTCTCCGGGTTTGGCTCCCTGGCCGTACTTGATTTCAACAGCACAAGGGTCTTCCTTCATCTCCGGAATGGCGTGAATTATTTCATCCCAGCCAAAATAGCCGCTGGCAATCTGCAAAATCACATATTTGAGAAAGCGCGAGCGCAGCAGTCTTGGCGGGCATCCCCCCTCGCCGGTGCACATGCGCACAGGCATGTTCAGCTCCTCATTAAGGTAGGCCACTCCCATCTGCAGACCTTCCCACATGTTGGGCGAGAGGGCTCCGAAACTCATGCCGCCTATGAGCAGGGGATAAACTTCTCTTACCGGGGGTATCCATCCCTTTTCCCGCCTGGCATTTATGGCCTTGGCCGGGGAGAGGATCCTGCCTATGAGGGTCCTCATTTCAAATTCGTGCCTTCCGGCGTCAAGAGCCGGGTCTGTAAGCATTGAAATACGGATGAATTTGATCTGGTCCAGCACGCTATCAGGGCTGTTGCGTCTTCCCCCTCTGGTTCTTGGCTGTCCTGCCCTGTCGCGGTGAAACCTGAGCATGTCAAATGTATCTGATCTGCGGGCCTCGATGGAATTGTTGGGACATACCAGGTTGCACATGGAACAGCCCACACAGGCGTAGCCGGGGTCTGTGCGCTGCCGGATTCCATAATATATGCTGAAATCTGACCTGGGCCTGGTTTTTTCCGCAAAGAAAGGAGTGGTCATGTTTCTCTTGCGAAACACTCCGAGTTCAATGGCGTTGACCGGGCATACCGCTGTGCATCTGCCGCATAAGGTACAGGTGTGAATATCCCAGTTGATCTGCCAGGGCAGATCAAGCCGGCTTAATGTTGAAGGGGTAACGGCTGCGTTTGACGGCATATCCGAACCTCCTGGCAGTCTGGTGCAACAATGGCTGTATCTAGATGCATCGGTTGAAAATCCTTTGTTTTGTCCCGGTCAGGTATTACAGCGTCCAGTCCGCAGGATTCTGATGAAAAAGCGTACAGGCCCGGTTTGCCCCCAACTATTCCCGGGCGAAGTTTTTTTCGGTCCTGGACCATGAACATGGTTTTGTCCGGCAGACAGCCAATAACGCAGTTAGGACCGTCAATGATCAACCTCCGGCATGATTGCTTAAGAGAGGTCAGGAAATCACGGTCAGCATGGATCAAAAGATCAGAATCCTGCAAAGGGGTAATGATATGCTTGTAGTGCTCTATTCCCAACCCCAGCTGTTTAATGGTGAAATGCAGAATATGGGTAAAAACCTCTGAATCAGACTGGTAACCCTCATAACCCACTACGCCCTGGGTGCTTAAGTACTCTTTGATGGGGACAAAGGCGGTGTTTTCCCCGTTGGTCATGGTGGACATGCCCTGAATGAAAAAAGGATGGCAGGCGTAAAGATTAATCCCGTAGTTGGTGTTTTGCCTTCCCTGGGCCATGATGCGCCTGGCCTGAAGCTCTTCCCTGTCCAGCCGGAGATAGCCGGCTATCTCCATGGGATCCCCCACTTCCTTGATCATTATCACATCCGGCCAGAAACTGAAGATAACCATGTCCTTTTTTTCTGCACCCATATGGCGCAGGGTAAGGCGGGTGCCGGTCATGAGCTGCTCCCTCTGATCCTGTTCAAGCTCCTTCCACCTCTCCGGAGGCTCATAGACCTGGATAAGATAGATTTCTCTTCTGGGAGTCCCCGGGGGCGGATCTTTGCTCACATCCAGGATCATCCGGTAACTGGGAAGAAAACCCTGACCGGTCATATAGTCTTCCTGCCTGCGCAGACCTGACTGGGTGAATATTCCTGAAAGTATGGGCATGTCCCTGAAATTGCTGAAAGGCCCGCTCAGGTCGCTCAGAAAAAGACCTATTCCTGAGCCGTCATGACCCTCCTTCATCATTTCCAGGGCCTCAATGGCTTTTATGGGAGACAGGGGTTCCCTGCTTGTCAAAGAAAACAATCGACACATGAAAATAGTTCCTCAAAAATACGATTTATGTTTTTCACTTTTTTGTCACAACAGAACAAATGGAAGCCAGGGGCATTCTCCAGCCCGTGCCAAAGGCCTGATCGGTTATCTTGATCCCCGGGGGGCTCTGGCGCCTTTTAAATTCAGCCTTTTTTACCATGGAAATCACCGCGAAAACAGTATCGGAATCAAAACCCCGGGCAATGATTTCTTCTGCAGGCAAATGCTGCTCAATGTGCATCTGCAGGATTTGATCCAGAACTTCATAATCGGGAAGGGTATCGCGGTCTTTCTGACCGGGACTCAGTTCGGCGGAGGGCGGCTTGGTAATGATCTGCCGGGGAATAACCTCTTTCTCACTCCGGTTCAGCCATCTGGCTACTGAGTATACCAGGGTCTTTGGAGTGTCGGACAAAGGGGCCAGTCCTCCGCACATGTCACCGTATATGGTGCAGTATCCCAAGGCCAGTTCCGACTTGTTTCCGGTTGCCAGGACCAGCCAGCCAAATTTGTTCGAAAGGGCCATGAGCAGGTTGCCTCTGATCCTGGCCTGGATGTTTTCCTCGGTCACATCTTTAGAAATTCTCAAAAACACGGGCATAAGGGAATGATCGTAGGCCTTTACCAGACTTTCAATGGCAATGTTCATGGTCCTTATTCCCAGGCTGGCCGCAAGTTCCAGGGAATCATCAATGCTCCCGGGGCTGGAATATTTGGAGGGCATAAGCACCCCTGTTACATTTTCAGGCCCCGCGGCCGTGGCCGCGGCTGCAGCCACCAGGGCTGAGTCGATTCCCCCGGACAGGCCAAGCAGGGCGCGGGCAAAGCCGCTTTTGGCCATATAGTCCCTGATGCCAAGCACCAGCGCCTTCCATGTCTCTGATTCCCGGCTGTAATCATGAACCTGGACATGATTGCGCTCCGGACTTTCCAGATCAACGATCAGCACGTCCTCCTCGAACTCCATGCCCGCGGCTGTGATCTGTCCCCTCTCGTTAACAGCCGTGCTCCTCCCGTCAAATACAAGATCGTCATTACCTCCAACCTGATTGCAGAACAGAAGAGGGACCTTGTATTTTATAGCCAAAGCTTCAAGCATGGCCAGTCTTATCTTCTGTTTACCCAGAGAGAACGGAGAAGCGGACATGTTGAGGATCAGGTCCACTCCCTGGTCAGCCAGAATCTGGACAGGGTCAACCGAATACCTTCTTTTTTCCCAGAAATCCTTATCATTCCAGATATCCTCGCAAATGGTCACCCCGATCCTTCTCCCCAAAAAATCAAAAAAACCTGGAGACTCATGAGCGGTAAAATAACGCTGCTCATCAAAGACATCATAACTGGGCAAAAGTGTTTTGCCGAAACAGGCCTCGATTTTTCCTTTGTTCAACAAAAAAGCACCGTTGGCAAGAAAACCTTCGTTGCCTTTGCAGCCCATGGGCGCACCCAGAAGCAACGGGCCGAGATTTGCAGTTCTTTGGGCGACCCATTTTACGGCATGCAGACTGTTTTCGATGATTTTTGGGTTCAGCAGTAGATCCCTGGGAGGATAGCCCATAACTGCCAGCTCAGGAGTGATGCAGATATCTGCACCCTGCGCAAAGGCATCTTCAGCGGCCTGAGCAATCCTGTGCGCATTCCTTCTAAAATCGCAGATCACGGGATTTAGCTGCAGCAAAGCAATGCGCATATTCCTGTCCCGGGTCTATCTTGATACATTATTGTCAAAACAATTCTGCCTTGGCCTGAAAAAATTACATTTTTGGTATCTGTTTGGCGCTTTGCATATGGCACGGGGACTGGCTCTTCCGGGACCCACTTGCCCCAAAAATAAGACATTTTAAGCACAAAATGATGCTCAAGTGGGTCCCGGAGTGCCTGTCCCCTGCTTTCCTTAAAAGCGCTAAAC
>PWNK01000123.1 GCA_003557865.1 Desulfonatronovibrio sp.
GTGTCAATCTGCACAATTATTCGTCAACGTATTAAGATACGCCTCCTCATAATTGCTTGATTTCCTTGCCA
The DNA here is from genome assembly GCA_003557865.1 of Desulfonatronovibrio sp. Classification (GTDB taxonomy): domain Bacteria; phylum Desulfobacterota; class Desulfovibrionia; order Desulfovibrionales; family Desulfonatronovibrionaceae; genus Desulfonatronovibrio. The sequence continues at coordinate 72 of PWNK01000123.1, forward strand.
AAAGAAAAAACTCCTCGTTTCCGGAAAGAAAACCAACAGTTTCCGTATCCGGAAAGAAAGACTTTCCGAATGGAAACTTTTTAACTTCTGATCCGCGGCCTGCGAAAACACTTACCCGCAGGTCTTCAAGGAGTATGAAATGCTGGAAATGAAGCTTGAAAACCTGGAAACCTATCTAAGCTCTATCCTCCCGGGCAGAATAGAGCTTACCGGAATCGGGGAGATAGGCTCCCTGGATGAACAGGGCATGAAGGATTTTGGATACGGCAAACCAATGCTCGTGAATTTCAAACAGGACGGTAAACCAGTCCAGGCAGTCATCTCAGTCATGAAGGGTGACAAGTACGGCCATCAGTTCTACTGGGACCGGGCAGCCATTCTCATGTTTCAGTACGAGACCGGCGCTTTGATGAAAAAACATGTCAAACCCATGGGTCTTGGTTATATTGATGCATCAGGACACCTGCTGCCTCTCAGGGATATCCAGGAATTTTTTATTCTTAATGAAAAAATCCAGGGTCAGGATTATTTTCTTGACCTGGAAAGAATAAAGTCCGGTAACCTGAAAAACAGCGATGTTAATACTGCCGAGTCCTTTGCCCTTTGGCTGGCGGATCTGCATTCCAGCAAAAGTGATGACAAGGATCTTTATGACCGCAGAATCAGACAGCTTGTGGGTGACTCAGAGTGCATATTCGGTCTTGTGGACGCTTATCCCCATCCATATGAGCACTTTCCGCAAAATAGATTCATCCGCCTGGAGAAAAAGCTTATTGAATGGCGCTGGAAGCTGAAAAAATACTCCCACCGCTTAAGCGACGTGCACGGAGATTTTCATCCCTGGAATATACTGGTCAGGGAAGACGGGGATTTTTCCGTCCTTGACCGGAGCCGGGGACAATGGGGCGAGCCCGCGGATGATGTGGCCACCATGACCTGCAATTACCTGTTGTATTCCCTTTATTCACAGCCTCGTCTTTCCGGCAGTTTTGAAAAACTTTATTTTACCCTCTGGGAAACTTACCTTGATCAAACCAAAGATCATGAGATGCTGGAAGTCATTGCTCCTTTCTATGTATTCAGGGGGCTGGTCATTGCCTCACCCGAGTGGTATCCGGGTCATCCCCTGGAGATCAGGCAGGCCCTGTTCAGGTTCCTGGAAAATATTCTGGAGGATGAAACATTTGATTATCAGAACATCAACAAGTACCTTGCAGGCTGACGGCTCCAGGCTGTCCAAGGTCTGAATGTTGCAAGACACGTGCATGATTTTACGGTTTAACTCTCAAGCAAAAATATATCATGAATAAAAAACTGTCCGGCGGGGGGCGGGCGGTCTGGTTTACGGGCCTGCCCGGATCAGGGAAAAGCAGTATCAGCAGGAAGGTTTTTCAGGAGCTTGAGAACAAAGGCCTGAACGCTGTTTATCTGCAGATGGATGAGCGGCGCAAAGTCTATTTTCCCCAGCCTGCCTACACCAGGGAAGAAAGGCACGAAGCCTACAGGCTTTTTGCCCGCGAAGGGGCTGACCTTGCGGCAAAAGGCCATTTTGTGATCATGGATGCAACCGCCCCCAAAAAAGCCATGCGTGATCTGGCCAGAAGCCTTATAGAACATTTTGCCGAAATCAATGTCCACTGTTCCCTGGAAACAGCAATGAAGCGGGAGGAACAAAGGCCTGAAGGCCTGGTCATGGCCGATTTGTACGCCAAGGCCTTGGAAAGAAAAAATACCGGCAAACATTTTCCCGGACTGGGGCAGGTTATCGGGGTGGATATACCCTTTGAAAAAGACCCCGGAGCCGAGCTGACCATAAATAACGAACACCTTTCCCCGGATGAAGCCGCAGGAATAGCCATGAACTATATACTCAATGATTTTTCAGGTTATTGACTCTTATCTCTGACAGGTTAATCATTATATAATGAAATATCATATCCAGACTTTTGGCTGTCAGATGAACGTATCCGATTCTGACTGGCTGGACCGCTCTCTGAAATCCGCTGGCTTTGAAAAAGCATCGGCTGAAGATGATGCCGGGATATTCATCATCAATACATGCAGCGTCCGGGAAAAGCCTGAACAGAAGGTTTACAGTCATCTGGGTAGACTAAAGTTTTTTCTGGAAAAAAACCCGTCAGCCTTTGCCTGTGTCGGAGGCTGTGTTGCCCAGCAGGTGGGCAGAGATTTTTTTCAGCGCTTCCCTTACGTCCGCCTTGTTTTCGGGCCTGACGGCCTGGGCATGGTTCCCGGAGCCCTCAAAAGGCTGGAGCAGGACCCGGCCTTGAAAATCAGTCTGCTCGATTTTGAAGATTATTACCCTGAAAAGCCCGGCAACTGGCCGGAAAGAATGCCTCCTCGGGCTTTTGTGAACATAATGCAGGGATGTGACAACTATTGCGCGTATTGTGTGGTTCCCTATACCCGTGGAAGACAGAAATCCAGGTCCTCCCGGGAGATTATCAATGAATGCCGTGAGCTGATCCGCCTGGGAGTCAAGGAGATCACTCTTCTTGGACAGAACGTAAACAGCTTCGGCCGGGATAAGAACGGCCTGGAAATATCTTTTGCCCGCCTGCTCAGAGAGCTGAACTCCATTCAGGGTCTGAGAAGGCTTCGGTTTACCACTTCCCATCCCAAAGACATGAGCAGTGGGGTAATCAAGGCTTTTGGAGAACTTGAAACCCTTTGTCCGCACCTGCATCTTCCCCTGCAGTCCGGCTCTGATAAGATTCTGAAAGATATGGGACGCGGTTATACCACGCAGAAATATCTTGAGCTGGTGGACAGCTTGAGGCTTGTTCGCCCGGACATAACCCTGAGCACAGACCTGATTGTGGGCTTCCCGGGTGAGTCGGATGAGGATTTTCAGCTGACCCTGGAAATGATGAATGACGTGGGCTTTGATTCCAGTTTTTCTTTTAAATATTCCGATCGGCCTGGAGTCCGTGCTGCACTCATGGGTCCCAAAATATCAGAAGAGGTTAAGTCCGCCAGACTGGATGTTTTGCAAAAGCTGCAGCAAGAATGGACCGCAAAAAAACTTGCCCGCAGGGTTGGTAGCTCAGACCTGGTGCTTATGGACGGTCCCAGCAAGAAACAAAAGGCTGGTGTTTATTCATGGCAGGGAAGAGATGGCGGCGGAAGAGTGGTCAACATTGATTTTCACAACCGGGAGGACCTGACGGGCATGATTCTGCCCGTGCGCTTTACCCGGGCCAAAAAACATTCCCTGGAGGGGGAGGTAGCATCATGATGATAAAAATGGAAATATTCGGCCTGGCCATGGATGAGAAGACCAATATGCCCCTGGTCATTCTCAAGGACAGCGATGACAAGTACATCCTGCCCATCTGGATAGGGGCCCTGGAGGCAATGGCCATCTCCATGCCGCTCAAAGGCATGAGCATGCCCCGTCCCATGACCCATGATCTGTTTCTGGAAACCCTGAACCAGCTCAACGCGGAACTTGTTCATGTGGAAATCAGCGAACTCAAGGATTCGACATACTATGCGGTTATGGTCATGAACCATGCAGATAAAGAATACCGTATCGACAGCAGGCCTTCCGACGCCATTGCCATGGCCATCCGGGCAGAAGTGTCCATCCTGGTAAACAGAGATATCCTTGAAAAGATCATGAAGGAGCAGGACGGCGATTATCAGGTGGTTCTTGATGACGAGGAAGGTAAAAAATGGACTGAGATTCTCGAAAAATACCGCCTGGACGATACCAAATACAAGATGTAGCTGTCATGAATCCTGGATTTTCATCATCCGGTGTCCACTTTCTTATCCCCTTTACTCACAGGCCCGCACAGGAGTAGGAATTGATAGATCTGCACATGCATACGGTTTACAGTGACGGAGAGCTGATCCCGGCTGAGCTGGCCAGAAGGGCCAGGGCTGCCGGTTACATGGCCGCGGCTTTTACTGATCATGCTGATCATTCCAATATTGAACATATCCTGGGAAGCCTGCTTAAAATTGTTGCTGATTATTCCCTGTATCAGGAGATAGAACTTCTGGCCGGAGTGGAACTGACCCATGTTCCGCCGGCCCTTATCCCGGACCTGGTAAAAAAAGCCAGAGATCTCGGGGCTCAAATTGTTCTGGTTCACGGGGAAACCATAGTCGAGCCTGTGGCTGCCGGAACTAATCACGCGGCCATAATGGCCGGTGTGGATATCCTGGCCCATCCCGGACTTATTTCTCCCCAGGATGCCGCAATGGCTGCTGAAAAAAACGTGTACCTGGAAATTACCACCAGAAAAGGTCACAGTCTGACCAACGGCCATGTGCTCAACATGGCCAGGGAGTATAATGCAAGGCTGGTCATCAACAATGACGCTCATTCCCCTGGTGATCTGGTTACAGAGGATGTGCGCAAGAAAATCGCTCTGGGGACGGGCATGAGTGAACAGGAGTATTTTCAGGCAGAGCAGCATTCACGCGACATCCTGGCCAGGACGAGAATCTGAAGCAGTTGTCCGGCAAATCTTTCTGAACATAATTATCTGCTAAGAGACCATGAACAGCAGCCAGTCTGAATTATGCGCCCGGGCTGCGGATGCCCTGAGGGATTCGGCATTCGCCATAGCCATGACCGGTGCCGGGATTTCCGTACCCAGCGGCATCCCTGATTTTAGAAGCCCCGGAGGACTGTGGTCCAGGTTTGATCCCCAGTCGGTATGTTCCGACTGGGCCCTGCGTCACAACCCTGCAGGGGTATGGGATTTTTTATATGAAGCCCTGCAGATGTTTTCTTCGGCCAGCCCCAATCCTGCTCATACAGCCCTTGCCAGAATGGAGAAAATGTCCATAATCAAATCGGTCATCACCCAGAATATCGACAACCTGCACCAGATGGCAGGCTCAAAAGAGGTGGTGGAATTCCATGGAGGATGCGGTTCCTTCTTCTGTAACTCTTGCCACAAGACATATCAGCTCCAAGAGGCCCTTGTCCTGACCAGAGAGGACATCCCATGGCTTTGCGGCAGCTGCCGGGGCATAATCAGGCCTTCAGTGGTCTTTTTCGGTGAACAGATCCCGGAAGGGGCCTTGACCAGAAGCCAGGAACTTGCTGAAAAGGCGGATCTTGTTATAATCATCGGCACCTCGGGGGAAGTAGCCCCGGCCAATATTATTCCCCGATGGATACAACGGGGAGGCGGCAGAATAATTGAAATCAATCTGGGTTCCACAGCCTACGACGGTATCTCCGACCTGAAACTGGACATGCCTGCGGAAACAGCTTTACCCAGAATTGCTGAAGAACTGGATATCTCCTGAACCTCATGTTACAAGTAATTATCACCCAAGGCTGAACCAATATGAATATTTTTATGCCTGAACAGGGACTGTGGTCCATGTTGATCCAGTCTTCCCTGCTCATCCAGCTCATAATGCTGGTTCTTCTGGTCATGTCTGTCTCCAGCTGGACAATAATAATCTTTAAGTTCATCTCCTACGGACGCTTCAGAGCACTTATCCAGGACCAGATGGAGAACTTTGAACGGGCATCGGATCTGGCAGAAGCAATGAAAGCTTCCAGGCTCAGCGCCAAGTCGCCTCTTTATGAGATCGGACTTGCAGCTCTAAAGGAAATCCAGAAGCTTGAACAGAGCCATCTTTCATCCAGTGTCAAGTTCAGGATCGCTGAAGACAATGTGCGCAGGGTACTCAGACAGGGAGTAAGCTCCCATCTGAAAAGACTGTCCGCCTCGCTCCCCTTTCTGGCCATTTGTGCCAACTCATCTCTTCTCATAGGACTGCTGGGTACTGTCTGGGGAATCATGAATGCATTTCACGCCATAGGCGTGCAAAGAGGAGCCACACTGGCCACTGTCGCCCCAGGGATTTCCGAGGCACTGATCACCACGGCCTTCGGGCTGGTAGTGGCTATTCCAGCCACAATTTTTTACAATATTCTCTGGGAACGCCTGAATACCATCCAGTCAGACCTGGTTGATTTTGCCGGTTCCTTCCTGAACAGAGCTCAGCGCGAACTTCCCTGGATGGAAAAAAAATAGAGGATTAATCGTGGATTTTGACCCCCTGGGAAAAGGCTTTATTACCCAGACCAATGTCACCCCCATTGTGGACGTGATGCTGGTCCTGCTGATCATCTTCATGATCACCGCACCCATGCTCACCCAGGGCATTGAGGTGGACCTGCCCAAGACCTCCACTGTTGACGTCCTGCCTGAGGACCATGACAACCTGGTCATCAACATCGACCGGGAAAACAGGATCTTCATTGACGAGTACGAGGTCGAGCTTGTTGAAATCACGGCGCATCTGGAGAGAATGATTCAGGGCCGGGACAGGTTGGTCTATCTCAGAGCTGACCAAGTGGTACCGTACGGCCTGGTGGTCAAGGTAATGTCCAGGATAAAGGAAGCAGGCATCGACAGGCTGGGTGTTGTGGCTGAACCTGAGGAGGACTGATCTCATGCAGTTTTCAGCCTTGCTTGCTTCTTTGTTTCTGCACCTGTTATTTATCCTTCTCTCCATTTCCTTCACCGGCATAAGCAGACATATGCCCATTGATCTGGACAGGCAGGTGCACATGGTGGAGCTAGTCTATCTGTCAGAGCCTGAACCTGCTCCTGCTCCCAGGGAAATTCCAGCTGCCCGGCCTCCGGAACCCCCCAGAACACAGCCAGTTCCCGAACCAGAACCCAAAGTTGAGATTGCGGAAAAACCCAGACCTGAACCAAAACCTGAGCCTGAACCTGAACCGAAAACCAGGCCTGAA
>PWNK01000136.1 GCA_003557865.1 Desulfonatronovibrio sp.
GGGACAGGCACTCCGGCACCCACTTGAGCATGGTTTTGTGCATAAAAGTCTGGTGTTTTGGGACAAGTGGGTGCCGGAAGAGCCAGTCCCCGTGCCACATGCAAGTGGCTAAACTGTTACCTTTTTTTCAGAGTCAAGGAAATCAAGCGGGTTTCTTTCAGAACTTCATGATTCTCATCTCGATCCTTCTGATCCCTGGCATTGCCAGTAATTTATAACAAACTAAAAATTTTGATCATTCAGCCTTGTCTTTTCTCTCAAATCAATCAGCTGATGCTCAGTACTCGGCACTTGCTGAGGATAGATTTTTGTGTTCTGATTCAGCAGTAAAGTCCTGACCAGAATGTCCATGATTCCCCGGCTGAATAAGGTCGCAAAGGTGGTCTGCTCCGGTAAACTTATCCAGCATCACTTCAAAAATCAGATCAAGTAAGACAACAACTGTACATTAAGGAGAGCAGAATGCTGCAGAGGGCCGCGGTAAAAATCAGCCTCAAGGAATCAAGAAAAAGGCTTGCTGAACTGTTTGATTTTCTTGCAAATTTTGGAACCAGAGAAATCCATCTCATCCATGTGCTCCCCAAAATCAGTACTCAGCAGGAGGACATAGAGGAAAAGCTGGAAAAAATCAGCAAGGATGCGGGCTATCTGGGTTTAAGGGTGCAGACGCATATCCGCTGCGGCCATGTACCGGTCATTGTCAACGAGGTGGCAGAAGAAACAAAAGCTGACTATACAGCTCTTTGCTGGATATCCAGATCGCTTTTCCGGACCGCCATGTTCGGCCATACCGAATCGGATATCCTGCGCTTGAGCAATATTCCGGTGTTTATTTTCAATCCTGGATTGTTCAAATCCGCAAACGGTTTTGAACAGGTCATGTACGCCACGGATCTTAAGGATTCTGACGCGGCTGTTTTGCCTTACCTGGTGGACCGCAGGTTCACGGCCAAAAAACTCTATATTCTGCATGTTGGGGAAAGAGCCCCAGATCCGGACACGGATGAGATACGCAGGAAGCGAGTTCTGGACAGCCTTCATGGACTGGCCCGGGCCTGCTCCCATGCTTATGACACTGTTCAGCCTGTTGAGACCATTGGCTCGGTCAACAGACAGATCGTCAAGCAGGCGGCAATGCATGGTGTAGATCTCATTGTGGTGGGCAAGTCGGAAAGACTTGATACCGTAAGCCAGGTTGTTGGCTCCACTGCGGAACTCCTTCCTCACAGGGCAGGGCGCAGTGTTTTCATTATTCCTGTAATCTGCAAACTGCCTGCTCAGGAAAACAGACAAGGATACCATTTACAATGAATCTGAAAGGGAACATCGTATTCGTAATATCTCTGCTGGCTATTCTTGTTGTGATCCTGGCCGGGATTCTTTCCTCCGAAGCCCTGGACCGGGGATCAGCCTGGCTGCACACAGAAATAATTAGTAATTTCGGCTGGTTTTACCTGGTTGCCACATTTTTGTTTCTGGTCTTCAGTCTGTACATGGCCTTGAGCAGGTATGGCCATGTTAAGCTGGGTATGGACCATGAAAAACCAAGGTTTTCCTATTTCGGATGGGCAAGCATGCTCTTTGCGGCAGGGATGGGGATCGGGCTGATATTCTGGAGCGTGGCTGAGCCCATGATTCACTACATGAGTCCGCCGGGCTATATAGAGGCGGGTACTCCGGAAGCGGCGAGATTCGCCATGCTGCACAGCTTTTTTCACTGGGGGGTCCATCCATGGGCAGTATACATTGTAATGAGCCTGTGCATCGCCTATTTCTCCTTCAGACGGGGAATGCCTCCGCTCATCTCAAGTTGCTTCTACCCTCTGATCGGCAAAAGAATATATGGGTTTCCAGGGTACTGTATTGATGTTATGGCAGTATTCGCTACGGTTTTCGGCATTGTAACCTCCCTGGGTCTGGGAGCCATGCAAATCAACAGCGGTCTGGCCTCAATACTGCCATTTGAGGCAGGGCTTTTCAGTACTCTGATCATTATCGCCGTTATTTCGGTCATCTTCATGGGTTCCAGCATAATTGGAGTTGATAAGGGCATGCAGATTATGAGCAAGACCAATATCATGCTCGCTGTTTTACTGCTGCTGTTCATGCTTTTGACGGGTCCGACCACTATGATACTCAACGTATTCATCAGCACGGTTTCCGACTACATCACCGCCCTCTTCAATATAAGCCTGACCACCCATCCATTCACAGGGCAGCAGTGGACCCAGGACTGGACTCTTTTCTACTGGGCATGGTGGATATCCTGGTCTCCGTTTGTCGGTCTTTTTATAGCCAGCATTTCCCGGGGCAGAACCATTCGTGAATTTATCAGCGGGGCCCTTCTGGTTCCAACTCTGCTGACCTTTGTCTGGTTCAGCGTATTCGGCGGAGCAGCCTTCAGCCTTGAACTGGGCAGCAGCGCGGGCATAGCCGCTGCTGTCGCCCAGGACGTGTCCACCGGTCTTTTCCATCTTTACTCTTTCTACCCGTTCAGTGAATTTCTTACCATGCTCACCGTCGTGCTGCTTGTGATTTTTTTTGTGACCTCGGCTGACGCTGCAACTTTTGTCCTGAGCATGATGACTTCCAGGGGAAAAGCTGATCCTCCCGTGGGCAAAAAAATAATCTGGGGTTCGACCGTTGCGGCAACAGCAGCCATACTTCTTGTTGCCGGAGGTCTGGAAGGGCTGCAGCGTATGGCCATTGCGGCCGCTTTGCCTTTTTCGGCCATAATGCTCTTGATGTGTTTCTGCTTGTTTAGAGGTCTGCGTTATGAGTTTCGATATGAAAGAAATGAATAGTCCGGACAGATGTGAACCTATGGGTCCAACTGTTTATCCGGGTGCTGCCGGCAGTATTTATGGTAGATCCTGAATCCTTGAAAACAGGTTCCGGAATGTGGCAAAATGGCCGCAAAAAAACAACTTCACGGATTCAGATTAAGATGTAAAAGCATAATCTGCCGGAAATAGAATTGTTGGCCATTACCCCCAAGTTCAGGAGCTGCAGGCATCAGCAAGAAATGATTCATGCCTTTTGTTGTAACTTCTCAATAGTTCCCGGCAATGGAACCAAAAGAAAACACCTGGACCCCGGCCTGCGCCGGGGTGACGACCGAGAGAACGCGCCAACGCGGCACTTTATTCCGTCATCCCGGCGCAGGCTGGGGTCCAGACAGAACGAAATACCCAGGAAAGGCTGCCCGGTCTTATTGAGAAGATACCTTTTGTTCAGAAATACCTCTGAATATCCAGGGGCTTTTCCAGAATATAGCGCGCACCGGCCTGAAGCAGCTCCTCCCTGCCTCTGAATCCCCAGGCCGCGCCAAGAGCGATCATGCCGGCGCTGCTGGCAGTGAGCATGTCCACATTGGAATCTCCCAGAAAATATACCTGTCCCGGATTTTTCCCCATCCTGGCGGCCACCTCCAGGGCAGGCTTTGGATTGGGCTTGACCAGTCCATTGGGCATGGCTCCCTGAACCACCTCAAAACAGCCGCCGGGGAAAAAATGTCTCACCACTTCCAGGGTGGCTTCATGGGGTTTGTTGGATAAGATGCCCATGACAATGCCTTTTTGTTTCAATTCCTCCAGAGCCTGCGGTATTCCGGGGTAGGGAGCCGTTTTGTCCGCCCAGCGCCTGGAATACTCCCGGCGGACTGCCTGAACGTATTCGTTTATTAATCTCTGGTCCCGGATATGCTCAGGCACGGCCCGCCTGACGAGCATGGTCAGTCCGTCGCCCACAAAGCTGCGGTAGGCATCCACCGGATGTTCTGGCCACCCCCTTTCGTCAAGGACGCTGTTTACTGAAGCCGCAAGATCCTGGAGGGTATTTAATAGAGTACCGTCCAGGTCGAATATTATGCCCTTATTACCCATTGTCTCCTTCTTTATTAAGTTTCACAACTGATAACCACAAAAGCAGCATCTGACAATCACGTCTTCTGTACCGGATAAGGATTATCAAAGTCCAGGGCTGCGCTGAATATCAATAAATCTTAAGAGATAGTAACTATTCACCATAGCCATGGCCTTCCTGGGGTTAAGTGTTCTTTTGCCTGCGAACTCCCTGTCGCGGTTCCGTAGGACAAACAATTTATTGATACCAGTAAATCACATAGGGGTTGAACATTTTTGAAAAATGGTCGAAGTTTTATGGGAGGGCATTTTTGCCCAACGGAACCGTCGACGGTCAAACATCGCAGGCATTGGCGAAACCTTACCCCAGGAAGGCCTTTAATGCTGAGGTTAATCAATAATCATTGTGAAGAGATACAACAGATATTTGATTTTGATACCAGGTTATTTTTCAAAACAGACAAAATTGGTTTTTTCAGAATTTCCAACACGGAGGATTTATGAACAGCAGAATCGCTTCGATCTTAAAACTCAAGCACAAGCCCGTGGCCCTGATCTGGGCTGATGAGAAGCCGGAGAAAGCAATTGAGTTCAACCAGGGCAAGTGGAGCTGCGTAATGTTTTCTTTCGCAGCGGCAGCCAAGGGCAAAAAAGCTGTATTTGCCAGGGACACTTATGGATGCTGGGGCGGGGGGGTCGGCCTCGGGTTTGGCAACCGGTACATGGATTTTCCAGGCGGCGAAGAGTGTTTTCATTATTTTTTGTCCAGTGGAAATAAAAACAGTGAAAAGGGCAGGGCCGTTGCCGAGCATTTAAATGGTCCCGGCATGGCTGAGTTCAGGGATGATTTTCTGGAGGGCGAAAGATACCTCAAAGGTCCACAGCAGGTTGAAGCCTTTATCCGCGGCCTGCCCATAGTTGATATACCTGCCGAGTATGTGATCTTCAAGCCCCTGGAGAATGTCACAGAAAACGACAGCGTCCAGAGCATATCTTTGCTGGCAGATCCGGATCAGCTTTCAGCTCTTGTTGTCCTGGCCAATCACGCCAGGTCAACTTACGACAGCGTGACCATTCCGTTTGTTGCCGGATGTCAGGCCATTGGAATTCTCCCCTATGCCGAGGGCAAAAAAGAAAGCCCCAGGGCTGTGGTGGGAATGACCGATCTGTCAGCCAGAAAGCATGTCAGAAAGCTGCTGGGCGGCAACCTGTTTTCTTTTTCAATGCCCGTGGGTCTGTATAATGAAATGGAAAATAACGTTTCAGAAAGTTTTCTGTTCAGAAACACATGGAAGGCGATTTCAAAGTAGACTGTCCTTAGTTTCAACTGCAGGTTTGTTTGGCTTCTGACAGCTGATGCTTTCATGTCACTGAATGTTTCGCAGGAAGTCCCCCAGACGCTCTGTGGGTGGATTGTCATATAGTTCTCTTGGTTTTCCATCATGAATGATCCTTCCTTCATCCATGAAAATCAACCTGTTGCCGACATTGAGAGCAAAATGCATCTCGTGGGACACCACAATCATGGTCATGCCCTCTTCTGCCAGTGAGCGCATAACCGACAGCACCTCCCCCTTTAATTCCGGATCCAGGGCGGATGTAGGCTCATCAAAAAGCATGAGCTTCGGCTTGACCGCCAGGGCTCTGGCAATGGCAACTCTCTGCTGCTGGCCACCAGAGAGCTGTGAGGGATAGTGTCCCGCTCTTTCGGCCAGACCTACCTTGGTCAGAAGCTCCAGGGCCTGTTTGTTGGCTTCTTTCTTGGGAGTGCCTCTGACTTTTCTGGGTCCAAAGGCTACATTTTCCATGGCAGTCATTTGTGGAAACAAGTTGAACTGCTGGAAAACCATTCCTGCCTCCTGCCTGATGAGCCGGACATCTGTTTTGGGGTCGTTGACGCTTCTGCCGTCAACAATGAGATCTCCTGAAGTGATTTTTTCCAGGACATTGATGCAGCGAAGCAGTGTTGACTTTCCGGACCCCGAAGGCCCGACCACAACCACAACTTCACCCGTGTTGATGGAAAGATCGATGTCAAAAAGGACATCAGTATTGCCAAAACTTTTGCAGACTTTTTTGCATTCAACAATTTTCATACGATTTTCATTCTCCGTTCAAGCCAGCGCAGCGAGAATGCCAACACAGTGGTCAGAACCAGATAGATCAGGGCCACTGCAGTCCAAACTTCAAGGGCTCTGAAGGATGAGGCCATGATTTCCTGACCTTGCCTGGTAAGTTCTCCAACGCCTATGACGATGAATAGGGAAGTATCTTTCAGGCCGATGATAAACTGATTTCCCAGGGGAGGGATCATTCTGCGGAAGGCCAAAGGTCCGACAACAAAGGCTGTTACCTGCAGTCTTGACAGGCCCAGGGCCAAGCCTGCATCTACCAGGCCTTTATTGATGGAAAGTACTGCCCCCCTGACAATTTCGGCAATGTAGGCCCCTGCATTGATGGCCAGAACAAGAATGGCGGCGTGCAGACCGGTCATGCGGATGCCCATGGCCAGAGGCAGGGCAAAATATACGAACATGGCCTGAACTACTATGGGAGTGCCCCTTATTATCCAGACATAGATTGAGCCAATAATGTTGAGTATGGGTATTCTGTAGGCTAGAAAGAGACCTGTCAGCATTCCCAGCAGTATCCCGCCAAGCAGACCATAAAACGTAATGTAAATGGTAAGCTTAACTCCCTTCATCAGTTGAGGTAGAGTCTGCAGTACGAATTGAAATTGAAAGTCCATATAGTAATCTTCTTTATGCAGCTGATATACAGGTTACGCCAGGTAAACTGAAAAAAAGCCGGGTTGCATGGATAACAAAAGTAAAAACAGGGAAATTA
>PWNK01000049.1 GCA_003557865.1 Desulfonatronovibrio sp.
ATACGACATTTGACGTAGAGATGATAGCCCCCATAGCCATGGAGCCGGGACTTCGTTTTGCCATCCGCGAGGGTGGTCGGACCGTGGGCGCGGGCGTTGTTTCCGAAATTACGGAGTAAATTATGCGCATAAACACTCTCCTTGCCTGTGTGGAATGTAAAAGAAGAAACTATGCAACTTCCAAGAACAAGAAGAATACCACTTCCAAACTTGAGCTCAAAAAGTATTGTCCTTTTTGCGGAAAACACCTTCCCCACAGGGAAACAAAATAGCCTATTCATGCAGGCCAGTAGCTCGAACTGGTAGAGCATCGGACTCCAAATCCGAGGGCTGGGGGTTCGAATCCCTCCTGGCCTGCCATATTTTACGAGCAGGACTAAATGTCAAAGAAGAAAAAAAGTGAAGCCACCGAGCCCAAGGGAGGCGTTCAGACCAAAATCCAGGTTACCAGAGAATATCTTGAGGAAGTCAAGGGAGAGCTGAAAAAGGTGACCTGGCCGACCCGCAAGGAAACCCTCAGCACCGGGCTGGCGGTCGTGGTGCTGGTGTTCATAGTTTCCGTGTACCTGGGGGTCATTGATTTTGGTTTGTCCAGGCTGGTCAGGGTTATCCTGCCCTAGAAGGAAGTATGGAAGAAGCAGCACCCAAAACCAGATGGTATATACTGCATACCTATTCAGGCTACGAACAGCGCGTGGAGCGGACCATCAGGGAAATGATGCGCACGGGCCAGGACCATGGATACATTGAAGAAATCGTCGTGCCCACGGAAAAGGTTGTCGAGCTGGTCAAAGGTCAGAAGAAAACATCCACCAGGAAGTTTTTTCCCGGCTATGTCTTGATCAAGATGCAGCTAAATGACGAATCATGGCATCTTATCCAATCCATTCCCAAGGTCACCAGCTTTATTGGCGGGAAAAACCGCCCGACCCCGCTGACTGACAAGGAAGCTGAAAGCATTCTGAATACCATGCAGTCGCGCAAGGAGCAGCCAAGGCCCAAATTTCATTTTGCCAGAGGCGATGAGATAAGGGTGGTTGACGGGCCCTTTGCCAACTTCAACGGTGTTGTGGAGGATGTCAATTACGATAAAGGGAAGCTTAAGGTTTCTGTTTCCATCTTTGGAAGGCAGACTCCGGTTGAGCTGGATTTTGTTCAGGTTTCTAAAAGCTGATATTCAGAGGAAGTATAAATGGCCAAAAAAGAAATGGCGAAAATTAAACTGCAGATTCCAGCAGGAGCTGCCAACCCGTCACCTCCTGTGGGCCCGGCTCTGGGACAGCATGGAGTGAACATCATGGAGTTCTGCAAGTCGTTTAACGCCAGAACTCAGGATAATAAGGGAATGGTTGTTCCGGTGGTAATAACCGTATATCAGGACAGATCTTTCAGTTTTATCACCAAAACTCCTCCAGCCCCTGTTCTTCTGCTGAAGGCCGCAAAACTGGACAAAGGTTCAGGCGAGCCAAACAAGAACAAGGTGGGCAAAGTGACCAGGGATCAGATTCAGGAAATTGCTCAATTGAAGATGCCCGATCTCAACGCTGCTGACATCAAGGCCGCGGTTAAAACTATAATGGGAACTGCCAAAAGCATGGGCATTGAGGTAGAAAAATAGTTCCAGCGAGGTAAAACACCAATGCCGAAACATGGTAAAAAATATATCAACGCAAAATCCAAGGTTGATACCAGCCAGAGACTGCAGGTCAATGAAGGGGTCAGGCTGGCTTTGGAGAGTGCCTACGCCAATTTTGACGAGACCGTGGATGTCTCGGTCAGACTGGGTGTCAATCCCAAGTACGCCGACCAGATGGTCAGGGGGGCAGTGAGCCTGCCCCATGGCTTAGGCAAGGAAGTCAGGGTGGTGGCCTTCTGCAAGGGTGAAAAAGAGGCTGAAGCCATGGAAGCCGGAGCTGATGCTGTTGGCGCAGAAGACCTGGTGGAAAAGATCAAGGAAGGCTGGCTGGAGTTTGACAAGGCTGTTGCCACCCCGGATATGATGGCCCAAGTGGGCAAGATAGGCCGTGTCCTTGGACCCAGAGGTCTTATGCCCAATGCCAAAACCGGGACAGTAACCTTTGATCTGGGCAATGCCATCAGGGAACTGAAAGCGGGCAAAGTTGAGTTCAAAGTGGACAAGGCCGGAATTGTTCACGCTCCGCTGGGAAAAGTATCCTTCGGACCCGAAAAAATACTGGCAAATTTGAAAGCATTAATTGATACCCTGCAGAGAATAAAGCCTTCATCCGCCAAGGGTACTTATTTCAAAGGAGTTGCAGTTTCCACCACCATGGGGCCGGGAGTAAAAATTGATTCTTCCAGTCTAAGGGGGCTGCTGGAGTAATGCATTTTTTTTAAAACTCCAGGGTAGTTAGTTTTCTTTCCGGATGGAGACTGGTTAAAGATTTCTAAGAGTCAGAGACAACAGGCGGGCTTGTCCCTTAATTTCCTGTCGAGACGGCTTTGGCTCAATTTTTGAGATAAAGTGAGGTGATCCAGTGAACAGAGATGAAAAGGCCAGAATCATTGAGGGCATCAGGGAAAAAGCTCAGCGGGCCTGTATCGCAGTGGTGACTGACTTCAAAGGGCTTTCTGTGGAGGAAATGACCCGTCTTCGAACCACCCTGCGGGAGAACAACGTCGAATACCAGGTGGTTAAGAACACCCTGGCCAGGATAGCCTTTGATGACTCCGCGCATGAGGTGATCAAGGACAAGTTCAAGGACTGCTGTGCTGTCGCCTTTGGTTACGACGACCCGGTTGTAGCTGCCAAAATTCTGGTTGATTTTGAGAAGAAGAGTAAGAAGTTCCAGACAAGGTTTGCCAGCCTTGATGGAAAGTACCTGGAAGCAGCTTCTTTGAAAGATCTTTCAGAATTGCCGGGGCGCCAGGAACTGCTGGCCAAGACCCTTGGCACAATGAATGCCGTGCCAACTAATTTTGTCTGTTTGTTTGCCAACATGATCCGGGGCATGCTCAACGCCCTGAATGGCATAAAAGAACAGAAGGAAGAGCAATAAAGAGCCAAAGTATTACATTCAGGAGGAATTATAATGTCTGATATTTCCAAGGAACAGGTTATTGATTTTATATCCAACATGACAGTTCTTGAGCTCTCAGAGTTCATCAAGGAACTTGAAGAAAAATTCGGTGTTTCCGCAGCCGCCCCAGTAGCCGCCATGGCTGCCATGCCGGCCAGTGCTGATGCCGGTGCCCCTGAAGAGGAGCAGACTGAATTCGATGTGGTCCTCAAGGAAGTCGGGGGCAACAAGATCGCCGTAATCAAGGCTGTACGTGCCCTGACCAGTCTTGGCCTCAAAGAGGCCAAGGCAAAGGTTGACGAACTTCCTTCAGCCATTAAGGAAGCAGTATCAAAAGAAGAGGCGGAAGAAGCCAAGAAGCAGCTTGAGGAGGCAGGAGCAGTAGCTGAACTCAAGTAATTAATTCCTGAGCAACTAGTGTTGCCGGGCCATATCACCAAATAGTTAGAGAGCACATTATCAAGGGATACTTGTGCTCTCTAACTATTTGTTTTACATTTCAAGATTAAAGCTTAAATATATTTAATCAGCAAAGAAGACAATAAAAATTTACCAGTCTTTAAGAAGATTATCAACAGTCGGTTACCGGCCCATGCAGGTTCAGACCCTAGCCTTAACCGTCGGCAATCCAAGAATCAATACAAATAATAATTCCTTACAATGACATTAAGATACTATTCAGCAATCGATCCGCCCAATTTACATCTTCATCCTGAATTCTTTTACTATTCATGCACATTTCTCTGGTAAACATCAAACTACATTATTATTTATTTTTTGTTTAGCCTGTCTTAAAATCAAATTCTTGCCATTCAAGGATTTTAAATAACGAATCTCACTATTATTAAGAGAGGGCAGTATGGCATTATTCACCAAAACATTCGGCCAGATAAAATATACTTTGGGAGTTCCCCATCTTCTTAATCTTCAGCTCAATTCCTACAGAAGTCTGCTGCAGGAAGATGTTGATCCCCTGAGCAGGGCTGAAAAAGGACTTGAGGGAGTTTTCCGGTCTGTTTTTCCCATTGAGGACTTCAACAAAACAGCGACCCTGGAGTTTGTCAGCTACGAAATTACCCAGCCCAAGTACGATGTGGGGGAATGCCTGTCCAAGGGACTGACATACGAAGCACCCCTGCGCATCAAGGTCAAGCTCATTGTCTGGGATGTGGACGAAGAGACGGGCAACAGGTCTGTGAGGGACATTAAAGAACAGGATATATATTTCGGGACCATACCGCTCATGACCGGCAAGGGCACTTTTGTGATTAACGGTACGGAACGGGTTATTGTCAACCAGCTCCAGAGGTCGCCCGGAATCATATTTGAGCATGATTCCGGAAGGACGCATTCCAGCCGCAAAGTGCTCTACAGTTCTAGGATCATTCCCATGCGCGGTTCCTGGCTGGATTTTGAGTTTGATCATAAGGATATTTTCTATGTGCGCATTGACCGCCGCAGGAAAATGTATGCCACTGTCCTGCTCAAGGCCATGGGCATGAGCAATGAGGACATCCTGAATTATTTTTATGAAAAAGAAACTTTTCTTCTTGAAGGTGACCAGGTGTTCAGAAAGATTGTTCCTGAACATTATCGCAAGGAATCAGCAGCTGTAGACATAGAAGACCGTCAGGGAAAAATACTGGTAAAAACCGGACGCCCGCTAACCAAGAGGGCCTGGAAAAAGCTGATCAGTGACGGCATCGAGTATATCCAAGTGGACCAGGCCCAGATTGCAGACCAGTTCCTGGCCCATGATCTGGTTGATCCCCAGACAGGAGAGGTAATGGCTGAAATTGGTGACCCCCTGGCTGCGGATCTGATACAAAAAGCTGTTGATTCAGGAATAAAAGAGATTCAGGTTCTTTATACCTCTGGTCAGGATGTTTCATCTTCCATAAGAGATACCCTCAAGCTGGACAAGACCAGAGACATGCTTGAAGCCCAGGTTGAGATTTACAAAAGACTCAGACCCAGCTCCCCCCCGACTCCGGAAATAGCTTCCAGTTTTTTTGACAACCTGTTCCGGAACCCGGATTACTACGACCTTTCACCTGTGGGAAGGTACAAGCTCAACTCCAGGCTGGATCTGGACCTGCCCATGGACTACAGGACATTATCCAACGAGGATATCTTCAGGGTTATCAAACACCTTAACAAACTCAAGGATTCTCACGGGCCTGCGGACGATATTGACTATCTTGGCAACAGAAGGGTCAGGCCGGTGGGTGAGCTGGTTGAAAATCAGTACCGCATTGGTCTGGTGCGAATGGAAAGGGCGGTCAAGGAGCGCATGAGTCTGCAGGAAGTGGCCACCCTTATGCCCCATGATCTCATTAACCCCAAGCCAGTTACGGCGGTACTTAAGGAATTCTTCGGGACATCCCAGCTTTCCCAGTTCATGGATCAGACCAACCCTCTTTCAGAAGTAACCCACAAGCGAAGATTGTCCGCCTTGGGGCCTGGAGGCCTGACCCGTGAACGGGCCGGATTTGAAGTCAGGGATGTGCATCCAAGCCATTACGGACGGATCTGCCCCATTGAGACCCCGGAAGGGCCGAACATCGGGCTGATTGTCTCCCTGACCACCCATGCTCAGGTCAATGATTTCGGCTTTATTGAAACCCCGTACAGATTAGTGAAAAACAACAGAGTCACTGATGAAGTGGTTTATCTTGATGCTTCCAGGGAGCAGGGGGAGGTAATCGCACAGGCCAATGCGCCCATAGATGACAGCGGCGAATTTACCACTGAGCTTGTTTCAGCCAGGATTCACGGTGAATTCAACCTGGTCCCTCGAGAAGAGGTGACCCTTATGGACATTTCACCCAGTCAGATAGTCTCCATTTCCTCCTCTCTGATTCCCTTCCTGGAGCATGATGATGCCAACCGGGCCCTTATGGGCTCAAACATGCAGCGTCAGGCCGTGCCTCTGCTGCAGGCGGATCAGCCCTTGGTGGGCACGGGAATGGAAGGCATAGTGGCCAGGGATTCAGGCAGCTGCGTCACGGCCGAAGATGATGGAGTAATCAGGTATGTTGACGCTGAAAAAATAATCGTCAGCTATGAGAGTGAGCAATCATCAGTCAGAGTGGATACCATCTGCCATGATCTGCAGAAGTTTCATAAATCCAATCAGAACAGCTGTTTTGGACAGAAGCCAAGAGTCCTTCCGGGAGATTCGGTCAAAAAGGGGGACATACTGGCCGACGGTCCAGGCATACTCGACGGTGAACTGGCTCTCGGGAAAAATCTGCTGGTGGCCTTCATGCCCTGGTGTGGATATAACTTTGAAGACTCCATACTTATCTCGGAACGAATGGTCAAAGATGATGTCTTTACCTCGGTGCATATAGAGGAGTTCGACGTCATAGCCAGGGACACCAAGCTCGGTCCAGAAGAAATCACCAGGGACATCCCCAATGTCAGTGATGACCTGCTCAAGGACCTGGATGAAAGCGGGATTATCATGATCGGGGCCAAGGTAAAGCAGGACGATATCCTTGTGGGCAAAATAACCCCTAAAGGTGAAACCCAGCTCACCCCTGAGGAAAGGCTTTTGCGGGCCATATTCGGGGACAAGGCCAGGGATGTTAAGAATACCTCTTTGAAAGTCCCTCCCGGGATTGAAGGGAC
>PWNK01000047.1 GCA_003557865.1 Desulfonatronovibrio sp.
CAGAGCAAGGATGAAATCACTTCAAGACCGGCATCCTTGGCCTCAATCAGAGCCGGATACCTGTCGCGCATGCTTGAAGTGATTTCATCCTTGCTCTGGGCATGGGCTGAGATGCTGATGCTCAAGGCCATGAAAAAAAGAGCCGGCATGAGGATAATTATTCGGGTTAATTTCATTTTGTATTCTCCATCTTCAGAGTTAAAAGTTCCAAACGAAAAGTAAAAATTCAGAAATCAGGAGCTAAAAAACCGCCCATACCCTGGACGATCAAGCTCTGAAAACTGTCTGCAAACTCAGGGCGCGGCCTGAGCATCAACTGCTCTCAAATCCTCTTTTATTTGAAGAGCTTAAGTTCTTCCTCAGTAAAGATATCTCTCATATCGCCCTGAAAGCTCAGGGCCTCGTCCAGGGCTCTCTGGACCTTGAGGTTGATATCCACTGTGACGTGGATGGGAGCTATCTCCACCCGGTGGGTGGTATCAGCAGTAACATGGTGCCTGGTACAGGCGCAGAGCATGAGCCCTGCTCCTAGAATTGCCGGAAGAATCAGTTTTCTCATATTGTTCTCCTCATCTTTTTGCAGCATTTAATTAGGTTTTTTAATCAATTGACAGTCAAAAGTTCTCTGGCAACGTTTTTGTTTACAGACAAATGCCAGGATTCAAAATGTCCGGAGTTTTGGATGTATCTTCTCAATAAGACCGGGCAGCCCTTCCTCGGTATTTCGTGCTGTCTGCACCCCGGCCTGCGCCGGGGTGCAGGTTATCTTTCAAAAGCTGAAAAAATCTTCCAGGGCCCTTTCAATGGACTCGTCCCTGGTCAATTGAAAGCGAAGTACCCGGTTAACTATTTCCCCGAGGTCGTTTATGTTGATGACCAGGCTCCCCACTTCCTGAGGAGGGTCACCCTCCACTCCCCGGCCTCTGAGCTCAATCCTGGCCGCGGTATCCAAAAGGCCCGGCTTGAGCCGCACAGACAAAAAATTATACTCGAAATCACGCAGGGCCTGTTCCAGACGTTCAGAGACAACTGACAAATAAGGGTGGTCCCTCATGGCATCGCGCACATACCCCAGAAGGGTTTCCAGCCAGTCCTCGTCCCTGATTCCCAGCCTTCCTGTTCCCGGCACTGAATGCAGGAAGCCATCTCCCAGGGTGACCCGGTTTTGACGGTAGAGAAGTGGGACTCGTCCATAGACAAGCCCGCTGCCCACAATTTTCTCCTGGCTGATTCTGGCTACAAGACTTAACAGATCTATGTCTTCAAAAAAAATTTCAAGATCAGCCCCCCGTTCCCCAAGATCAAACCTGGATGAATGGGCAGCGATAAACCCGCCCTCAGGCAGATACCACCGGGTTTTTTCCAGAAAAAAGCTCTCAGGCGATTCCACTCTGAAGCTCAGAAACCCGTCCTCAAGCTCAACCAGGCCCAAACTTAACCTTTTGATATCTATGCGCTGATTGCCCGGAGTGGTCAAGGGGAAAAAATCATCAACAGTCACAGTCCCCGTTATCCCCGACACCTTTATTTCCTGAACTGGATAAGCCACGGAAGCGTCTTCAATCTCAAGCTGAACCAGGGGGCTGATGAGCGGGCCATGTACTTCAAGAGCCAGTGAGAACCTGGCCCTCCCGTCAATACTCATCTCTTTAAATGCAGGAACAAGAGTGGTGATCTCATGCTCAGGCAGGTCGAACCAGTCAGCATGGGCGCTGACCCGGCCTGAGATTTTGTTTTGCGCGTCAAGCATCAGATCCAGATCAAAATCAAGTTCAGTTCCCGGCACAAAAGGCCACTGCCCCCGGGACTGAAGCCGGTAATCGCTGACAGCCATCCTTCCTTTTATTCCGGGAAAGACCAGTCCGAGATATTTGACAGCTCCCGTGGATATTGCCCCGGGCTCAACACCCTTATCTCCAAACCCCACAGGAAGATCCACATGGACATCCTCTATTTCCAATCCCAGGTTCTTGAGGCTGACCAGAGACATCTGCGGGGTAAAGCGCATATTCCCCCTGTATTCCCCCTGAGCGTTTATCTCCAGATCTCCGGACATTTTCAGTTCCTGGATCCTGGTCAAGACATCAGCAGAAGCTAGACTCAGCTCACCGTCCTGAACGGCCTGCCAGGACAAGGCCAGTGATCCGTCCCTCAACCTCTGCAGCGTGGCTAAAGGGGAGTTTAGGTAACTCCCGAGGTTCACAGCGCTTAAGGAATAAGCCTGCTCCTCCTGACCCATTAACAGCCGCTCAAGACTTATCCTGGCTTTACTGGTCAGTCCGGCGTAGGTTCGACCGGGTTGGGCCTGAATAAAAAAAGGGGCCTCCACCTTGAGCCCGGCAGCTTCCAGGTCATACTCGGGTATGAACAGGGAAAAAGGCTCAACCCTGGCATGGCCGGATTCAACCTGTACAAACCAGCTCTTTTCCATCTGGTTTTCATGTCTTGAAAAACCGGCCCTGAGCCGCCCATGGGCCCCGGCCCTGAGGTCCCTGTCAAACTCCATCCACAAAGGCCCTGGCAGCCAGTCAGCATCAGCAGGAAGCTCAAATCCTGACCGCCACTTGATTTCAGACAGGTATTTTACTTCCGGTTTTAAAAGGTCGTTTATGGAGCTTTGTTCCCCCCTGGCTTCAAAGCTGAGGCGCAAAGGCCTGGCAACCGCTGCTGAAAAATCGACCCTGGCTCCTGCCTGACCCAGAGAAAGACTGAGACTTTCCAGCAGATTGTCATTAAACCCTAGGCCGGCAAGGTTCAGGTCCAGGTCAAATTCATCAAAGAAAAGCTCATCATCCAGCTCGGCCCGGACTGCAAAACTGCCCTTTTCAAGATCAATCTTTAGTCCGGGTCCCTGTAAATGAAAGTCATGCGCATCAGCCCGGGCGTTTATCTTTGCCCCGCCCTTTCCAGCGGCATCCATTGTCAGTTCCAGGTTGAAAACAGCTTCTAATCCCCCTGGACCAGGTAATGGCATCAGCTCAGAGCTTTCATGCCAGCCTCCAGGACCCATGAAATCGGACCATAAAGCCCGGACATGCGCCCTGGTTTCCATGGTGGCCATGTCGCTCTGCCCTTGCAGGGAAACAGGCTGTCCCAGAAAGTGGGTCCACAGGTCATAGCTCAGAACTTGATCATCCCTGAGTTCAGCCTGTACTGAAAAAGGGATCAGGTAATCCCTGTCCCTGAACTTGACAACCAGAGCTGAAGAACTGATTTTCATGTCCTTAAAGGGAACAACCAGAGGCAGTCCGTCCCCCCGGCCCTGTGAGGCCGGAAGCCCGGTATCCAGACCGTGCTCAGTCACTTCAATGAAGTAGCTCAGTCCGCTGATCTGCACATGATCCACCCGGCCCTGGATCAGCCCCCGGAGGCTGAAGTCTGCAGCCGCAAATTCAATGCCCATCCGGGGTTGCTTGGAGGATATCCTGCTCAGGGAAATCCCTTTAAAGGAGACAGACTCAACTCTGAGCTCAGGTTTTTCCAGTCCGGCCTGGCGCATCTGACTGATCATCAGTGCTTCAAGTACCCTGGGGGCTGCGGCGTAAAAGAGGACAACCCCGGCCAGGACAATAAATATGAGCAGTATTAATATCTTTTTCAAAACATTCATGAATTAAAATGCCGGGCTGACAAAGGGCTCAGAAACAAAGAGCCGGGTTATCCCAAAATTTGGATTGACTTGGGAGTTCTTTGTTGTATAGGTAAGCACATTCCCCATTTCACCAGAATAAAATTTCAGCAAGAGATGAAAAAAATATTCATATTATCAATAATCCTTTTTTTCGCCCAGGCCGATGTATGTTTTGCCTGGGGGCCCATGACCCATACCTATTTTGCCCACGAAGTTCTAAGGGCGGCCAGCCTGCTGTCAGCCTCGGTCTATACGCTGCTCACGGCCTATTCCACCAACTTCATCTATGGGTCCATTGTCGCGGACAATTATCTGGGGAAGCCAGGACATAAAAATCCCCATGACTGGGAAACCGGCTTTTTGCTCCTCTCCCTTGCCCGGCAGCGCTCAGACACTGCCTTCGCCTACGGGTATCTGAGCCATCTGGCTGCCGATACCGTAGCCCACGGACAGATGGAGCTTGGATCCAAGAGCAAGCTGGGCCACGCCCTGATAGAAATGGAATCGGACAGCCTCATGGCCAGAAGCTGCTGGAAAACCGTTGCCGGTCTGGATAAAAACAGGCTCAGATCCAATGATCAGCTGACCAGTTCGGTCATAGACCCTGCCAACTGCCGGTCCAAAAGTTTCCAGAGAATATTTAGAATCAGCATCAGAATGTCCGTGCTGAACAACAAAAGACGGACCAACTTCTACAAGGATGACTTTTCCGGATATCACCGCATGTCCATTTACAGATCCATAGAGGTCATCAACAAGAAAGAAAGCAGCCCCTGTGTCCGGCATGACCCGAACATCAAAAAGGGTCCCAGGCTCTCGGCCAGACTGCTGAACATGCTGGCGTGAAAAAGCTTATGCTCTCAAGAAAGGCCGGGATTTCCCGGCCTTTCTTCATTTCCAGCACCAGAACCATTGACGACCCTGTAGCAGGACTCAGCCAGAAGCGATTTTTTTCATGACCCAGCCCATGTTTCTGCCCAGGGTCTGCATGGTCCTGACACCTTCATCATCCTTTTCCACGTCTCCCGGGTTTAGACCCTGGCCCATGTTCCAGTAGCTTGAACCGGGAACAATCATCTGGTTGATGAAGAAAAAATGGTTTATGGAGTTGAAAACGTGAATCGCTCCGGCCCTGCGCACGGCCACCACTGCAGCTCCCACTTTCCGGGCGAACATGTCCTTGTTGGCCTTGGCCACAAGTCCGGCCCGGTCAATAAGGGACTTGATGTTGGTGCTGACATTGGCAAAGTAGGTGGGTGATCCCAGAATGATCCCGTCAGCCTCGAGCATCATGTCAATACATTCATTAAGCCTGTCCTTGTCCACCGAACAGTGTCTGTCCTGATTTTTAAAACATTTGAAACAGGCGATGCAGCCCTGGATCTGAGTGCCTCCCAGCTGCTCCAGTTCAGTGCTGATGCCCTGAGATTCAAGCTCGGTCAATACATGTCTGATCAGCCCGGCGGTATTACCGTCCTTGCGGGCGCTGCCGTTGAAAGCCACAACTTTCATCATCTAATCCTCCTGTATCCTTTAATAGAACCATTCTCCTGTCCAGGTGCAAGAGCCATGGACATCCTGGTAGAGTATCTGTTCACCTCATTTCTCTACTTTCAGATAAAGCCTGCACCCTGATTTGTTTTCGCCATTGGTGCTTGTTTGACCAGCCATGAGCCCGTTAGTCAAAATCATGGACAAGGAAAACCTCAGGGCTACTTGAATATATTAATGGTTTTGACTTACGGGCTCATGCTGGAAGTTTGCAGCAGCAGAAAATAAATCAGAATGCAGGCTGACATGGCAGCATGGTGAATAGTTACCTGGTAGATACCCTTTTTTTCAAGATACGCATACAGATTTAATAATATTTTTCTGCAGTCTGGCAACTCTTGAACAGAAAAAGTACTTGGCGTTTATAATCCCAGCTGGTCCTGGCGGTCCAGGCTCCGGTAATTGACTGCTTCGGACAGATGGTGGGTCCTGATACGGTCATTGTCTTCAAGATCGGCGATGGTCCTGGCCAGACGAAGGATGCGCACATGGGCTCTGGCTGAAAGGCCCAGGGTGGTGACTGCCTTTTCCAGAAAATCGTGCTCTGCCTGGCCCAGGGAACAGTATTTGTTCAGCCATTTTCCTGAGAGCTGACTGTTGGTAAAAAATGGCAGCTCCTGAAACCTTTTTTCCTGGACCTGTCTGGCCCTGGCGATACTTTCGCTCATGGTCCCTGAATCTATGCTGCTTCTGGCCTGTTTCAAATCCTTGTACGGCACGGCCGGCACTTCAATGTGCAGGTCAATGCGGTCCAGCAGAGGCCCGGAAAGCTTGGACCGGTATCTTTGAATCTGGAGCGGGGTGCACACGCAGACATGCTGATCATCAGTCAGGTAACCGCAGGGGCAGGGATTCATGGCCGCCACCAGCATGAAGCTGGCCGGATATTTAAGAGACATGGCCGCCCTGGATATGGTCACCTCGCCATCCTCCAGGGGCTGCCGGAGAACTTCCAGAACATGTTTCTTGAATTCAGGCAGTTCATCCAGAAACAGGACTCCGCGGTGAGCCAGGGAAACTTCTCCTGGTCGGGGATAATGGCCCCCTCCAATGAGCCCCGCATCGGAGATGGTATGGTGGGGAGATCTGAAATTGCGCTGAACAATCATGGCCTGGCCTGGACCAAGATGCCCTGACACACTGTATACCTTGGTCACTTCCAGGGCTTCTTCAAAGGACAGAGGAGGAAGTATGGTCGGGATTCTCTGGGCGAGCATGGTCTTGCCGCTTCCGGGGGGGCCGATAAGCAGCAGGTTGTGTCCCCCGGCCGCGGCAATCTCAATGGCCCTTTTGGCATGGTCCTGCCCTTTGACTTCTGAAAAATCGATAAAAAAATTTCTGCCCTGCTGCCAGAGCCGTTCAAGGTCAAAACTGACCGGATTCAGTTCTTCTCCGCCCAGCAGGAATTCCACGGCCTGAGACAGGGCTCTGATCCCAAAAACC
>PWNK01000015.1 GCA_003557865.1 Desulfonatronovibrio sp.
CTCGATGAAACGCAGTATATGACGAACTTTTGTGTTAAGGTCATTATCATCGGTCTTGGGTCTGACCTTGATCTCCTTGATTTGAACCTTGCTCTGCTTTTTTTTGGCCTCCTGCTTTTTCTTCTGCTGCTGAAACTGATACTTGCCGAAATCCATGATCCTGCAGACAGGAGGGTCTGCATTGGGAGCTACTTCAACCAGGTCCATGCCCTGGCTTTCGGCCCGAACCAGAGCCTGATCCAGGTCCATGACACCAAGCTGCTCGCCGTCTTCACTGATAACGCGTACTTCTCTCGCCCTTATCTGTCTGTTGCGACGGGCCTTAGTAGAGGTATCTATAATTCATTCCTCCGCGTTTGAAAGGTTCATCCATCTCGTCATATATTAATTCAATCACGTCACGGACTGACCGCATACCCAGGTTTTTGCCGCCGCGCAGGCGGACATTCAGACCTCCGCTGTCTATCTCTTTTTCTCCGGCCACCAGGACATAGGGAATTTTTTCCATCTGGGCTTCACGGACCTTGTAGCCCAGTTTTTCGTTGCGCAGGTCCAGGTCAACCCTGATTCCTTTTTCCCTGAACTTTTGAGCGCATTTCCTGACGTATTCCATCTGGACATCGGTAATGTTCATCAGCCTGGCCTGCACGGGCGCAATCCAGACCGGGAAGGCTCCAGCATAATGCTCAATCAGGACTCCGAGAAATCTTTCAATAGCACCCAAAATAACTCTGTGCAACATAACCGGCCGGTGCTTCAGGCCGTCCTCTCCGGTATAGTAGAGATCAAAGCGTTCAGGAAGAGTAAAATCGCATTGGATGGTGGCGCACTGCCATTTCCTGTTCAAGGCGTCCTTAAGCTTGACATCGATCTTGGGACCATAAAACGCTCCGTCTCCGGCGTTTATGGCGTAGTCAATGCCCAGGGTCTTAAGGGCCAGACTCAATGCGTCCGTGGCCCGGTCCCAGTCCTGGTCGCTGCCGATTGACTTGGCCGGACGGGTGCTGATTTCCACCTCGTATTCAAACTCAAAAAGGCTCATGACATCCTGAACAAAGCTAATGATAGAAACTATCTCATCCTGCAGCTGATCCGGCCGGCATAATATATGGGCATCGTCCTGGGTGAACTCTCTGACCCTTAAAAGTCCGTGCAGCACCCCGGACTTTTCATGTCGGTGCACCCTGCCCAGCTCAAAGTATCTCAGGGGAAGGTCGCGGTAGCTTCGGAGCCTGGATTTGTAGACAAGCATGTGCGACAGGCAGTTCATGGGCTTTATCCCGTATGACTGCTCTTCAATTGAGGTGAAGTACATGTTCTCGCGGTAATTGTCATAATGCCCGGACTTTTCCCAGAGTTCACGCCTCAGCAGCTGAGGCCCCTGAACAATCTGATATCCGCGCTTCAGGTGCTCTTTACGTTCAAAATCCTCAAGAATTGTCCTGACAAGGGCGCCCTTGGGATGAAATATGGGCATCCCGGAACCGTCTTCTTCGGAAAAACTGAAAAGATCCAGCTGCACGCCCAGCTTCCGGTGATCCCGCTTCCTGGCCTCCTCAAGCTGGGCAAGGTGCTTTTTCAGATCCTTGGGGGAAGCAAAGGCGGTGCCGTAGATCCTCTGAAGCATGGGCCGCTTTTCATCACCGCGCCAGTAGGCCCCGGCAACAGATGTCAGTTTGAAGGCCTTGAGCAAACCCGTGCTGGGGATGTGGGGTCCACGGCAAAGATCGACAAAGTCCCCGTGTCTGTAAAGGGTAACGGTAGATTCTTCAAGATCATCCAGGATCTCAAGCTTGTAGGTCTCATTCATGTCCAGAAAAATCTTTCTGGCCTGGTCCACGGAAACCACCTCTCGCTCAAAAGGGTAGTTCCGGGCAACGCTCTCAGCCATCCTGGCTTCAATCTTTTCAAGATCTTCCGGGGTGAAGGGTCGCTCATAGTCGAAATCATAATAATACCCGTTTTCAATGTCCGGACCAATGGTCACCCTGGCAGAGGGAAACAGGGACTTGACCGCCTCGGCCATGACGTGGGCCGCGCTGTGCCTGAGGACCTTGAGTCCTTCAGGGCTGGAAAGATAAACAGGGTCAATTTCCCTGCAATCCTCATCAATACGCTGGTCAAGGTCATATAGACGCTCTGCGCACTTACAGGCCACCACTTCCTTGATGTTTTTCCCGGAAAGAACCTGGGAAAGCACTTCCCTGCAGGTTGCTTCAGAACCAGGATCGATCTCTTCACTTACTCCGGAAACTTTTACCATTTTCTCTTCCTGAATAACTACAAGGGCCGACATTCAGCATCCGCGCCTTTCATGGCCGGCTGTCGTCCAGATTTTTATTTACTGGCATGGATGTTCCGCGTGTAGCCGGGTGCATGCTTGAAATCTTTAAAAAAGTCAGGGAGGCAAGGGCCTCCCTGACTGATGAATCCCTGTAAATGGTAGGCGCGGGGAGATTTGAACTCCCGACCCTTTGCACGTCAAGCAAATGCTCTCCCCCTGAGCTACGCGCCTGCATTTTAACCAGACGAATTTGCTAACAACATCAGCTGAGTTTTGTCAAGCTGTTATTGAACAATACCTGCATTTTTCATCAGGGACTTCATTTTTTCCCAGTGTGATCCAGGCCAGAATATACGTTCACATCCCGGACAAATGGAAAACCTGCTGTAGTATTTTCTGGTTTTGGGCTGCAGTCTGTGCAGAATCTGATTTTTATCCACATCTCTTAGCGCATGATTGCAGCGCAGGCATCTGGAAAAAAGATTTAGGGATTTGAGCCCGAAAAAAGTGACCACCTCTCTGAGCTGATCACCTGGCCTGGCGGACCGGATCAGCCTGCCGAATTCAATCCGCCCTCTTTTGAGCAGTGCGCGGTCCCTGGACAGGACAATCCGCTTCTGTTCATGGGCCAGAAGAGCTATCTGCTCATCTCCCAGTTCATGGTCAAAAAAAGTGTCATAACCCAGCATGCGCAGCAGGGGAGCCAGCTTTCCCGCGTTGACATCAACCACGAAGCGGATTTCGCTGAAAGAACGGGGGCGGAGACGGTCCGGACTGGAAACATCAAAGGGGGGCTGGATGGACCTGACTAAAACATGTTCTCCCGCTCCCGGGATATAACTGAAATCTTGGGGCAGACCCTGAACAACAATCTGACCCACCTCGGTATGAGGCACCCCTTGAGACTCGATAATATCTTTGATAGAAGCCTTTCTGTTCAGGGGATAATGAACATGGAAGCCGAGGCGGAAGTAGTCCGCAAGTTCCCGGTCAAAAAACAGCTTGAGATATTTCATTGTTTACGCATGGAGGATAAAGCATGGAATCCATTTCGGTCAATACCGCCAAAAGGCAGGAACTTGTGGATATTACATCCCGGGTCCAGCACCTGGTGAGCCAGAAGGAATTCAAAAGCGGCCTGCTGACCATCTACTGCCCCCATACCACTGCCGCCATGACCATCAATGAAGGTGCTGACCCGTCAGTTGCCCGGGACATTCTGGCAAGCCTGGAAAAGCTGGTCCCCTGGAAAGGGGACTACAGACATGCCGAGGGCAACAGCGATTCCCATATCAAGACCAGTTTGACCGGCCCGTCAGTACAGGTCATTGTCGAAGAGGGACGGCTGATGCTTGGAACATGGCAGAAGATCTTTTTTGCTGAGTTTGACGGACCGCGTCCCAGAAAGGTCTGGTTGAAGTGGATAGCGGGGTAATGCTTGACTATTCTGTGTCCGGTTAAATGCGTCCAGACCTTTTGCTTTCAGTCCTGCGCCGCTGGCCGAGCCAGTTTTCAAAGCTCTTGATGGCCCTCTGGGCATGCAGCTCCTTGCGCCTGGCCTTTTTGGCCCGGACACCAAGGCCTGGAAACAGCCCGAAATTCACATTGGAAGGCTGGAAATTCTTTTCTTCCTTTTTAAGATGATTCAACAGGGCGCCCAGGGCTGTGTCCGGCGGAGGAAAGGGGCAGTCCTCTCCCCGGGCTTTTGCCGCCAGGTTGATCCCCAGCCACAAACCAGTGGCCGAGGATTCAAGGTATCCTTCAACTCCGGTAATCTGTCCGGCCAGGTATATCCCCGGCCTGGATCTGAGTTCCAGGTCTTGATTCAGGACCAGCGGAGCATTGACAAAGGTGTTTCTGTGCATGCTCCCCAGGCGCAGAAACTCAGCCTTTTCAAGACCTGGGATCAGGCGAAAAACTCTTTTCTGTTCCCGATACTTGAGCCTGGTCTGGAAGCCAACCATGTTCAAGGCGCTCTTTTCCAGATTTTCCGCCCTGAGCTGAACCACGGCGCAGGATTCCTCTCCGGTTTCAGGATTAACCAGTCCAACAGGCTTCAAGGGCCCATAGGCCATGGTCATCTCTCCCCTGGAAGCCATGGCTTCAATGGGCACGCAGCCCTCAAAATGGATTTCTTTTTCAAATTCTCTGGCAGTGACGGTTTCCGCCCTGATCAGCTCCCGGTAAAACAGAAGGTACTCTTCCCTGTTCAGGGGACAATTGAGATAATCCCCGACCCCGGGACTGTATCTTGAGCCCCAGAAGGCCTTGTTCATGTCAATGGACTGGGCGCTGATAATTGGAGCTATGGCGTCATAAAAGTAGAGCCTGTTTGCACCGATTACCCGCCCCAGGCTGTCGGCGAGACTGTCGCTCATGAGCGGGCCAGCGGCAACTACCACCGCGTCGAATGCATCCAGAACCGGATCATCCAGTTCCTTTATTTCCCGCCTCAGGACAGAAATAAAAGGATTATCAGCAACCGCCCCGGTCAGATAGAGGGAAAACTTCTGCCTGTCCACTGCCAGGGCCTTACCCGCGGGAACACTGCAGGCCATGGCTGCCTGCATGACCAGGCTTCCAAGACCTGCCATTTCCCTCTGCAGCAGTCCGATACCCGAAGACAGCTCCCTGGAGCGGAATGAATTAGAGCATACAAGTTCGCCCAGATCGGGGTTTTCATGAGCCGGAGAAAACCTGTGGGGCTTCATCTCAAAAATTGTTGATTTGATTCCCCCGGACCCAAGATGCCACGCAGCTTCACATCCAGCCAGCCCTCCACCGATTATGGCCACATTATTCATACTTTGTAACCCGCCAGTTTTTCTGCCTGCCGCGCTTTTTGCCTGGTCCTCTGCGGCCTGATTTTTTGGGCCTGACAAGAGACATTTTGCAGGGGCATCTGTCAAAACAGTCAAAAGATCCGGGAAATAGAGCTAATCAGCCTCGTCAAGACTGATCTCCACAACCAGGCTTCCATTTTCACAGGAAAAGGGCACCGCCAGAATTGGCGCAGAATCAATATGCTTGAGCCGCGCTCCTTTTCCCTGGGTAACTGTCGGGGTGCCCGACTGAAAGGACATTCCCGACTCTGAAAGGATACTTCTGGCCTGTCCCGAGATCATGTTGGTCAATTCCCCCACTGCATCGGCGATATCATCATTAATCTCGGTATAGTTTTCCGAGAGCATGTTATTGACTATGGTCAGTATGACCTCTCTGCTCAAGGAAAGGCTTATAACTCCCTTGGCGTGCCCGCTGATTTCAACGCTGCCGGTAATATCTCCCGCGGCCTTTCTCTTCCTGTTGAGATATGGTCTGCCCGGCTTGGCCTCTATGCCGGCCATGGTGGACAGCACGCTGAGCACTCCGCTCAGAATGGGATTTATGAATTGAACATTATAGCGCTCTGACATGAACTGATATTTTCCGGATGGAAGATGGATGTGGCAATATGAAAGGGCAATCTCCCCAAAGATAAAATCATCAGCCTTGAACAAGGACCCTGCTGATCTCCCTCAGAGATTGTTCATGACCATTCATAATGTCAATAACATCTTCAGTCTTTAATCCCAGGTTCTGCCAGGATTCTTCGGCCATTCCAGGCAGAACATAAGTCCAGCCCCCGGCAATGGCCCAGGCATGGGTCAGGTTGTCTGCGAGCTGGATAATGGATGCTTCCCTGGGCAGGGGGCAATCCTGGGCTGAGTGATGAGCGCCCACCAGCAAAGTCATTATTTCCGGACATCTCCATTCTTTGAGCATGACCTCACCAACCCGGGCATGATTATACCCCAGTACGGCCTCCTCGGACTCCAGCAGGGGCATGCCACCCCCCCTGGCCATAAGCAGGACCTGCAGATAGGCCAGTGGAAGGTTCTTAAGAAGTATCAGTCTTCCCACATCATGCAGCAGGCCAATGGTAAAAAATTTCTCTGCCTCCAAACCGCAGGCCTGGGCGAGCTCCTTGGAAAAAATGGCGCAGCTTATGGAGTGATTCCAAAAGGTTGAAACATCCATTAAATCAGGGGGGATGTCCTTGAACATGGGCATGGCCGTAATTCCCAGGGCCAGGCTCGAAACCCCCTCAACACCAATAATGGCCACAGCCCTTTCCACAGAATCGATCCTGGACGGGAAGGCGTAAATCGGACTGTTTACCAGTTGCAGCAGCTTGGCAACCAGGTTGATATCGAGCTTGATCACCTCTGCCACGTGGGAAGCGGAGCTTTCAGGGGACTTTAGGATTTCCTGAAGCTTGAAATAGGTGTCCGGAACAGAAATCAGCTCCATTTCGTGGCTGACAATGTCTTCAGGACCTCCTTCTCCATGAAAGAAAAGATCCCTTCTGGACTGGTGAACCGAAGCCTGCAGCTCTTGAAGACAGGGAAGATGCCAGCTGCTTTCAAGCGTCAGGCGGCTCATGGTCTGCTGGAGGCACCGGGCGTATATGGCGTTAAACAGAACGCTCTGCGGGTTCACGTAAGAAAAAAAAGGCCGGACATACTCTTCACAGCGCCTGGCAAGGTCGGCAAGGTCTTCTTCCTTTCCCTGAGACTTGATGCTGACTGAACTTAAACCAAGATCCCCAAGGGACTGGATGTCATCATCGGTCAATATGGTTCCCTTGGGGATGAAGACGCTTCCGTCAGCTCCATGCACGTCCCTGGCCATCTCCATCCCCGGAAGAAGATGTTCAGTACAAACTTTTTTCACCCTTGAGCCTCCACTTATATATAATGCCTGGCAGCAACAGAAAACAAATCAGGATGCAGGCTAAACTCACAGCATGGTGAATAGTTACAATCCCATAAAGAAATTCCTGACAGTCAGTGCAGGATATTAGTCCATTCTCCTGTAAAGGATGCCCCCTGGTTTACGGATGGGCTGAAATATACTGGAAACACTGTGCAGGGATTCTGAATGGCCCAGCACCAGATGCCCTCCCTGCACCAGATTGTCATAGAAAAAATTGACCACCTTTTTCTTCATGGGCAGATCAAAATAAATGATCACGTTGCGACAGAACGCCACCTGAGATTTTGGGATCCTCTTCACAGCACCGGCGTCGTTGAGATTTATCCTCTCAAAAACAATGTTTTTCTTGATCTTGGGATGAACCAGGTAGCCGCCCGGTTCTTTGGAAAAGTATCTGGCAATAATATCCTTGGGGGTGTTGCGCAGGGAATGCTCATTGTACAGCCCCTTCCTGGCCTTTTGGATCATGGCAGAGGATATATCGTTGGCCGTGATCCTTATCCTCCAGCCGATTATGGAAACCTTGAGCAATTCATGGATCATAATGCTCAGGGTGTACGGCTCTTCCCCTGAAGAACAGCCTGCCGACCAGATATGAAGCTGCTTTCTGCCTGTTTCTTTGAGTCTGGAAAGAAGAGGAACAAGGACAGAATCACGAAACACGTCAAGCTGCCTGGGGTCCCTGAAGAAACTGGTCTCGTTGGTGGTCATCTTTTCACAGAATATTTCCACCTCTCTTTTTCTGTCAGGACCATGCAGCAGGTATTGATAATACTCTGAAAAACTCTTGAGACTCAGCTCGTTCAGTCTGGATCGCAACCTGTTTTCAAGAAGATATTGCCGCTGCCTGGGAATTTCAATACCCGCCAGGCTGTATATGAACCCACTCAAGTCGTTGAATTCCTTCTGACTTAACGAGACTGACTTTCCAAGACTTAATGAATTAGGACTGAAAAGGGACATGAACCGAAAAAACTCCGGGTAAGGTCTTTCTGGGCTGAAAATGTTTCAGCTTCCTGGACCGGGTTTGTTTTCATCAGAGGACCAACGGCCTGTGGACGCACGGATGGTTATGCTGAGTACCCCTAAACCATTCCAGAACAAGATGTAAAGTTAAAATGCGGGTCAGGCGGTCAACTTATCCTGCTTAACGATTTATCGGCTTGAGAACACAAAAACAATACCCCCTGCCACACACCTTTCCGGATACATACTTCAGTGGGTATATGGGACCGGAAATAAAGGCTGAGACCTGCGCCCTGCTGCTCAACTCCGCTGCCGGCTCAGGGGATGGGACTACGAGGACATGCCAGCCCGGAAAACCCTGGAAAGAACCAGGGTGATCCTGGACAAGCAATTCACCCTCTGACAGAAAACCCTCATGACCAAACCCTGATCAAGGCGTGCCTGATGCCAGATAATCCACTTCAGCCTTGGGATCGCTTTCCTTCTTGGCCAGACGGTTGAGGGCATTGATATAAGCCTTGGCGCTGGCAACAATAATATCCGGGTCGGATGCCCGGCCCACTGAAGTAATGGAATTTTCCTCCAGCTTGACCGTAACCTCACCCTGGGCGTCTGTTCCCCCGGTTATGGCGTTGACTGAATAGCGGGTCAGCCTTGGCTTTCTTTCAACCAGCCGGTCAATAGTATTAAAGACAGCGTCAATGGGACCCACCCCGAAATCGGAAAGGAGCTTTTCCTCTCCTTTGACCTCCATCTTCAGGGCCGCTGTGGGGATGGCCATATTGCCGGACATGGAACTCAAATAGATCAGTTTGAACTTGTCCGGAATGCGGTAAACCTCCTCCAGGACAACGGCTTCCACATCCTCCATGAAAACCTGTTTCTTCTTATCCGCCAGGTTTTTAACAGCCTGAAAGACCTGGGAGAGCTGTTCCTCCGTCAGCCTGTATCCCAGTTCATCCAGTTTGCTCTTCAGGGCATGTCGTCCGGAATGCTTGCCGATGACGATATCGCTGGAAGACTTGCCGATACTGTCCGGGGTCATGATTTCATATGTCTGCCTGTTTTTGAGCATGCCGTCCTGGTGTATGCCGGACTCGTGGGCAAAGGCGTTGGCCCCGGTAATTGCCTTGTAAGGGGGAATGGGTTGTCCGATGATCATGGACAGCAGTCTGCATGACGGATATATCTGGCTGGTGTTAATTCCTGTCTCCAGATTGTAATAATCCTTTCTGACATTCAGGGCCATGATCACTTCCTCCAGGGCCGCGTTGCCGGCCCGTTCACCGATGCCGCTCAGGGTCACTTCAGCCTGCCTGGCCCCGGCTTTGATTGCCGCCAGGGTGTTGGCCACCCCGAGCCCCAGATCATTATGACAGTGAACGCTGAAAATGGCCTTATGGCTGTTGGGAACTTTTGCCATGAGGTATGCAATGAGTTCCCCGTATTCCTGGGGCTGGGCGTAACCCACCGTGTCCGGGATATTAATGACCGCGGCGCCGGCATCTATGGCCGTGCGCACCACCTGGACCAGAAAATCAGGCTCAGACCTGGAGGCATCCTCGGCGGAAAACTCTACATTGGGACACAGACCAGCAGCATAGGCAACCGAATCCCTGGTCATCTCAAGGACCTGTTCCCTGGTCTTTCCCAGTTTGAACTTCATATGGATGTCTGATGTGGCGATAAAAGTGTGAATTCTAGGCTGGGCCGCCCCCTTAACCGCTCCCCAGGCCGCGTCAATGTCCTTTTGAACTGAACGGCAAAGACCTGCCACCTGACAATCCTTAACTGCCGCGGCAATTTGTGCCACCGACTCAAAGTCTCCCCGACTTGCCGCTGGAAACCCGGCTTCAATAATATCCACTCCCAGTCTTTCCAGCTGCCTGGCCAGCCGGACCTTTTCCCCCATGTTCATGGTCGCACCCGGCGACTGCTCCCCGTCACGAAGGGTGGTATCAAAAATATATACTTTATCTGACATGACTTTTACTCCTACAATTATAAATTTAGGCACCAAATAATTTGTTCTCCAGGGCATGAGCCAGCGTCAGCATTGCCCCGGAAACTTTATCCTGAAAAATGACCAAAACGGTCTTTATGCAATTATTAATTATTGTGAGAGCTCCGTTCGGGCTCCCGTAGGTTGGCGGGTTTGCGCAGAGGCAGATATAGATATGTGTAGATCATGCCGGAAAAAACATAGGAAATGAAAAACAGAAAAAGCAAAAACTTTGGCTCAGAGGCCACCAGCACAAAAATCATAATGGCGGTGACCGTGGAAGAAAAAGGATGCAGCCGCACCATTTCAACATCTTTGAACGAAGCGTATTTAACCCTGCTGATCATCAGCAGACCGAGAACAAAGGTGAGCACAAGGGTTGCCTTGGGCAGCAGGTCCTGCAACAGCTGCTCAGGAAGATAAGTGCTGAAAAGAACAAAGGTGGCCAGGGTACAGGCCGCGGCAGGTATGGGCAGTCCAAGAAAGAACTTTTTGGGAAGATTTTTGCTCTGAAGATTGAATCTGGCCAGCCTCAAAGCGCCGCAGGCCATAAACAGAAAAGCCACAGCAATGCCCAGCTGTCCGAATAAATGGGTGTGCCAGAGATAAATCATAACTGCGGGACATACCCCGAAAGAGACCAGATCGGAAAGGGAATCAAACTGAATGCCGAAGTCTGATGTAGCCTTGGTCAGACGGGCGATTTTCCCGTCAAGGCCATCAAAAACACAAGCTGCGAGAATGGCCAGGGCGGTATAGCTGAAATTGCCTTCAATAGCCCATAAAATCCCCATAAAACCAATAAACAGGCTGGCTGTGGTCAACAGGTTGGGAAGGATATAGAATCCTTTATGCTTGGGGCCTCCATGATCAGTCATCTTCAATTACTCTGCCTTTCCGGCAATTATGGTTTGACCGGCTGCTGCCTTGTCTCCCAAGGCAATCTTCGGTTCATAATCCTTTGGCAGATAGAGGTCAACCCTGGATCCGAATTTGATCAGGCCGTAGCGTTCTCCGCGTTTGAGCAAATCCCCTTTTTCAGCCAGACAGACTATCCTTCTGGCCACCAGGCCTGCAATCTGAACCATGGTCCAGTCATGGCCGTGCTCATCCCTGATGAGCCAGGCGCATCTCTCATTATCCTTTGAAGCCTTGTCCAGGGAAGCATTGAAAAATTTACCCGGATAATACTTTACTTTCTCGATTTTTCCGGACACCGGCATTCTGTTGACGTGGACATTGAATACATTCATGAAAATGCAGACCGCTGTCCTGTCTTCCCCGGTAAAAGGATCGGCCATTCTGGAAATCTTGACCACTTTTCCGTCGGCAGGGGCAACCGCGATAACAGGATCGTCCGGGACAACCCTTTCGGGGTCGCGGAAAAAATTCAAAACCAGGGCCGTCAGCACAAGGCCCGCCAGAGCGGCCAGCTTCCATCCGAGCAGGGCCATGACCAGGGTGGTCAACAAGGCCATGATAATGGCGTTGAGACCTTCAGGGCGGATCTGAGTATTTGGAGGAATCATTTTTTTTCTTGGAACTTCCTGCAAAAAGTTCATGTCGTCTTGCTGGAGGCTACCTTTTATACTGCTTTTTCCATTCATCCAGGAAAAGAATGGAGGCTTCAAGGGGGCTTAAACGCCCTTTCTCCTGACGAATATAATGGACCAGGTCTTCAAAACCCACGCTGGGTGAGAGACCCAGCCTGGCCGTCAGCTCCTCCAGCTCAGTTCGCAACTCAGGAGAAAGCTCATCAAGCACGCTGGCCCTGTTTTGATCATAGTTGCCGATACCTTTCCTGGCAACGGCAAAATCCGTCATGACATTCATCCTGTGCTCATAACTGTGTTCCCTGAGAACCCGTTTCCTAGCCCTGTGGGCGAACTCACTTCTTTTTTCCGGGTGTTGCAGAAAATAATCAATTTTTTCTTTCAGATCCTTCAAGTCTGAAAAGACGACCATTTCATCACGGTCAAACAGCTCCCCCAAAAGCTCTCTTCTGTCCACCAGCTGGAAAGCGGCGCATGATGCCAGCTCAAAGGTACGCGGATTGACGAAATCCCCGTATTTCACAAGCTGATCCTGGTCCAGGGTTGAATGCAGATTAAGATTTATCCTGGAAGCGTTGAATATCTTGACGCATTCCAGAGAATCAATCCTTCTGCCTCCCAGCTGAACATAGGGCGCCAGAACTGGGTCCCCGTCCCACTCAGTCCCCCATATTTTCAGATCGTACCCGGTAAGCTCTTTGAAGGCCCGGCGCCTGTTGGGGTACCCCGCGCCCATGAAGGACAGGTCGCTGCCCCATCTCTTTAATTCTAAAGAAGCAAGTTCAAGAGGTCTGTGAAAATCAGGGTCAGCCCCTAAAGGAAGATAAAGGCAGTTCTCAACCCCTGCTGCTTTAAGCAGCGAAAAAAAGGGTTCCTTCTGGATAACGGCGAATATGTCGTAATAAGGTGCGAAGGCCTGCCAGTAACTGAAAATACGAAAATCCTCCACAAACCACATGGCAGTGCATACCTTGTCGGCCCTGAGTCTCTTCAAAGCCTGACGGCTTAGAGGAGCCTGGGCCATGGCAAGCACAAGGTCCGGCTCGAAAAAATCGACCTTGGCCAGCACGGCACTGGATACCACCTGTAAAAAACTGTTCTCCAGGTGCTCAAGGCTTGAAGAACTGACCCTGACCTGCCTGAGGGCGCTGAAGGCTGAATGAAAACCTGGAGCCTCAAAAACCTCCACCAGATGCCCCCTGTTTTTCAAAGCAGCGGCGCAAAAGCGTCCCACGGGAAGTGATCCGCCGTACATGGGAAGAATAACCAGTACTTTCAGTTTCATGTTCTTCAAATTGCGGCTTGTGGTTCAGCTCAAAGCTGACATCAGTTCCTGGAAAGCTTCATCCATGGACTCTCCATGCTCATGTCCGGCCAGGTGGAGCATGCCGTGGACCATGAGACTGAACAGATAGAGCTCAGGATCCTGGCCGTAAAGAAGGGACTCACGCCTGACAGCGTCAATGTTTATCACCAGATGTCCGGATATTTCACGCGAATCAGTATCTGATCCAGGAAAGCTGAGCACGTTGGTCGGTCCTTCCATTCCAAGGAAACGTTTGTTAAGCTTTTTCATGTGCCCGTCATGGGTAAAAAGGAGGTCAATGCACGGATCAGAAGATCCAGCAGCAGAGGCGAGTCTTGCTGCAGCCGCTTTGACCTCCCTGGAACATAAGGGCGCTGCAGCACATGGATAAACATCAAAACCTACACTGATCACATCGTTTGAACCTTGATTGACTGATTGACCGCCTAATCGGCATTATCCGATTTGGCCCTGAGTTTTTCCCGGTCGAATTTATCGTAAGCATGAACAATTCTGCCCACCAGGCTGTGCCTGATGACGTCCTTCTCGTTGAAATAGACAAACTCAATACCCTCTACTCCGGACAGCACATTCTGAGTCTGAACAAGACCTGAAATGGAAGTCCCTGGAAGGTCAACCTGGGTAACATCCCCAGTGACCACTGCCTTGGACCCCAGACCCATTCTGGTCAAAAACATTTTCATCTGTTCAGGGGTGGTGTTCTGGGCTTCGTCCAGGATAATAAAAGACTCATTGAGTGTCCTGCCCCTCATGAAGGCCAGGGGCGCGACCTCAATCACCCCTGTTTCCAGCATTTCCTGGACCTTTCTAAAGTCCAGCATATCATGAAGAGCGTCGTACAGGGGCCGCAGATAGGGATTGACCTTTTCCATGAGGTCTCCAGGAAGAAAGCCCAGTTTTTCTCCGGCTTCCACTGCCGGCCTGACCAGGATGATCCTCTTGACCATTTTTTGAGTCAAGTATGAAACAGCCACAGCCACAGCCAGATAGGTCTTTCCCGTGCCTGCCGGACCTACCCCGAACACAAGGTCCCTGGCCTTGATGGCCTGAAGATACTGACGCTGGGTTGCGCTCTTGGGAACAACAGTTTTTTTATTTGAAACTATAAATACCTCTTTTTTGAAAACTTTTTTAATATCAGCCTCTGGATCGTCTTCAATTATCCTCAGGGCTGCTTCCACATCCTGAGGATAAAGCCGGTACCCGGAACGGATGAGTCCGTAAAGCTGGACCAGGCAGCTTTTAGCCAGGTTCAGCCTTATCTGGTCAGAGCTTCTCAAAAAAATGGAACTGCCCCGGGTTTCGATGAATACGCCTGTACCGGCGTGAATCATTCGCAGATGTCTTCCCTGAGGACCAAACAGGTCCTGAATGCTTGACATGTCATGAAATTCCAGGCTGTCTTCGAAATTTTGAGTCATACCATGCAGAATACTATTTTGTTTTACTGATCCGAGTGCCGGCAGGACATAAAACCGGATACAGCAGATTTTTGGTATTGAGCCCCAGGCAATGATAGGCTATGTTGCAGGGGATTATATCGCCATTTGAAATCTTTATCTTCATTTTTCTTAAAACACAAGCAGGTCTGCAGCAAACCAGCGGCAGGCTCTGCCCGTAAAAAAGTGAACTGATCAGGACCCGGCTGCTGACCGGATTATCTTGAACTCGTCTGCATCCTGCAGTGACCGGCCTGCGACAATTCACTTTTTTTCCGGGAGCATCATTACGGTTGATCCGCAGGCTTAAATGTTCATCAAGTTTCCAGGGTGTTGATCATCTTAATCATTCGACTTCAAACAGGGAACAGCACTGCCAAGTGATAAGATACTTCAGCCTCTTTAAAGTCATCATCCTGCTTTTATTGATATTTTCAGGCAAGGCCCTGGCAGAGGTTCCCTGGAAACTGGAAGCGGACAGGATTCTGACCAGGGACGAGGAGAATATTGTTGAAGCCTTTGGCAACGTTCATCTGAGCAGGCTGGAAAACTACCTGCAGGCTGATTATGCCAGGCTGTACACTGACACCAACCGGCTGTACCTCAAAGGCAACATCAGCGCCTACTGGGACAGGGATTATCTTCAGGGCGAGGAGGCTGAACTGGACCTGAGCAGCAATGTCGGCTGGATCAAAAACGGCCAGGTGTTCATTGCTGACGAGCATATCTATTTTTCCGGACAAATGCTTGAAAAGACTGGAGAAGACACTTACAGCTTTATCCAGGGCAGCGTGACCTCCTGCGACGATGACCTCCCTCCCTGGTCCATAAAATCAAGCCGGGGAAAAATCACCGTGGACGGTTATGCCAGTCTCTGGCATCCCAGGTTCAGGGTCAAGGACCGTTCAGTTCTGTATTCCCCATACCTTATTATTCCGGTCAAGACTGAACGCCAGAGCGGTTTTCTTATCCCTGACCTTGGTTACGAATCAGGATACGGGACCAACATAAATCTGCCCTACTACCTGGTAATTGACGATCAGCGGGACGCCACTTTCTGG
Organism: Desulfonatronovibrio sp.; assembly: GCA_003557865.1. Taxonomy (GTDB): domain Bacteria; phylum Desulfobacterota; class Desulfovibrionia; order Desulfovibrionales; family Desulfonatronovibrionaceae; genus Desulfonatronovibrio. Next base: position 15,391 of record PWNK01000015.1, read on the forward strand.
ACCAACCTCTATTCCGACAGGGGTGTTATGCTGGGGGTTGAGTACAGGCACACCCCGAATCTTTTGAGCAGGGGGCAGTGGCGGGCTGACTGGATGCGGGACAGAGAAAAGCATGACTCTTTGAAAAACGAACCCTCCAGGTTTAAAGACGACGGGTTGTTCCGCCCCAACAGAGACAGGTACTGGCTCAGGGGAAAGTATGACGGCAATTACCCGGCAAGCGGCTGGTCCTACAAGGTGGACCTGGATTATGTGTCTGATCAGAACTACCTGTCCGAATTCAAATCCGGTCAGTCGGGCTTTTCCCGGACCAGAGAAGAGTTTCTGGACAGCTTTGGCCGGGACATCCAGAATCATGACAGTCTCATCAGGACCAGTACAGCCAGCGCTGCCCGGAACTGGAGCAGCCTGGGTCTGGATGCCCGGGTGGTCTATTCTGACAACCTCAGGTACAAGAATGACAACCTGTCTGCATCCAGGAACCCGACAGTCCAGAGACTGCCCGAACTGAATGTCAACTTGTTCCGGACCAGGATCGGGGCTTCTCCTTTTGAGTTACAGGCTACCAATCAGGCTGTTTATTTCTGGAGAGAATACGGAACAAGGGCCTCCAGAATCAATGTTCACCCCAGAATAAGCCTTCCCCTGAGCAGTAGCTATGGAAATCTGACCCCACGGATCGGCTGGCGCCAGACCGCATATTTTGTCGACCAGTTCGAAGCTGACCCACCGGCCAGGGATACGGACAACTATTTTCAAACCAGGGGAATTCTCGACTTCAATCTCAATGCCTCCACCAATCTGTTCAGAATTTTTGATTTACAATCCGCAGACCACGACCTGGAGAAGACCAGAAATGCTTCCTGGACAAAGCTCAGGCACACTCTGACCCCGGAGATTGATTACGATTATATTCCCAAGATGAATCAGGAAAAACTTCCAAGATTTGATTCATTGGACCGCATCAACCCCAGGGAAGAGCTTACTTACTCATTAAGTAACACATTCACCAGGAGAAAAGACAGCTTCATGGACGGGGCTCACGGCACTGAACCTTCCATGAAGTCCAGTTACCTGGATATTTTCCGTTTAAAATTCGAGCAGGCGTACGATTTCAGGGAAGCCAGGAGAAGAGAGGACACGGACAGATACTCCAGGCGTCCTTTTTCGGACCTGATGACTGAATTGCAGATAAACCCTGGAAGGTACCTCTCCTTGAGAAGCAAAACCTGGTATTCTTTTTACGAGAATATGGTAACCCAGCATGAACATCGCATGAATCTGAACTGGCCGGGAAAGGGATCAGCCTGGTTCAGCCTGGATTTTCTGGAAGAAATCCAGGAGTTCAAGCGCAGAATCAATGAAAAGACAAACATCCTTGAGCTGGGAACCAGACTGGATTTCATCAGAGACTGGCAGTTCACATTGGTCTATCGCAGGGATCTTGATCAGAAAAAGGATCTGGAGAGAAGCATGGGGGTTTTATACCGCCATCAATGCTACAGTCTGCAGTTCAGCTACAAGGAAACAGACTATGACCATAAATTCGAAGTGCGCATAAACCTCCTGAATCTGGGCTCTTTTGGTGGCTAGCGTATGAGCATCATCAACATTCTTCCCCCTGGACTGCAGAATCAGATCGCAGCGGGCGAAGTGGTGGAACGCCCGGCCAGCGTAGTCAAGGAGCTCATGGAAAACAGCCTTGACGCGGGAGCCCGAAGCATTCAGGTCTACCTTGAAAGCGGAGGGCAGAGCCTGATCAGAGTTGTTGACGACGGGTCAGGTCTTTTGCCGGATGATCTGCCCCTGGCCCTGACAAGACACGCCACCAGCAAAATTTCCAACCTGGAAGAGCTTTCCCGGGTTTCCAGTTTCGGATTCAGGGGAGAAGCACTGCCGAGCATAGCCTCCATTTCTCAGCTGACAATCTGCTCCCGCCCGGTTGATGCAGGCGAGGGCTTTTATTATAAACTTCTTTATGGAGAAAGCATTGACCGGGGTCCCTTGGGCATGAACCCTGGAACCGCGGTCAGTGTTGAAAACCTGCTGGCAAATGTTCCGGCCAGACTCAAATTTCTCAAAACCAGGGCCACTGAAAGCAGAAAATGCATGACGTCCTTTATCCGTCACTGCCTGGCCTGCCTCAGCGTAGACTTTGAACTTTTCTCAGAATCAAGGTCCATTTACAGGTTTTTTCCCCATGAGACCCTGTCAGAACGCCTCTGTGCTGTCTGGCCTGCACAGATCTGTGACAGCCTGAGACCATTTGAACTCAGTGCAAAAGACATTTCCGTCCATGGTCTGGCCTCTGCCCCTGAAAGCACCCAGCCCAGGCCCGACAGGATATTATTATATGTCAACAGGCGCCCGGTAAATGATCGCATGCTCCTTTCTGCTGTCCGCCAGGCCTACAAGGGAAGTCTTTTGTCCAGGGAATATCCTCAGGCCGTAGTTTTTATCAATCTCCCCGCTCCGGAAGTCGATGTAAATGTCCACCCTGCCAAAAACGAGGTCCGCTTCAGAAATGAAAAGGATGTCTTTTCCGTGGTCTCCCGGGCCGTGAAATCATGCCTGGATAAAAGCCTCTTCCAGGTCTCTTATTCCCAAATAAAAGTTCAGGATAACCATGGATCTGTCCTGGAAAACCCCTCTTCATACCATTCGCAAAAACAGGAGAATATCTTCACCCGCCTGAAGAAGAAACAGCAACCGCCTGAGATTGAACCGCCGGACGACAATCATCTTCACCATCCCGGCCCGGGGTCCCGGGATATAAAGGCTCGTACCTTGAACGGGCTGTGCTACCTGGGACAGGTTGCCGGAGCCTACCTCCTGTTTTTAAGACCGGATTCAACACTGCTTATTGTTGACCAGCACGCCGCCCATGAAAGGATCATGCTGGAAAAAATTAAGGCCGGATTCAGGAAAACCATCATCAAAAGACTGGTGGTCCCCCAGGAGATAGCTGTCCACCCGCAGGAAATAGAGATACTCCAGGGCCTGTGGAAGGAACTCAGAGAAATGGGCTTTATTCTGACGCTCAGCTCGGAAAACAGGATTGTCCTTTCCGGAACCCCTGATTTTATGTCCACCGCTGAAGCGGTTGCTTCTATAAAGGATATCCTCAGTCTGAAAAAGCAGGATCTGGAAGAGATTTTTATTGCCATGGCCTGCAGAACAGCCATCAAAGCAGGCACTGAGCTGACCGCTGATGAAGCTGCCGGGTTAATGGATAAACTGCTCAATTGCCTGAATAATCAGTTCTGTCCCCATGGCAGACCCGTGTACAGAGAAATTAGGCGCAAAGAGCTGGAAAAAATGTTTAAAAGAACATAGGAGGCTGCATGAACGTACTGATAGTGGGGTCAGGGGGCAGAGAACACGCCCTGACCTGGAAAATAAAACAAAGTCCATTGGTAAAAAAGGTATTTATTGCTCCTGGCAATGGCGGAACAGCAGCCCTTGGAGAAAACATTGCCCTCAGCGATGACGACCTGCCGGGCATTCTCAAACTGACCAGGGATAAGAATATCGACATGGTGGTGGTTGGACCTGAACTGCCTCTGGTCCTGGGACTTGCCGATGCCCTGGAAAGAGAAAAGATACCCTGCTTCGGACCGGGTGCATACGCTGCCCAGCTTGAAGGAAGCAAGGCCTTTTCCAAATTTCTCATGGCTGAAGCAGAGGTTCCAACAGCGGATTTCAAGGTCTTTCAGGAATATGCCCAGGCCGATGCCTATTTAAAAAACGGACAATTCCCGCTGGTCATCAAGGCTGACGGGCTGGCGGCGGGCAAGGGAGTCATTGTTGCCTCCAATCTTGATGAAGCCCGGGAAGCCCTGCACGATATGATGGTCAAACAGGTGTTCGGCAAGGCCGGAGAGGTGGTGGTCATTGAAGAATGTCTTCAAGGAGAGGAGGCTTCCTTTCTGGCTTTCTGCGACGGACACGACTATGTGCTGCTGCCCTCTTCCCAGGACCACAAGAGAGCAGGAGATAATGACACGGGTCCCAATACCGGGGGAATGGGCGCCTACAGCCCGGCACCTGTTCTGCCTGAACATATGTATCAGGAAACAGCCGATCTGGTGATAAAGCCAATAATTCATCACCTGGAGGAAATGGACAGGCCTTTTAAAGGCATCCTCTATGCCGGACTGATGTTCACAGCGCAAGGACCCAAAGTCCTTGAATACAATGTGCGCTTCGGAGACCCGGAATGTCAGCCCCTGCTCATGCGCATGGAATCGGACATAGTGGAACTGATGATGGCCTGTGCTTCAGGAAGACTTGGCGGACAGAGGATCTCAATAAGGCCGGAGGCATCTGTCTGTGTTGTTCTGGCTGCTGAGGGCTATCCCAGGAAGTACCGGAAAGGCAGCCCCATAACCGGAATAGAAGATGCCGAGCAGGATGAACTGGTAAAGGTTTTCCATGCCGGAACCCGCCTGGAAAAAGGCCTGACTGTGACCAACGGGGGACGTGTGCTTGGGGTTACCGCCCTGGGAGCAGATCTGGCTGAGGCTGTGAAGCGCTGCTATGAGGCGGCAGACAGGATCAATTATTCTGATAAGTATCTGCGCCGGGACATTGGCCAAAAAGGACTGGGCAGGCGGCCCTGAAAACAGCCGGTTCAGCTGTGAAGGACCGGACATGGTCAGCCGGCTCCGGGCCTTGCCTCAGGATCCACGCCTTGTCACGGACCGGTTTATCCCCCTGCTCCCTGTCCTGCTGCTGTCCTGTCCGGACGCCTAATGACCCAGACTAAGAAATAGACAACCGGGGTGTCCAGTAAGGCGATGATGATCTTAATCAGAATCTGCCCGGCAATAAGCGGGATCAGGGGCATTATCCCGTAAAATGCCAGAGTGATAAAGATAATGCTGTCAATTACCTGCGACCCTGCAGTGGAAAGATTATTCCTGATCCACAGATGCCTGCCCTGGAACATCTTTTTCCAGTAATGAAAAGCCCACACGTCATGATTCTGACTGACCAGGTAGGCCGCAAGCGAGGCCATGATTATCCTGGGAGCCGTTCCAAGAATGGAGTCATATGCTTCCTGGTTGTCCCAGAAGACTGCCCCTGGCCAGGACAGTGCAAGGTGAATCAGTCCAAGACAGACCACCAGGGCCGCAAAGCCTCCAAAAACCACCTGCCTGGCTTTTTCCTTGCCCCAGATCTCGCTGATGACGTCGGAAGCCACAAAAGTTATACAATAAGCCAGAATACCCGCGGGAAGAACAATTCCCCCTATGGATATTATCTTGGAAGATATGACAGATGCTATGACCAGGCTTCCAGTGAACAGGGAAACCAGAAGAACAAAAGCCAGGCTGTTGTCTCTGGCCATCAGATATCTTCAGCTGATCTTTGAACATCTTCGCGCATTTTCGTCCTGGCTGACTCAATCTTTGCTGCCAGGGACTGATCCTGAAGCGCCAGGATCTGGGCTGCCATCCAGGCGGCATTTTTGGCTCCGGCCTTGTCCAGGGCAACTGTTGACACAGGAAAACCCGGAGGCATCTGAACCGTGGCCAGAAGGGCATCCATTCCTCCCAGACTGGAAGCAGAAAGGGGAATGCCGATAACCGGTTTGATGGTTGATGCGGCCACTGCCCCGGCCAGGTGGGCGGCCATGCCTGCTGCGCAGATAAACACCTGACATCCCTTTTCCTCCATTTCCCGGATGAGATTTCTGGTTCTGTCCGGTGTTCTGTGGGCCGAAGTTATGGTCATGAAATATTCTATACCCAGATCTTTCAAAACATCGGCACACGGTCTGACCTTATCCAGGTCTGATTTACTGCCCATAAAAATCGCAACCTTAACCATGCTTCACTCCTAAATAGTTTTCATCCGGAAAGTCTTTCTTTCCGGATGCGGAAACTGTTGGTTTTCTTTCCGGAAACAAGGATTCTTTTCTTTTGGCAAGGAAATCAAGCAATTATGAGGAGGCGTACCTTAATACCTTGACGAATAATTGTGCAGATTGACACCGCCAAAAGGAAAAAGAACCGTTTCCGGATGAAAACTAAATAATGTTTGAGTAATGTATCCGGTCCATTAAGGAACAACCTGCCTGCTGCTCCAGATCTCCAGGCACTGACCTGTTTCCAGTCATTTTAATGGTCTCTTTTGTCCACAACCCGGACCGCCTTGCCCTCGTTTTTGGGAAGGCTGTCATGCTCAACAAGGTCAACCCTGGCTGTAATCAGAATCTCTTCCCTTAACAGAGCTGTGATTTTTCTCTGCAGGGCCTGCAGGGTCCGCATGTCCTCCACAAAGTATTCATCCCTGATTTCCACCATGACCCGCATCTGATCCATGTAGCCCTCCCGCTCCAGGACAATGAGATAGTTCTGTCCGACCTCGGGAATGGACATAAGTATCTTCTCCACCTGCATGGGGTAAATGTTAACCCCTTTCAGGACTATCATATCATCAGATCGGCCTGTTATGCGGTCTATCCTTCTGTGCTTGCGTCCGCAGGGGCATTCCCCGGGAATGAATCTGGTCAGATCCCGGGTCCTGTACCTGATCACCGGCATCCCCTCCCTGCAAAGCGTGGTGAGCACAAGCTCGCCAACCTCGCCTTCAGGAACGGGCTCCAGGGTTTCAGGATTTACAATCTCCGGGATATAGGCATCCTCCCAGAGATGCATCCCGGACTGCTCCCGGCATTCAAAGGCTACTCCGGGACCGTTCATTTCAGACAGGCCGTAGGAGTTATAGGCCTTCACCCCGTAAATCTGTTCAATTCTTCGGCGAACCTCAGCAGAGTGGGGCTCAGCCCCAATGAGCATTATCCGCAGATGCAGGGATTGGGGGTCGACCCCGGCACTGCTGAAGACTGAACCCAGATGCAGGGCATAGGAAGGAATAATGTGGGCAACTGTAACCTTGAAATCCTTGAGCATTTTAATCTGCCGCTTGCTGTTGCCGGCTCCGGCGGGGATGGTCAGACAGCCAAGCCTTTCCGCACCATAGTGGATCCCCAGGCCCCCGGTAAACAGCCCGTATCCGCTCATGTTCTGAAAGACATCTTCAGGACGGACACCGGACATATGCATGCATCTGGCCACCAGATCAGCCCAGGAGTTGAGGTCGTTGGGGGTATGAAAAATAACCGTGGCCGAACCTGTAGTCCCGGAAGAGGCGTGCAGGCGGACCATCCTCTCCACAGGCATGGTCAGAAGGCCGAAGGGATAACTGGACCGAAGGTCCTCCTTGGTGGTAAAGGGTAACTTCCCAATATCTTCATGACTATGGATATCAGAGAGCTTTATGCCGGCCCTGGCCAGCTTTCCTCTGTAAAATCTGGAAGCAGTGGCCTGATAGATGGTATTTTTGAGCCTGATGGCCTGAATACGTTCTATCCCTGCCCTGTCCGCAAACTCGACCTGGTCGAAGCAGTTCATGTTCAATACCCTTTCTGTCTATAGAATATGAGTGTCGGCATCCTCAGATGGAGGGGGAATCTGGGAAAGATTCTCAAACGCGGTATATTTCTCCAGAAAAGAGAGGGTAACAGTGTCCACAGGCCCGTTTCGCTGTTTACCGACAATGATCTCGGCGATTCCTTTCC
>PWNK01000044.1 GCA_003557865.1 Desulfonatronovibrio sp.
AGCATGATCAGGCTCATGCGCAGGCAGGGAGTCACCCATGAAAATGCTTCAGAGACCTTTGAAACAGTTCTGGCTGAATCCAGGCGAATGGAGAAGATGGTCACTGATGTCAGCGCCTACAACGAGGTTTTCCACTCCGCTTCCAAATGGTCCGGCATACTTTTGCATGAATGCCTGGAAAAGGCCGTCAGCCGCTGTCAGCAGGCTTACCAGGTCAGCGGCCTCGATCTTCAGGCCGGCTTTGCCCAAAAGGACATCAAGGTCCTTGGCCATCCTGATGAAATCCTTCTTTTGTTTCAGCACCTGCTGGAAAACGCCTTTGAGGCCCTGGACCCGGCCAGGCCGGTGATAAGCATCCAGACCTCCAGGGACCCGGGCACCTCCAGGTTCGTTCTGGTGGAGATTTTTAACACCGGCAGGCTTGCCAGTGCCGGGGACACTCAAAACCTGTTCACTCCTTTCTACTCCACCCGGGCCATGGGCACCGGCATGGGCCTGCCCATAGCCAGGGCTGTTGTCCAGAAGATAAAAGGCCGAGTAAGCCTTGCCTCCGTACCCGACGGGGTGGTGTGCATGGTTACCCTGCCCAGGGCGGACAGCAGCTAGGCCCAGCAACCCACGGGACATTCCCCGTTTTCTGAATTATTTTCCGCTTCTACTCATCAGCCCCTGGACCTCATGCCAGGGCCTTTTTACCAGCCCCCCAAAGACTTGCCTGGACAGCTCCGCGGTTGTATACCCCCAGACGTGATGGGCGACAGTTTGCAAACTAAGGGACAGCACTCAAGCCGGGAAGGATGCCTGTTCATTTCCGGATGGGCCGGATACCGGGTCCTGTTTCCCGGGCTTTCAGAACTGGCCGGATTTATTCTTCCCGGAGAAAACAAACCCGGCCTCGGCCTTAAATCCGCCCTGGAGCAGGAATGGAACACAGTTGCCGCCTGGTCTCTGGGGGCCCACCTCTGCCTGAGACATATGCAGCAAATCAGGGCGCAAAAACTGGTTCTGGCCGCTCCCTTTCTGGATTTCTGCTCGGTCACTCCCAGGGAAAGGGTTATGGCCATGCTCTCCTCCCTGAACCGAAGCCCAAAGACGACAGTCCGCTGGTTCTGGAGACTGTGCGGAATAAAAAACCCTCCAGCAGTACCCGTAAACGACGTTCAGGGGCTCAGGAAAGGACTTGAACTGCTCATGAAGTCAACCGTCAGCCCGCGGTCTTTGCCCGCGGACATTCCCGTGACCATCTTTCAGGGCCGGGAAGACAAAATAGTTCCGGCCCGGACCGCCCAAAATATCCTGGAATACCTGCCCCAGGCCCGGCTGATCTTTCTGCCCTGCGGACACTTCATCCCGGAAAAGGAACTGATCAGGGCCATTGATGAATAGCCGGACCAGAAACCCCTTTGCCCGCTCAGTAAAGAGCTACAGGCAGGCCGCCCTGGTCCAGCGCAAAGTGGCAGCCAGGTGCTGTTCCCTGGTTCCCGGGAAAAAATTTCCGAGGGTGCTGGAAATTGGGGCCGGAGGAGGACTGCTTACCGGGTTCTGCCTTGAGAGACTGCAAAACATTGACCTGTACGTAGCCCTGGACGTTTCCAGGGAAATGCTCAGCCTTGTTCCCGGTGGTAAGGCCGTACTCATCCAGGCTGACGGGGAAGAAGCCCCCTTCAGAAGCAAAACCTTTGATCTTATTCTCAGTTCCTCGGCCATGCAGTGGTATTCCCGCGGCCTGACTTCTATCCCGAAGAATTTGAATCTGCTGAAAAAAGGAGGCTTTTTTTCCCTGGCCTATTTTGTCCGGGGCACCTTCAGGGAAATGGAGCGTATCTCCTCCATGACCGGATTCGGTTCCCTTCATCTCATGGCCCGGGCCCGGGAACATGTCCAGGCCTTCCAGGACCGGGGACTCAGGCCCCAATGGGAAATTATCGAACATACCCTGCGCTTCAAGTCAGTTTCAGACTTTCTCAAATCCCACAAGCAGACCGGGGCGACATATACCAGCTCCGGGGCCAGGTTCGGGAAAAAGGCCTATCATGACTTCTGCCGGACATATGAGAAGATATACGGTGACAGGCAAGGAATCCCGGTCAGCTACAGGGTTCTGCACCTGTGGGGAAGCAGGTAGGCATGTTCTGATTGCGCTCTGATCATCCTGGCTCCAGCCCCAGATCCCTGATCATTTTCAGGTCTTCATCCATGGACCGTCCTTTCCTGGTCAGATAGTTTCCGGTCATGATCCCGCTGGCCCCGGCCATGAACACGAGAGGATGAAGCTCCGCCAGGTTTTCCATGCGTCCCCCGCAGATAATTATCTCTTTGTCCGCAAGGATATAGCGCATCAGACAGATTATCTTCAGACATCTCAGGGGCGTCAGCCCGGCCATGTTTTCCAGGGGAGTCCCGGGGATGGGCACCAGAAAATTAACCGGAACCGCGTCCACATCCAGCTCCCTGAGAGTCAGGGCCAGCTCTATAACCTGGGCGTCGGTCTCCCCGATCCCGAACACCCCGCCGCTGCACACCGAAAGCCCGGCCCGCCTGGCAGCCCTGACCGTCTCCATCCGCTGTTCAATGCCGTGGGTTGTACAGATGCCGGGGAAAAAACCGGGAGCTGTTTCCAGGTTGTGGTGATACCTGTTCAGGCCGGCTTTTTTCAGGACCTCAAAATCAGGAGGCCTGAGGATCCCAAGAGAAGCGCAGGTCTCAACATTTTCAGGGCCAAGATCCCTGACAGCCCCGGCTATTAACTGTACCTCCTCAGACAGCAGTCCCCGGCCTGAAGTAACCATGGAGAACCTTTTTATCGGTGTTCCGGATACGGTTCGGCCAGTAGCAGCGAGCTCAGCCCGGCTTTTAAGGGGATAGGTCTTTGCCTGGCCGTGACGGGAAGACTGGGCGCAGAAAGCGCAGTCCTCAGTGCATCTGCCTGACTTGGCATTGGTAATGGTACACAGGCTGACCTTGCTTCCGAAAAATTTCCTGCGCAGCATGTCCGCCCCGGGAAAGAGGTCAAAGGTCCGGGCAGAGGGCACGGAAACCAGCCGTTCCAGGTCCTCCCGGCCCGGGACATTACCCGCGGCAGCCGCCTCGGCCAAATTATAAAAATAATTCATTGAATCTGAGCCTCAGTATCTCCGGATTGGTATCCCTGAACTTCTCCAGCTGGGCCAGGACCGGAACACCGGAAAAGCGCTCAATGGCTTCCTGGTGATCATTACTGCGGCCCATGTTCAGGATGACGCCCAGCACATCTACCGCGGCGAATTTCAGGGCCTGAAGGGTCAGGAGGGTCTGGTTGATCACCCCCAGCCTGTTGGGGGCCACGACCAGAACCGGCACTGCCAGCTTTTTCAAAAGATCAATGATCAAGTCCTGCTCATTCAAGGGGACCATGACCCCCCCGGCCCCTTCAATAACCAGGGGAACGGGCTTGTCCCCAAGCCCGATCAGGCCGCTGTCCAGGATAACTCCTTCCATCCGGGCGGCCAGGTGCGGTGAAACCGGTTCCTTGAAAACATAAACCTCGGGGATTATCCTGGACTGCTCAAGTCCGGCCAGGTCCATGACAGCCCGGCTGTCCAGGCCTTCCACAGACCCGCTCTGAACCGGTTTCCAATAGTAAGCGCCAAGCCCCCGGGCCAGAAGGGCGCTGACATAGGTCTTGCCCACCCCGGTATCCGTGCCGGTAACAAAAAAGGTTTCTGGAAAATAAAACTTCACTCAGGAAACCGCCGGAAAAGGTTCCTGCAGAAAGGATTTAAGACGGACCATGTCCACATTCCGGGCAGGGAGACATCAATTGTTTTTAGTGCCCACAATGATCTTCTGTCCCGGGTGGATGGAATCGTTGGGGGAAAGATTATTCAGCCTTAACAGTTCATCCACGGATATATTGTACTGCAGCCCGATGCGGAACAGATTCTCGCCTCTTTGCACTTCGTGGGTGATCTTGTCCTGAGCTGCCGGCGCAGGGCGGGTCTCCTGCCTTGGCGGAGTCTGGGCAGGGGCAGGGGGCGCCGGGGCAGGCCTCTGAGCCGCCTTTTCCAGGGCCGCGATCTTCTGCCTTAAGTCGTCAATGGTTTCCCTCTGGGCATCAAGCCTGGATTTAAGGTCCTGATCAGACTGCATGTACTGAGCAATCACCCTCTGTCTTTCTTCTTCCCTGTGTTCAAACCTGTTCATCTGACTTTCCAGATTTTCAAGCCTTGAATGCAGATTATCCACCTCGGCATAGGACGCTTCCCTGCCTGTCCTGAAAAAAAGGACAATCACCAGAATCAGAATCAGCCCCACAACCCCGGCCAGACCATAAAGAATCATGTCTTCGCTGGGCCGGGAAAGGCTGAGATTCATGCCGCTTTTCCTGGCGGGAGCGGGTTGGTCCCCTTCCAGCTCGTCAAGTTTGTTGATCCAGTTCTTTTTTTCCATATCAGACCTCTTTTTTTAGAATAATGATGCTCGAAAAATAACCCGTGATTCGGTTTCCAGTCAAGAATTATATTGATTTTGCCGCCACAGCCATGGCCTGGGTCAGCCTGGACAGGTCGCCGGGTTCAATAATGTAAGGCGGCATGATGTAAATCAGGTTGAGAAAAGGCCTGATCCAGACATTCATCTCCAGAAAAAGCTTCTGGGCAGCAGCCACGTTCACCTCTGTGTCAAGCTCCATAACCCCGATGGCCCCGAGCACCCTGACGTCCCTCACCCCGGGAATCGATCTGCAGGGTTCAAGCTCTTTTTTCATCTGCTGCTCAATGGACCTGATCCTTTGTTTCCAGTTTTGGCCGAGCAAAAGTTTTACGCTGGCAAGGGCCAGGGAACAGGCCAGGGGATTGGCCATGAAGGTCGGTCCGTGCATGAAAACCCCGGGAGCTGAAGAGCAGATGCCTGAGGCGATGGTTGCGGTGCACATGGTGGCTGCCAGACTTATATAGCCTCCGGTCAGGGCTTTGCCAAGACATATTATGTCCGGGGATATGTCCGCGTGTTCACAGGCAAAGAGTTTCCCGGTCCGTCCGAATCCAGTGGCGATTTCATCAGCTATGAGCAGCACTTCAAACTCGCGGCACAGCTTCCTGATTTCCTTGAGGTAGGCGGGAGAGTAAAACCACATGCCCCCCGCGCCCTGAACCACCGGCTCAAGGATAAAGGCGGCAATTTCATGGCCATGTCCGCGCAGGATATCCCTGACCCGGGCCAGGTGCATATCCCGGCATGGTTCATCAAAAGCGCATTCCGGGGAAGGCGCGAAATAATTATGGTTTAGATACCCGGAAAACAGGGTGTGCATTCCGGTTACCGGGTCGCACACCGACATGGCCCCCAGCGTATCCCCATGATAACCCTTTTCAAGACTCAGAAACCTGGTCTTGCCCTCCCTGCCCATGGCCCTCCAGTACTGGATGGCCATTTTCAGGGCCACTTCCACTGATACTGATCCGGAATCGCAGAAAAAAATCTTTTCCAGGCCTTTGGGGACAATGCCGGCAAGCATTCCGGCCAGATGGACAGCCGGCTCATGGGTCAGCCCGCCGAACATGACATGGGACATTCTTTCCAGCTGAGCTTGTGCGGCGGCATTGAGCGCTGGATGATTATACCCGTGGATGGCGCACCACCAGGAAGACATGCCGTCAATGACCTCTTGGCCGCCAGCCAGTTTAATTCTGACCCCGTTGGCCGATTCCACCGGGTAGACAGGCAGGGGATCAATAATTGACGTGTATGGATGCCAGATATGTTTGCGGTCAAATTCCAGAAGCTCAGTCCATGACATGATTAATCCCCGGGTTTTAGCCAAATATGCTCAATCCGTGAAAACAGGTTCAGGAAACTGATCAGGAAAAAAATCTTCAACTCTTCAATAATTATTCTAAGCCCGTCCAGACCGGATGTCAAAATAAGCCCGGCCCGATTAACACCTGGTCTTCTTCTTTATCTTTGTCCGCAAATCCCGTATTCTATTCGGGTTTGAGCTTATAAAACACATGCCCGCAAGACCATGATAAAACAGACGCCCATGGACAGTCAGCAGCGCCAAAGGGCCCTGGACCCAGGTGCTTCTTTTATTGTTCAGGCCCCAGCCGGCTCGGGCAAAACCGAGCTTCTGTCCCAGAGATACCTGAGGCTGCTATCCCTGGTGGACAGCCCCGAAGAAATCCTGGCCATAACATTCACCCGCAAGGCCGCGGCTGAGATGCGAGAGAGGATAGTCAGGGCCCTCATGAGCGCTTCGTCCGGGACCAGACCCACGGAGGCGCACTCTGCCAGGACCTGGGATCTGGCCTTCAGGGCCCTGGAACAGGACAGGGCCCTGAATTGGAACATCCTGGACAACCCCGCCAGGCTCAAAATCAGGACCATTGATTCATTCTGCCTCTATCTGACCGCGGGCATGCCCCTTTTTTCAGGCCTGGGCCGGGACCTGGAGGTCATGGAAGACCCAGAGGCTCTTTACCGGGAAGCAGCCCGCAATACCTTGCTGGAACTAAAAAAAGACTCTCCCTGGTTTGAATCGCTTTCCACCATTTTGCTCCACCTGGACAATGACTGGACCAAGGCCGCAGGTTTAATCAAAGATATGCTCAAGCTGAGGGAACACTGGCTGCGCCTTGTGGGCGCTGCTTCCGGCCACGGGGATCTCAGGAACCTGCTGGAGGGCCACCTGAGACGGGAAATTGAGAGGCGCCTGCAAAAAACAACGCGCCTCTTCAACCAGCTGATTGGGCCTGAAGATCAGCGCCTCCTGCTGGAATGCGCATCCTATGCCCTTAAAAACCTGAAGGAGGAAAAAAGGGGCTTCCCCCTGGCATCCCTTGAGGAGCTCAAGGATTTTCCAGGATGCGCCCTCCATGACCTTGAGTACTGGCTGGGCATCAGGGCACTGCTGCAGACTGCCTCAGGCTCCTGGAGGGTCAAGGTGGACAGAAGCACCGGCTTTCCCCCGGGCTCGTCATTCCCGGATCAGGATTCCCGGGACAGGGCCGACTTCATGAAAAGTCGCTTCCAGGATCTGTTAAAAATTTTATCCCGGTATCCGGAGCTGGAAAAGTCCCTGGCCGGCCTGGGTGATCTCCCTGATTCCGGCTATATTGACCACACCTGGCAGGTTCTGGGCGCGTTGATCCAGGTCCTGAAGATGAGCGTTGCCCAGCTCAGCCTGGTGATGCAGAGCCTGGGCCGCTTGGATTACCCTGAAATATCCATGGGCGCCCTGCAGGCCCTGGGAGAGCCCCAGAATCCATCGGAGCTCATGCTTCGCCTTGACTACCAGATCAGGCACATTCTTTTTGATGAATTCCAGGACACAAGCATCACTCAGCAGGAAATACTCACAAAGCTGGTTTCCGGATGGACCCCTGGAGACGGCAGAACCCTTTTTCTGGTGGGCGATCCCATGCAGTCCATATACAGCTTCCGGGACGCGGACGTGGGCGTATTTCTCAAGGCCAGGCAGGACGGAATAGGAGAGGTCCTCCTTGAACCCCTGTCTCTGCGTGTCAATTTCCGCTCCGGTCATGAGCTGGTTGACTGGATCAACCGTGTTTTTCCCGGGGCTTTTCAGGATGAGGAGGACCATGTCAGCGGCTCCATCAGGTACAGCTCCATGCACGCGGCCAGGGATTTTCCGGGATCAGTTCATATTCATCCCCTTCTTGATCCAGGCCCTGAAGATGAAGCCCTGGAAGTGGCCCGGATCATCAGCGAAACAAAACAGAACCACCCCGGTGAGAACCTGGCCGTGCTGGTCAGATCCAGAACCCATCTGGCTGAGATAATCAAGATCCTGCGCCAAAACAGACACAGCTTTCAGGGTGTTGACATCGAACCGCTCAAAGACAGGCAGGTGGTCTTGGACCTCTACTCCCTGACCAAAGTTCTGCTCAGACCATGGGACAATCTCTCCTGGCTGTGCATCTTAAGGGCCCCCTGGGCCGGCCTTGACCTCAGGGACCTTTCCCGGCTGACTTCACCAGGTGAGCATAAGCCCATCCTTGAAAAGCTGAAAAACACGGACCGCGTTGAAGGACTCAGCCGTGAAGGCCGCTTCATTCTGGAAAAGATGGCCCGGGTCCTTGTTCCTGCCTGGGAAAACAGGCGGCGCAGGCCCCTGTCCAGGCTGGTGGAAGCTGTCTGGACCGATCTTGGAGGACCGGCCTGCCTCAGAAGCCCCCAGGAACTGGAAGACGCCGCAACCTTCCTGGAACACCTTGCCGCCCATGAACACTGCCAGAGCATTGAAGATATCCCGGAGTTTGAAAAATCCCTGGATAATCTTTTTTCCAGGCCTGACCCCAAAGGCGATGAACTCCTGCAGATCATGACCATCCACAAAGCAAAAGGCCTGGAGTTCGACCATGTCATCCTCCCTGGTCTGGAAAAAGTCCCCAGGGGCTCGGACAGGCTGCTGCTCCAGTTCATGGAGGTCCCTGCCGGACAGGGCGAAGATTCTTTTTCCAGGCTTCTGCTGGCCCCCATAGCCTCTGTCGGGCAGAAGACCAGTCCCACCTATTCATTTATTGAGGGCCTGAAAAAAACAAGGCTGGATAATGAAGCGGTCCGGCTTCTGTATGTGGCTGCCACCAGGGCCAGAAAAAGTTTGCACCTCCTGGCCTCGGCCAGTCTGAAGAACCGGAACGGCTCCGGGACCGTTCCCGCCGGACCCAGAAAAAACTCATTTCTGTCCTATTTGTGGCATGACCTGAAACCCCTGTTTGAGAAGGCCCGCGCCTCAAGGCCTCTGGACAGGGAAACAAGTCCGGCAGAGTCCCCCTGCAACCTGCTGTTCAGACTTGATCCAAGCTGGAACCCGCCTGAGATTAAGGCCCGCAGCTTCCCCGGGAGGGACCAGGCCCCGGTTCACCAGGTCCCTGACGATCCTGTTCCCTACCAATGGGCTGGAGATACCATTAGAAACATCGGCATCAGTGTGCACGAGCTTCTGGCGCGCATCGCTGAAAATGGAATCGAGAAATGGAACGAGTCTTGCGTTGAAAACTGCAGGCGGCAGGTAAAGTCCGAGCTTCTCAGGCTGGGAGTCAGCGCGCATGACCTGGAACAAGCCGCTGCCAAGGTAATAACCGCGGTTAAAAACACCCTGTCCCACAGCGTGGGCAGGTGGATTCTCTCCAGGCACAAAGAGGCCAGGTGCGAATACCCCCTGAGCGCTGTCCTGGACGGGGAGGTCATCCGGGTGGTGGTGGACAGGACTTTTATTGACCACAAGGACATCAGGTGGATAATAGACTACAAGACCAGCGTCCATGAGGGTGGCGGTCTTGATCATTTTCTGGATAATGAGATGCTCAGATACCAGGACCAGTTAATAAAATACCGGCGGATCTTTCAGATGATGGAAGACCGAAATGTCCGGGCCGGGCTCTATTTCCCGCTGCTCAAGGCCTGGCGCGAACTTGGGGGACAGTAGCATGTTTAAAAAAGTCGCGGAGTTTATCCAGACCAGCATCTGGCGAATGGACATGGACAGCCTTTCCGGTGTCCAGGCCTTTTTCGTGCGCCACCTGCAGGTCCTGCTGGTGGCAATGAAAGGGTTCAGCATGGACGACTGCATGCGCAGGGCATCAGGCCTGACCTATTACACCCTGCTGTCCATCGTCCCTGTCCTGGCCATGGCCTTTGGAATAGCCAAGGGGTTCGGCCTGGAAGAGGCCCTTAACAGGCAGCTGGAATTTTACCTGGAAGCTCACGAGGATATCCTGGAGCAGGTGGTCTCCTTCTCCTATTCTTTGCTGGAGGAAACCAGGGGAGGGATCATTGCGGGCATAGGACTGATCTTTCTTCTATGGTCCGTGATCAAGGTCCTGACCAATATTGAACTTGCCTTCAATGCCGTGTGGAACGTCAAGGAGTCCAGAGGCTGGATCAGAAAGCTGACCGAATATATTTCAGTCATGCTCATTGCCCCTGTCCTGGTGATCATGTCCGGGAGCATGACCGTGTTCATCTCCACCGAGCTCAGCGCCCTGGCCGCGGAAACCAGGTGGCTGGGATTCATGGGTGTGCTGGCCGATCTTGTTCCCAGAATACTGCCGTATATCCTTATCTGGCTGCTGTTCATATTTCTGATCATGGCCATGCCCAACACCAGGGTCAGGCTGAAGCCGGCCATTATTGCCGGCATCATTTCTGGCACCCTGTTCCAGCTGATGCAGTGGGCCTATATCACCCTTCAGGTCGGGGTGGTAAAATACAACGCGGTCTACGGAAGCTTTGCCGCCCTGCCCATGTTTCTCATCTGGCTCCAGTTAAGCTGGATGATCATCCTCTTTGGAGCTGAACTCTCATATGCCTACGAAAACGTCAGACGCTTCATTTTTGCCCGGGAAGTCAAAAACATAAGCCCCGGTTACAAGCACCGGGTTTCCCTGCTCATCATGCACCTGATTATCAGAAGGTTTCTGGATGACGGCCAGGGCACCACCCCTGATCAGATCAGAAACCATCTCAGTCTCCCCCCGCGCCTGGTCAGTGAAGTGCTTGAGGATCTGGACCGGGCAAAACTGATTGTGGAGGTATCCAGGGACCAGGAAGGTGAAAAGACTTTCCAGCCCGGACTGGATGTCAATATCCTGACCATGGGCTTCGTGCTCAAAAGGTTGCAAAAAAGCGGAAACTCAGACATACCTGTTTCCGGCGGCAAGGCCTGGGAGAATATATCCAGGGCAATGGATCAGTTTGAAAAAGCTGTTGACTCCTGCCCGGAAAACATTCTGCTCAGGGATATCAGGGAACCTTAAATACTGACGGGAGCATTACGCGTTTCTGACAACTGAAAAAATTGATGTGTATGTCACAGCTTTTTTTGGGTTAAAAGCGGTCTATCATGGCTTGGCACGGGGACTGTCCCTGGCTTCGGGACTGTCCCCTGTCTGGTTTGTCAGAAACGCGTAATGCTCCCATACTGACTTGTAGTTATTCACCACTCTTTTTGGTTGACCTAAGCGTCAAGGCCTGCCTGGGTCCAGGGTTTCGTATTGTTGCCATGTTTGACCGTCGTCGGTTCCGTTGGACAAAAATGCCTTTCCATTATATTTCGAGCACTTTTCAAACTTGTTTAACCCCTATGTGTTTTACTGGTATCTTCTCAATAAGACCGGGCAGCCTTTCCTCGGTATTTCGTTCTATCTGGACCCCGGCCTGCGCCGGGGTGACGGAATGGAGTGCCGCGTTGGCGAGTTCTCTCGGTCGTCACCCCGGCGCAGGCCGGGGTCCAGGTGCTTTTTTTTGGTTCCATTGCCGGGAGCTATTGAGAAGTTACTTTTACTGGTCTCAATTAATTTTTTGTCCTAGGGAACCGCGACAGGGAGTTCGCAACAAAAGAAACCCTGGACCCAGGCAGGGCGGCATCCTGGTGAATGCTTTAATTATCTTTAACAAAGTGAGGACTGACCAATGGATGAAGCAAGAGTCCGGGAACTCATGACCCCTCAGTTCCTGGAAAGCGTTTTCCCAGCCCAGAGAAGCCGTGATTTTTTTGAAGCCTTTTACGGCGACTCAGAAGACAGCCATTTTGATATCCAGCTGGGATTTGAAGAATTCAGGAACAGTGAACTGCGTCTCAGCTTTGAACTCATCCAGCGCCCGGGCAAATGTCTGGCCTGCAACATGACCTACGGGCTCCCCCATGTCCTGGAAAGACATCCCATCATCAACGTCAAGGGCATTGTTCAGGACATCGCCTCAGCCCTGGATACAAATTCATCCCGGGTTAAATGGACCATGGGCAGCACCTTGACCAGATCTTCAGAACTGCACACAATCCCCTTGATCATCTCTTTTGCATAGCCAAAAAAGAACTATGTGAGCATTTTTTACTTGAGGGCATCCAGGGCAGTCTCTGGGGTTCGGTCCAAAACCTTGAGCAGGGTCTTGGCCGCGCCGGTGGGTCTTCGCTTGCCCTGCTCCCAGTTGCGGATGGTTTCCACAGAAACATCAATGCGTTTTGAAAACTCAGCCTGACTCAAGCCCAGACGTCTGCGCACCCGTCGGGCAAACCTGGCCGCATCCTGCATAGCTTCAAGTTCATCCTGAAGTTCCTGGGCAGCCAGCTCGGACCCGGTGGTTGCATCAACTTTTCTGGTGTCGATCCGGCCCTTGGGCAGGGAACCCGGATCTTTGGGGTCAATGGTTACTCGAACTGTTTTCATATCTATGTATCTCCCTCTGATTGGCTTTACGCGCTGAAATGATTCTGATGCGTCTGCCGCGCATGGTATAGGCCACAAAAAACAGCCTGCGCTCGATTCTGCCCAGTAGCTGGTATCTCTTCTCCCCGTAATTCCAGCGACTGTCTTTTCTGACTATCCTGCATGGATCCAGAAAGGCTTTTAACACATAAGCAAAGTCAAAGCCGCGTTGAGCGAAACAGGCATCGCTTTTGTCCTGGTCCCATTCAAAATCCATTGCTTATGTATAGTTCAATGAACCATACCCAGTCAAGGGACATAATGAACAGTCGCCTCTTTGAAATCATTCTTGAGCCTTTGGCTGGTTAATGATAACTCAGGTTCATGTTAACCTTCATCCACGCCGCTGACCTGCACCTGGACAGCCCCCTGCGCGGGCTTGGAAGATATGAAGGAGCCCCGGTTGAAGAAATCAGGGAAGCTGCCCGCCGGGCCCTGGGAGGCCTCATTGACTATATCCTGGAAAACAGCATCCCTTTGCTGCTCATTTCCGGGGATCTCTATGATGCTGACTGCCCCGACTTTCAGACCCTGCTCCATTTTTCCCTGCAGATGGACAGGCTAAAGGACGCCGGAACCAGGGTTGCCCTGATCCGGGGGAATCACGACGCCGGCAACACCATGACCAGATCCCTGAAACTCCCGGAAAACGTCAGGACATTCCGCTCAGCTCACGCCCATACATGGCGCATTGAAGATCTCGGGGCCGCGGTTCACGGACAGAGCTTTCACGGACCAGAGGTCCTGAACAACCTGGTTTTATCCTACCCGGATCCTGTTCCAGGATTGTTTAACATCGGGATGCTGCACACCTCCCTTGACGGAAGACCCGGACACAGCGGATACGCACCATGTGAACTGAAGCACCTTCTGGCCAAAGGCTATGATTACTGGGCCCTGGGTCATGTGCACCGGCATGAAACAGTCCATGACAGCCCGTATGTTGTATTTCCGGGCTGCATTCAGGGCAGGCATGTCCGGGAGACAGGTCCCAGGGGATGCGTCCGGGTTGATGTGGACAACAGCGGAGCGGTCAAAGTTGAAAGAATAATCCTGGATGTCTTCAGGTGGGAAAACTTGAAGGTGGACATTGCCGGACTGAAGACTTTCACCCAGGTCCTGGACAAGACCGGGCTGGAGATGGAGCTGGTCTATTCCCGGGAATCAGGGGGCAGGCCCATGGCCCTCAGGGTTGAGATCACGGGCGCGGGCGGGGCTCATAATGAACTTATCAGGGACCAGGAAGGGTTCATGGCTTCTGTGAAGCGGATAGCGGCCGACATTTCCAGACAGAAGATCTGGGTGGAGAAGATAATCCTGAACACCTTTCCGGTCCTGGATTTCGAGGAACTGAAAAAAAGCAGGACCCCCCAGGGCGATCTGGCCAGATTTATTGATGAGCTGGAAACCAGTCCCGGAGGTTTTGAAGAGCTTGATTTCAGCCTGGACGACCTGGCGGCCAGACTGTCCGGAACCGGAGTGGCCCTCCCGGATTTGAAAGATTTGGATATCAGGAAAAATTACCTGCGGGAGGCGCGCAGAACCATCATTTCCCTGCTTTCCATGGACCAGAGCGGGCCCAAAGGTGATCCTTCAGGCTGAACCATGAAAATACTCAGGCTGAATCTGCAGGCTTTCGGACACTTTACTGACAAATCCATTGACCTGTCCGGCAAAGCAGGACTGAACATCATTTTTGGCCCCAATGAAGCCGGAAAAAGCACTGCCATGCGGGCCCTGGATGCCTTTTTTTTCGGTTTCGGGCTCAGGTCGGAGGATGCCTTTGTCCATGAATACAAGGACCTGGCAGTAGGGGCTGTTCTGGGGACCGGTTCCGGCCGGGTTCTGGAACTGACCCGCTACAAGCGCAACAAAAATGACCTGGTGGACCGGGATGGACAGGCCCTTGAACCCGGATTCATGTCCAGGCTCATGTCCGGCCTGACCAGGGAAATGTATACCAGCATGTTCAGTATGGATCACTTCTCGATCCGCCAGGGAGCCAGGGAAATCCTCAAGGGAGGCGGGCATCTGGGAGAAACTCTTTTTGCCGCGGCCTCAGGTTTGACCAGTCTGCGCCAGGCAATGGATGATCTTGGCACAAAGGCTGACGCGCTTTTCCGGCCCAGGGCCACATCCCGGCCCGTCTGGCAGTGCGCACTGGAAATATCCCGGTTGAACAGACAGTTAAGAGAGCTTTCTGTCAGGCCTGAGCAGTGGAGGCATTTAAAGTCCGACCTTGAAAAGATCCAGAAGGAAAAAAACGACCTTGATCTCAGGATCAGAAATCTGGAATCATCACTTCATGCCTACCAGAGATTCTACAGGGCCTTGCCCCATATTTCAGCTTATCATGAACTCAATGCCCGGCTTGAGGAATTGAAAACAATCCCGGATCTGAGCCCGGATTTTTCCGGGAACCGCGTAAGAGTCCTGACCACCATGAACCGGCTGAGCCATGAACTGGAACAGCTGACCAGGGTCGAGACTGATGTTTCAGCCCAGCTGAAAAAAATCAAGGTCTGTGAACAGACTCTGAATTACGCCCATGAACTGGAGCGCCTCTTTCACCAGTCCCCGCTCATAGCCCAGGCCAGGGATAATATCTTGTCCCTGGAGCAGGAAATAAAGACCCTGGAGGCATTGATTCTTGAAAAATCAGCCCTGCTCCCGGGAAAAAATCTGCCGCAGAACCTGGAAGAACTGCATCCCGGACCCGCTCGGATAAAAAAAATCGAAACCCTGGCCGGCCAGCTGGTGCAGGTTAACAGCAGGCTGGCCCAGAACGCCGGCGACATGAAAGATCTGGAGCATGAACTGCAAATCACCCGGGCCGGGATAAGGGAGATGCCCCCGGTCCCGGACTGCAGGGCACTGGACATGCTCTCCAGAGACATGTCCCTGGCCCCGGAACTGCTGAAGCAGGAAGCAGGCTCCAGGTTGAAAATCAGAAAGCTCCAGGTCGAAATTGAAAAGGAAATCAGCTCCCTGGGGCTCTGGCAGGGTGATCTTGCCGAGCTGGCCGGCATGGCCCTGCCTCTGCGCGAAACCATGGACAGGTTTGAACAGGACATTTCCAGGGCCCGCCAGGAAATGGAAACCTGCAAAAACAACCTTGCCCAATCCTCCAGGCTTCTGGATTCCAAAAAATCCGAGCTGTCCAGGCTTGACCCGGATGAATCCATTCCTGATCCCCGGGACCTGGCTGCGGCCAGAAATCTGCGCGATGAGGGCTGGAGCCTGGTCAAGGGGACATGGCTGGAAAGTTCCCCGGATAAGGACAGAACCGCTGCCTTTCTGCGCCGCACGGATTCATCCCATCTTGCCCCGGCCTTTGAAAAAAGCCAGATCATGGCCGACAGGGAGGCGGACCGTCTCCTGGACAACGCTGATCAGGTAGCGGCCAGATCCGGACTTACACGGGAAATCATGGAGCTTGAAGAGAATAATAAACACCTGGAATCTGCCCTGGAGGCCGGGACAAAGAGTCTTGAGCTCCTTACCGGCCAGTGGGAGGACCAGTGGTCCGGTCTGAACATTACTCCCTTGTCTCCCAAAGAGATGGGGGCCTGGATGCTCAGGGTTGCTGAAATCAAGAGGCTTGGTCAGGAACTGGACCATGAGTTCCTGGAGTTGGACAGCACTTCCGGGAAGATGAATCAGCTTTGCCGGACGGCAGTCAAAATCCTTGCCCGGGAAGGTTTCACCCTGCCTGAAAAACCAGATCTCTCAGCCCTGAGTTCCCTGGTGGAAGAAGCGCGCCGCAGGTCCATGGAGCTGATGCAGAACAGTAAGAACCTGGAACGGGACCTGTCCAGGATCCGGCTCTCACTGGACAGGCTGGCTGCCAGGAAACAAGGCCTGGAAGGTGAACTTAGTGAAATCAAAGAAAAGTGGAGAGCATCCCTGACTTCCGCCTTCCTGGACCCCGGCAGGGATCCGGGGGATATCCTGGAAGAGATCAGAATCAGGCAGGAAATATACTCCAGCAGCAAAGAACTGGAGAAATTGACTCTGCGCAAAAAGGCCATGGACAAAAAATGCCGGGTTTTTTCCTCCCAGGCAGCCCGTCTGGTAAAAAACATGGGTTATCCGGAAACAGCTGAAGGCCGGCCCGAGGACATCGTGGGCAGGCTTCACGTCCGCCTGAAGAACGAACAGAAAAAGGCCGGGGAAAGAAGCGACCTGCTGGCCAGGCTGGAGGAGACTCGAACCAGAATCGGCCAGGTCTCATCAGAGCTGGATGTCCTCCAGGGTGAAATGTCCATCATCTGCCGGGAGGGGGGAACTGATGATCCGCACAGACTGCCGGAAATTGAAGAGAAGTCGGCCCTGAAAAAGGAATTGAGAACCAGACTGGAAAATACCCTGGAACATTTGAGGGAGCTGGCTTCAGGAAAAGATCCGGTTGAGTTCGCCGCTGAAGTCCAGGACTTTGACAGTGATGAACTCAAAGGTTTAATTTCGGGTCTGGAAAAAGAAAAACAGGAGCTTGAGCCCCGCCTGGAACAGGTCAGAAGACAGGTTCTGGAGGCGGAACTGAGGCTCAGGGATATGGACGGAACATCCCGAGTCCCCCAAGTGGAGCAAAAAATTCAGGAACAAAGGGCCCTTCTGGAGAACCATGTTCAGCAGTACGTCCGCTGCCGCCTTGCCTACAGCATCCTGGCTGCTGAAATCGAGCGCTACAGAACAGCCAGCCAGGGACCGGTGCTCAGGTCTGCTGGAGATATTTTCCGGGAAATCACCCTGGGATCCTTTACAGCAGTCATTGCTGATTACGATGAAAAAGGCGAGCCAGTGATCAGGGCGGTCAAAAAATCCGGGGACCGGCTGGGAGTGGACCAGCTCAGCGACGGGTCCAGGGATCAGCTTTTTCTGGCCCTGCGCCTGGGGGGAATCCACTCGTACCTGCAGAGCAGCCCTGCTTTTCCCCTGCTCCTGGATGATATCCTGGTCCATTTCGACGATGAGCGCTCCCAGAAAACCCTGTCCGTCCTGGCCGGCATATCCCGGGAGACCCAGGTTGTTTTCTTCACCCACCACCGGCATCTGGTGAACCTGGCCAAGGGTATCCCTGAAAAGAACATGGTAAGGGTTCATGAACTTTAAGACCATAAACCGGAGCAGGGCTTTTGATCTCCTGGAAGACAGGGCGGTCCTGGCCACCTCTTCCAGGCGCCTGGCCAGGCATCTGATCAGTGTTCACAGTCAATACCAGCAGGACAGCCGGCGCCTGGTCTGGGAAACACCGGCCATCATGCCTTTCAGCTCCTGGCTGGAGCATCTTTTTTTTTCAAAGCAGGTCCAGGAGGGGCCTTTTCTTCTTGGTCCGCACCAGGAAGCGGTCCTGTGGGAAGAAATTATCTCCTCCAATACCCCGGAATACAGGATTCTGGGTCTGAAAGGCACGTCAGAGGCAGCAGCCAGGGCCTATGAAACCGTCAGCAGGCATAAACTGCCCTGGATGGAAATAAATGGCTCTACTGACCGGGAAATCAGGACCTTTGTCCAATGGGCCCAGGGGTTCAACCGGACCTGCGCTGAAAACCATTTCCTGGCCGGGGCTGACCTGCCTGCATATCTTGCCCGGTGCCTGAAGAAGAAACTGCTCACTCCTCCCGAAAATCTGATCCTGGCCGGTTTTCTGGAGTTTGATCCGGCCATTGAGGACTTTTTGACCTGCCTGGCTGAGAATAACTGCGGCTTATACCTTTTACCCCCTCCTTGCGGCAGAGGCAGGGCCCGCTGGACATCTTACGCTGACCTCAGGGATGAAACCATGGCTGCCGCTGCCTGGGCTCTCAACCTGACCCTTGAAGACCCTGAGGCCAGGGTGGGAATAGCAGTCCCGGGCCTGGAAAAAATGCGGACCATGATTGAACGCTCCCTGGACCATGCTTTTCATCCGGAAACAGTGCACAGCCTGACCCAGCCCGACAGAAGAATCTTTAATATCTCCCTGGGCTTTCCTCTGGGCCACTACCCCCTGGCGCGCTGCGCCGCGCTCTTTCTTGGCCTGCTGAACAGGCAAAAGTGGGACATCCAGGAACTGGGGATCATCCTTGACTCGCCTTTTTTACAGGGTGCAGAACAGGAATTCGCGGCCAGAGCCGCCCTGGACAGGAAAATCCGCAGCAAGGCCCATCCATGGATAACCGCCCAAAAATTGCTGGAGCTGGCCGGCCGGGAAGATACCCCCCACCACTGCCCTGATTTAACCCGGATCCTTGCCAGTTCCCTGGAGACAGCCGCCGGCAGCAAGGAGGGGCAAAGCCCGGCCGCATGGGCCGCTCTTTTTTCGCGGATTCTTTCAGCTGCCGGCTGGCCGGGCTCAAGGGCGCTGAACAGCATCGAATTTCAGACGTTTCAGGCCTTCAAGGAAGAGCTGTCCAGGCTCTCAAGCCTGGAGCCGGTCATGAAATCCATTTCTTACGGCCAGGCCTTAAAGAGGTTTGAAGACCTTCTAAGTTCCAGGATTTTCCAGCCTGAATCAGTCAAGGCCCGGGTGCAGGTTATGGGTCTTCTGGAAACCCCCGGGCTTGACTTCGACCATCTGTGGGTGATGAACTTAAACGCGGATGTGCTTCCGGCCTCCAGCAGGCCGAATCCCTTCCTGCCTGTTGAACTCCAGAGAAAATACCGGACTCCGGGTTCCTCCCCGGCACGGGAACTTGAGCTTGCCCGCAGAATCATGGACTCCCTGCTCAGTTCTTCCCGGGACATAATCTTCAGCCACTCAACACATGAAGATGACCGGAGTCTGCTTGCAAGCCCCCTGTTAAGCGGACTCCAGGCGGTGGACCCTAAGAGCGTTATCCTGCATCAACCTGCCGGGGTTTTCACCCTTATGGCCGGCTGCGGTGAACTTTTCCCGGTAAAGGACGGCCAGGGGCTCGCTCTTGAGGACAGCCGGCTCTTGGGCGGGTCCAGGGCCTTTCAGGACCAGGCCCTGTGCCCTTTCAGGGGTTACGCCGCTCACAGGCTGGGGTCCGGGCCTCTGGAAGAGCCCCTTTTCGCCCTGACCCCCATGGACAGGGGCAGCCTGACGCACAGGGCCCTGATGCGCGTCTGGCAGGAAATCGGCTCCCTGGAGGAACTAAGGGAAATGATCAGCCAGGACAGTCTGGATTCCCTGGTGGATGAAACATGTTCACTGACTGTCCAGGAATTCCAGACCCGGGGACACGTCCTGTTCAGCCCTGAGTTCATGGAGCTTGAAAAGGCCAGGCTCAAAAGAACCATATTCAGCTGGCTGCAGAGGGAGCTGGGGCGAAAGGAGTTTGAGGTTTCAGCCCTGGAAGAGACCAGAAACGTTCAAATCGGGGGAATAAGCATCAAAACCAGGATGGATCGCCTGGACCTCCTGGAAGACGGCCGGCTGGTCATCATTGACTACAAAACCGGGGCTGCAGTGGACAGCGTGGAAAATATGTGGATGGGAGAAAGGATCATTGA
Organism: Desulfonatronovibrio sp.; assembly: GCA_003557865.1. Classification (GTDB taxonomy): domain Bacteria; phylum Desulfobacterota; class Desulfovibrionia; order Desulfovibrionales; family Desulfonatronovibrionaceae; genus Desulfonatronovibrio. Next base: position 19,665 of record PWNK01000044.1, read on the forward strand.
GCCTCAGCTGCCCATCTATTCCCTGGTTACCGGTCATGAAACGGCCGGAGTGGTCCTGGCCCAGGTCCATCCCCGGAACTGCAGATTCCACGGAATCATTTCCAACGATGAAATCAGCCTCCAGGGGAACACCCTTAAAACCCCGGAAAAAATGAACAGCGGCAAAATGGTGGATATCCTTAAGCAGTGGCGCCGCAATCTTGAGGCAATCAGCCTGGAAATCCAAAATGGTTACGCCCTGATTAATCCCCTGCCCCAGTCAGGAGATAAAACCTGCAGGTACTGCGGTTTCAAGGCCCTCTGCCGGATCATGGAAAAAGAGGGTTAGCCCGGATCACCGGCCAGGCTTAACGCCTGCTGCCCCTCTTACAGCCCGAAGACCACCCTGTCCTGATATTCAGCCTGTTTGCCTCTGTTCCACATGCTCACCGGACGGTAGTACCCCACCACCCTGGTGTAAACCTCGGCCTCTCTGCTGCACTGCGGGCAGAGCGGATGTTCTCCGGCCAGGTATCCGTGCTCCCTGCAGACCGAGAATGTGGGGGTAATGGATATGTAGGGCAGCCTGGTCATGGTCATGGCCTTGACTATGAAATTTCTCAGGGAGTCGCAATCGGCCACGGATTCACCCAGGAAAGTATGAAAAACAGTCCCCCCGGTATACAGGGGCTGCAGCTTGTCCTGATGCTCCAGGACTTCAAAGACATCCGAACTTGCCCCCACAGGCATGGCCGTGGAGTTGGTGTAATAGGGCACGCCGTTGCCAGAGGCATAGATGGTACTGTAAAGGGCCTTGTCAATCTTGGCCAGGCGGTAGCTGGTACCCTCGGCCGGCGTGGCCTCCAGGTTGTAAAGATTGCCTGTTTCTTCCTGGTATCTTACTGTCAGCTCCCGCAGGTGGTTCAGAGTCCTTTGCATCAGCCTGACTCCGGCCGGACTTTCAATGCCCTTGCCCAGCAGATTCATGCATGCCTCATGCCCTCCAATAAGCCCGATGGTGCTGAAATGGTTTTTCAGGCCGTTTTTGAGATATCTCCTGGAAAAAGGGAACAGCCCGCGCTCCATATTGTCGGTGATGAATTTGCGCTTGAACTCCAGGGAATCTTTGGCCAGCCCTGCGTATTCTGAGACAATGTCCAGGAAGTCCTCTTCCCCCTGGGCCAGAAAGGCCAGCTTGGGCAGATTCAGGGTGACCACCCCGATGGATCCGGTCAGGTCCCCTGCCCCGAAAAGGCCTCCGGTTCTCTTTCTCAGTTCACGCAGATCCATCTGCAGGCGGCAGCACATGGAGCGTACATCCTCCGGACGAAGATCGGAATTGATAAAGTTCTGGAAGTAGGGAACCCCGTACTTGGAGGTAAGTTTAAGCAGCAGTCCGCCCACCTCGCTCTCCCAGGGAAAATCAGCGGTCACGTTATAGGTGGGAATGGGGAAGGAGAAAATCCGGCCGTGATAGTCCCCTTCAAGCATGACCTCAAGAAAGGCCCGGTTGAACATCTGCATCTCAGGTCCAAAATCAGAATAGACTTCATCCTCAAGCCTGCCCCCGATAATTATCCCTTCCCTGCCTATGTGCTCCGGGGGAACAAGGTCAAAGCTGAGATTGGTAAAGGGACTCTGCCCCCCCCATCTGGAAGTGGTGTTCAGATTGAACACGAACTTCTGTACGCCCTGCCTGACCTGCCTGTAGTTCAGGCCGTCTTTGCGGATGAACGGAGCCAGGTAGGTATCCACATTGTTGAAGGCCTGGGCCCCGGCCCATTCATTCTGCAATGTGCCCAGAAAGTTGACCATCTGGCCCAGGGCCGAGTCAAAATGTCTGGCCGGTCCGGATGAACACTTGCCTTCCAGGTTGAACCCCTCCAGAAGAAGGTCGCGCAGGCTCCATCCGGCGCAGTATCCGGCCAGGCCAAAGGAAAGATCGTGAACATGGAAGTAACCGTGTTCATGGGCCAGGCGGACTTCATGGGGATACTTTTCCAGAGAATATCTGGCCTGGACCGAACCGGACAAATGCAGCATCAGGCCCTGGAATGAATGCCCCATGTTGGCGTTTTCACTGACCCGCCAGTCGGACTTGTTCACATAATTGTCTATGGTCTCCCTGATGTTCAGGAAGGCCTCATGCTGGGAACGCAGCTCCCTTCTTTTCTCCCTGTAGATGATATACTTCTTGGCCACATCAAAGAGCCTGGACTCCATGAGCACCATTTCCACCATATCCTGGACCAGTTCCTGCTCAGGGACCTCCAGGTCCTGGAGCTTGACTTCAACCTTTTTGGCCAGACGGGAAGCCAGCAGGGGATCTTTGATCCCGCTTGCCTTGAGGGCCTTGAGGATGGCCAGGGCAATCCGGTCGTTGGACCAGGACTCAAGTCTTCCGTCCCTTTTTTTAATCTGTAAAGGCATGATCTAACCTCTGGTTAAATGTTCAAACAGCAGAAAACCCTGCTCCCGGCGGGAGGTATTTCTGAACCCTGAGATCAAATCCCCGGGGAAGGTATGATCTCACGACGCGCAGGTCGCTGCTGTCAAGGCCGGGGACCATTGTGCACCTGAACATGAATCTTTCAGGACTGGAAACAGCCATTTTAAAAATTTTCGAGGCGCAGGACATAATCCTGCTGGAACTGATCAGGCCGCCGCAAAGATGGGGGTACTTTTCCCAGGGTCCCTTGATGTCCACGGCGATTTTTTCAATGAAGCCGTGTTTAAGAGCCATTTTCACAGATCCGGGTTTCAGGCCGTTGGTATCGAGCTTTATGGGCAGGCCCATCAGGGACAGTGTTTTCAGAAAGTCATCAAGTCCGGGCAGGATGGTCACTTCTCCCCCGGTAAGCACCAGGCCGTCCAGCCATTTCCTGTTCTTCAGGATCTGCTGCAGGATGGACTTGTGATCAACAGGTCTGGACCGGTGAGGATTCCAGGCAATGGAAGCGTTGTGGCAGGTGGGGCAGCGCAGGTTGCATCCAGCGAAAAACAGAACAGCGCTGACCTTGCCCGGCCAGTCACATAGACTGGCCGGCTCAAAGCCGCGCAGAAAGCTCCAGGCAGGGGCATCAGTATTTAAAAAAGTCATCAGTTCTCACCCCTTTGCCAACAGAAACTGGGGCAATGGATCTCATCCCGGACGTCCTCGCACCGGAACAAAGTTAAATGACAGGACTCCGGGCAGGTCTTCTGGCTCGTCCATCCTTTCCGGCCTTCCC
>PWNK01000128.1 GCA_003557865.1 Desulfonatronovibrio sp.
CATCAACCGTTACAGTGAGCCTGGGAAAGGTACGACCTTTAAGATATACTGGCCTGCTTCATCATCAGAAACAGACATTGATGTTATGAAATCCAATGCTCCAGCAGTCCTGAATCACCAGAATGAAACCATTCTCGTGGTGGATGATGATGACGACATCAGAGATCTGACAGAAGATGTTCTCAAATCCTATGATTATCAGGTGATTGCCGCCAGCTCAGGAGAGCAGGCCCTGGAAATTTATTCCCGGAAAAAAGAATCCATTGACCTGATCCTGCTGGATCTGAACATGCCGGGCATGGGGGGGCACAAATGTCTGATTGAGCTTATGAAAATCAATCCCCGGGTCAGGGTACTCATCACCAGCGGATATTCGGCCAACGGACAGGTTAGAGAACCTTTAAAGCAGGGAGCTTCAGGGTTTATCGGCAAGCCGTATCAGATCAATGAACTCCTGGCCATGCTAAGGAAATTACTGGACTGATAGTTGAATCAATACTTCTGGAATATATAGACATGAATTATTTCACATTGACGCATTGGAGGATTGATAATGTCTGAACATATGCAGATTGAGGTATCTCAGGGAACGCTGGATGCCTGGCAGGAGCTGGTTGATATTTTAAGCCAGATGGTCAACATCCCTGCTGCTCTGATCATGCGGGTTGCTGATCCTGACATAGAGGTTTTAGTGTCCAGCAGAATCAAGGACAACCCCTATAACCCAGGAGATAGCGAAAAGCTGCATGGCTCAGGTCTTTACTGCGAAACAGTGATCAAGACAGGAAAGAAGCTCCTGGTCCCGGACGCCCTAGCTGATGAACACTGGAAAAACAATCCTGATGTAAAGCTGGACATGATCTCCTACCTGGGATTTCCCATCATCATGCCCGACGGCAGACCCTTCGGCACACTCTGTGTTCTGGATACCAGTCCCAATGAATATTCAGAAACCATAGAAAAACTCATGCTCAAGTTCCGAGATCTGATGGAATCCCATCTTGAATTAATATATGTGAACCAGGCACTTGGGGACAGGAATAAACGGCCATCCGACTATTTAGCAGAAATTCAGACCCTTAGAACCATGGTTCCGGTCTGTGCTAGCTGTAAAAGTATCAAGAACGAACAGGGCCAGTGGCATCCCATTGAACATTATCTTTCCAGAAACCATGGTGCAGGCTTTACCCACAGCGTGTGTCCGGGTTGCATGAAAAAGCTTTATCCTGAATACAGATAACCGACTGTCACTCCAGACTGATAACTGTTCAATTTATCGTAATGTTTTAGAATCAAAGTTTGTTTCACCATTCTTGAGCTATTCAGCAGTGCAGTTTTTCCGAAGGGGGTAAGAGACTGGATGCTGGTTCCATTATGCCGGGAGAGATCTTCTGCCTGTCCAGATTTTTAGAAAATTATTGATAATTATCAAAGAGCATTTTTTTACAATAAAACAATACCGGTTTACCCAATTGTTCTGTTCCTGGGGGCCGACTGATAATTTCATCAATCTCGAATGTCGACTAACGATTCCAAGAGGATAAAGAGTTTTATCTCTTTTCAAACAGTTGGCATGGAATTAATTCTGTAACCAACGGCCGAATATGACTTTAAGCAGGCATATATGATAGGAGGGGAATCTTTTTGGCCAAAATTTTAATAGTTGAAGACTCCATGTCTATAAGACTTTTCCTGAGCAGGATTCTTGTCAAGAACGGCCATACTATCTCTGCACAGGTGGATACCGGTGAGCTGGCTCTGGAAAGCATAGCTGCCGACATGCCTGACCTTATTCTGATGGATATCAATCTTTCAGGAAATATGGACGGCATTGAAGCAGCCGGAATCATCATGGAAAGATGGTCGATTCCAGTCATATATGTAACTTCAGAGTACAGTGATAATATCATGCAGAGGGCTGCCAAAACTCTTCCCTATGCCTACCTTCGCAAACCGGTGGAAGGTTATCAGCTTATCGCGGATGTTGACCTGGCACTGCGCAGAAAATCAATTGAAGTCGAATTGGAGGGCAAACGTAAAGAATTTGAAAGCAGGCTGAAAACCAGTGAAGAAAAGTACCGCCGCCTGTCTGACGACATGCCGGTTATGGTCTGTACCTTTCTGGCGGACAGCACTTTAACCTATGTCAACAAGGCATATTGCGATTTTTTCAAGATGTCTGAGAAGGAACTAACCGGGAGAAAGTGGCTGGATCTCCTGCCTTCTGAGTGCAGGGAGGAGGTCATGTTGAATTATCGGTCTCTGAGCGTGAAAAGTCCAATAACAGCTTATGAACACCGGGTAATAAGGCCCGATGGAATAATTGGCTGGCATAAATGGACGGACAGGGCTCTGTTTGATGAGGACGGGGGCCTTATTTATTATCAGTCCATTGGCGAGGACATAACAGAGTACAAGCGGACTGAAGAGGAACTGCGCCGCAACGAAGCCTTGCTGCGCATAGCCGGAGACCTGGCCAGGCTTGGGGGATGGAGCGTCAATCTCAAGGAAAACCAAGTGACCTGGTCGGACCAGGTGGCGGCCATCCACGATATGCCTGCCGGGTATTCACCTACTGTTGACGAAGGAATCAGCTTTTACGCCCCGGAATATCAGGAAAGAATAATTAAAGCTTTTAATGCCTGTGCCACACAAGGTATCCCATATGACGAAGAACTTCAGATCATTACCGGAAAGGGACGCAGAATCTGGGTCAGAACCATTGGGACGGCTGAGAGGGATGAATCCGGAAAAATTGTCCGGGTTCAGGGCGGATTTCAGGATCTGAGTGAGCGCAAAGGCCTGGAAATGAAGCTGACCCATGCCCAGAAGGTGGAGGCCGTTGGTGAGCTGGCTGCGGGTATTGCCCATGAGATAAACACACCCGCCCAGTATGTGGCAGACAACACAAGATTTTTAAAGGACGCTTACAATGACATACTAAAATTGATTGAACATACAGAAAAAACGATTAAGAAATTGGGAGATGAGTCTGTATTTAAGAGTTTTGAAGAAATAAAAAAACAGGCTGACTATTCGTTTCTGCTTTCAGAAATTCCAAAATCCATTGGACAATCCCTGGAAGGTTTGAAAAGAATAAACTCCATTGTACAGGCCATGAAAAAGTTCTCTCATCCAGGCCATGATGACCAGCTGACAACCTTTGATCTCAAAAGCGCCCTGGAAAGCACCATTACCATCAGCCGTAACGAATGGAAATACGTGGCTGATGTCAGGACTGAATTTGAACCTGGTCTTTCCGGCATTCAGGGATATCCCCATGATCTGAACCAGGTTTTTTTGAACCTGATAGTCAACGCTGCTCACGCTATCAGGGAAAAAGTGGATGGAACAGATGAAAAAGGGCTGATAACAGTCAAAGCCGCAATGAAAGACAACGATGTGGAGGTAAAGATTGAGGATACCGGGACTGGGATTCCTGAAAAGCATCAGAATCGGGTTTTTGACCAGTTTTTCACCACCAAACCTGTGGGCAGGGGGACGGGCCAGGGCCTGGCCATCGCTTATTCCATCGTGGTCAACAGGCACAGGGGATCAATTACCTTTGAGACTCAGCCGGGGAAAGGAACCGTTTTTATTGTCAGGCTTCCTCAGGCAAACCTTGAGGGCTGAACATGAGCCGTAAAAAAGTGCTTTTTGTAGACGACGATCAGTTTGTTCTTGACGGGCTGAAAAGAACACTCAGGGCCATGCGTGGGCAATGGGAGATGAGCTTTGCCTCCAGCGGAAAAATGGCTCTGGAGATAATGGCTGAGCAGCCGGTTGATGTTATTGTAACTGACATGCGCATGCCGGTCATGACAGGTTCAGAGCTTCTGCAGGAAACCATGCGCAAGTATCCCAAAACGGCTCGTGTCGTCCTTTCCGGACATTCAGACATTAATGTGGTTATGCAGGCTGTGCTTCCAGCTCATCAATATCTGGCAAAACCCTGCAGTTCGGAAAAAATCAGGGATGCAATTGAAAAGGTCTTGAAGGTCCGCAGCTTTATTCAGGACGAATCAGTGCAGTCCATCGTTTCCAGGATAAGCAGCCTTCCTGCCGTGCCTGACATCTACCAACGTGTGCTGGATGAGCTGTCCAAGACAGAGCCATCCCTTCGCAAAATCGGCGAAATAATTGCAAAAGAAGTGGGCATGAGCGCCAAGTTGCTCAAACTTGTCAATTCATGCTTCTTCGGATTTTACCGTCCCATTACCAGCCCGGAACAGGCTGTGAATCTCCTGGGAGTCAATGTCCTGAAAGCTTTGATTCTTTCAGTTCATGTCTTTTCCGTTTATGATTTCTCCAGAGTTCTCGGATTTTCCCTTAACAGGCTGTGGAATCACTGCCTGACTACTGCACGCCTGGCCGAAGAAGTAGGAAAGATGGAGGGTTTGTCCGGAAAAGACGCTGATGCCTGCTTTGTATCGGGATTGTTTCATGATCTGGGCAAACTGGTTCTGGCCAGCCAACTCCCTGAAGAGTACAATACCGTACTGGAAAAAGTGCGCCATGAAAAAAAGCCTGTGCATGAAGCTGAGCAGGAAGTCATGGGTGCAGGTCATGCCGGTGTCGGTGCATACCTCATCGGCCTGTGGGGCATGCCCGATCCGGTTGTTGAAGCCATTGCCTTCCATCATGGACCGTTTATTTCCAGCCATTCTTTTCAGCCTCTGACTGCAGTGCATGTGGCAAATATTCTCGAGCACAGGCATTTTATCATAAACAAGGACTATCTGGTCCCTGATTTTGACCAGGATTATCTGGATAGAATCGGACTTTCAGACAGGATACCTGTCTGGGATGAGTTGGTACGTAACAAAGGCAGCTCGGCTGAGGAACCAGGAGAATAAGATTCACCCTGCAGCATCCCTGCCGGCCTTTTTTCTTCTGACTTCAATGGGAGGAATAAGTACTGCAAGTGGCTGTTTCACCCCATAGGTTTTGTCCAGGTTGTGTAATTTTTCAATCTGGGTAAGGGATAATTCGCTGCCCTTTTGTAGCAGAAGCATCCCGTTAAAAGACTCTATGGGCTCTGTAGCCACCATGTACGGTAAGAGTTCGCTTAGCCTTACTTTTTTCAGAACGTACTGATCTTCCATCTGCAGGACTTCAATGAAAGCCCTCATTACAGAGGGATCATATCTCCCTTTGCGCTCCAGCATCCTGAGCAGGGCATCTTTTCTGGAAAAGCCCCTGTTGATCAGCAGGTCGTAATCAAGAACCTCCTTGATTATACGTGCGCCCAGCGGGATGTCTTTTCCCCTGATCCTGTCAATGGGGACGCCTCGCCCATCATAATGCTTTTCCTGATAAGCGATCATCTGTCCCAGCTCTTCCAGGCGGGGAATTTTTCTTATCAGATCAGAGGCGATAAAGGGATGCTGGTTAAAAAGCTGCAGCTCTTCTCCTTCAATCTTTTCCCCGGTTTCAATCTTCATGATAACCTGTTCAGGCAGAATCAGACACCCGATCTGGGAAAGGAGGGACCCTGTCTCGTAAAACCAGACGTCAATTTCGCCCAGATGTATGGCAATGTCCCGGACAAAGCGCTTTATCCTGGCAGCCCGGCCCATGGCTTTTTCATTGGTCATGCTCAGGATATCCACCAGGACGTCAGTTATCCCTGTTACGGTCTTTTCCATGATCTCTTTTTCTGCAGTGATCAGACGGTATTGTTCCGTTCCGGCCCTGAGGGCGTTGTCCAGCTCTGTCGGACCGCAGGGCTTGGTCAGAAAACGAAAGACGCTGCCCGTGTTTATAGCCTCTATGGCGACATTAAGATCCCCATGTCCGGTGAGCATAATGCGCACGGTGTCAGGAAAGATTTTTTTAACCCTGGACAAAAATTCTACCCCATCCATCCTGGGCATTTTCAGGTCGGCCACCACCACTGCGTAAGGACCTTTTTCATTTATCAGCCTGAGTCCTTCAAACGGTCCCACGGAAATATCAATTAGATATTTCTTGCGCAGGGTTCTCTGGAAACCCTCAAGAATGTTGATGTCATCATCAACAAAAAGTATTTTTGGTTCGTTCATGGTCTGCTCCACATATTAAGGTTGGTAGAACCTTGGGACTTCCCTTACGAAGTAAAATGTTTTGAAGCCATAAGCTGCCTGCTCAGGTCAGATTGGCGACCAGCTCCGGCCTGGTTCAACTTGAAAATACTCCTCTCCCTGGTGGCCCTGGTGATTATCTGAATATCCGTTCTGAGCTTGCGGCAGTATATTGCCAGAAAAATATTCAAATCATCCTGGTTGGTGGTTATGATTATTGAAGAGGCCTTGTCGATGCCGGCCATTATAAATACCTCCAAATCCGCCGCGTTTCCCTGGACGTGCTTTTCCCTGCCTCCCACCAGCCTGAATTCAATATCATTCTCCTCCATTGACTCTGCTGCGGCACGGCCTGCCCGGACTCCTCCCAG
>PWNK01000021.1 GCA_003557865.1 Desulfonatronovibrio sp.
AAACCAAACCCCTGGGCCATGTCAGAGGCAGCAGATGGGCCATGAGCGGGGTCAGGGCCATGACCGCGCAGGCAGCGTATCCAGCCGCGGCCCGGCGTGGAGTTATTGAAAACTGTGAACTGAATCTTGACCAGGTAAAGACATGCATCACCAGGTAGATTGAAAAAAAAGCTAAGAAAAACAGCATAGGGGCAAGCTTGGGATTGATTTATTTCAGGGTTTGAACTGAGACCCGGTTTTTGAAAAAAAGAAGCATGGCCTGGCCGGTCCAGATGTACGCCCTTTCCATGATACGTTCGGGACTGGGCAGACTGTCTGCAGGCAGATCATGAAAACAGTCATGGACAAGCCCGGCAGGCAGGGAAATCCGTTTGATTATTTTTCAAGGATTGGATAAAAATTCTGTTTTGGATGAACTGCTCCTGGAAAAAGCAGGGTGTAACTTGTAAATCTGACAGCTAGCCAGGAAAAAATCAAGAATATTCTTCAAAGGTAAACTGGGAACTGTTTTCTGCACCCGGTCATAATCTCGAACCTTACTTTCAGGTTTTATCCCCTGCTGTGTTTATGAGAAAACCTCACTCTTTTTGGATAGTTTTAACCGTCTCCTTCCTTGTCCTGCTCGGTCTGGCAATGGCTGGCTGGTGGTATCTGGATAAGAGCCTGGAAAGAAAGCTGCAAACCTTTATCCAGTCCCATCCTGGACTGAGTATTGAATACTCTGAAATCAGGACCAGTGCCCTGAAAAGGCAGATAGTCCTTGTCCAGCCCAGGATTGTCTACGGCGATGATATTGAAGTGCAGGCCGGGCAGGCTGTGTTCAGGGGTCTGAACCTGGAAGGGGGGTTACCCTTGAGAATGAGCTTCCAGGCTGTTGACATGGAATTGACCAGGTTTTTTCCATCTGCTGGATTGATCAAGGACATCGCACTTTCAGGCAGCTCTTTGTCCGGGATCAACGCTGCCCTGCAATATGAGTATGATCCGGAAACACTTATCCTTGAAATTCAAAATGTTTCGGTGGAAAGCCCGGATCTTGGCCTGTTCTGCTCCACTCTCGGGATCTCCAATTTGAATTTCAAGTACATCATGTCTGTGGACAATCCCTTTTTACTGGCTGCCGCTGTTCTGGGCCTGAGGATTGATTTTTTCCAGGCTGGCTATGAAGACCGTGGAATGATGACCAGGCTGGATGAGTTTCGCACAATCAGGGGAGTACATGGCCGAAAAAATGATCAGCAGTTCCATACTGAGATACTGGGCGTTTTTTTGGAGAAAAATGAGGATCATCCTCTACGTTTATTTATCCAGGGGCAACTGCCCTTGACAGTCATTCTTGCCCCTCCAGGTCCTGTCCCCCTGTCTGCTGTTCTGGCCAGTGAGTCAGCCGGGGCTGCCCATGAGCTTCTGGGGCTTCAGATATCAAACCACGAACCGGAGTTCTGTAATCAGTCCTGGTAAAAATTAAGGACAGGATCATCTGTGAGCATTTGAGGCAGACAGGGCACAACGCCCTTTGCCAGTTTTAAATATAGATCCCAGGAGCAGGTAATGTTTCAATTTGACCAGTCTGTAATTGAGAATAAGGTGGCGGAGAGCAGGCCAATCTTTCAGCGCGGGCTCAGTATTTACGAGTACGGTTCCTACATATGCACAGAAGCCCATCCCGAGCAGGGCCGGTTCGCTTATCAGGTGGACGGCAGTTACGGGGACTATACCACCCTGGTCGGCGTTGGGGAGGATAATCTGGATTATTCCTGCAGCTGTCCATATCCAGGCCCGGGTTGCAAGCATGTGGTGGGGGTAATGTTCGATGTCCTGGACCGCCTGCAGGGATGGGCCCGGAGCGGGCCAAGCCCTGAACTGGAACCGGATGATGACTATCTCAGTGCCGAGGAGATCAGGGACAAGGCTTTGGCAGATCGCCGCATCCGGGCAAGAAAGGAACCGTTCAAGATCATTCCCGGGGACATGATCAAGGGCGATCACATTGTGGAAACGGCCAACGGCCGGCAATACCGGGTAACCCTGCATGACCCTGTCGTGATTTCGGGCCATTGCTCCTGTCCAGACTACAACACCAATCAATTGGGCGTATGCAAACATCTCCTGGCCCTGGCCGGGCATCTTCTGAATAAAAAAAACCTGGCCCAGGCGAAAAAGGAGTTTTTCCCCTTTATTGACGTTTACTGGGACGCAGTTCAGGGGTGTCCCAGGGTCTTCTGTGAGCGTCCTGAAAGCCATACTTCAGATCTCAGGCCGGCTATTGAAAGATTTTTTGACTCCAGCGGCTTTTTCCGGTTTGATGACCTGGGAAAAATGCTGGATTTTCTGACAGCAGTTGATGAAAGCAAGCAGGTTCGCATCAGGGATGAGGTGTTTGCCAGGGTTCACGAATATCAGCTCCACCAGGAGGTGGAAGAGATGTCCGGTCATGACCTGCCTGAACTTGGGGGGCTCAAGACCAGACTTTATCCCTACCAGGAAGATGGAGTGCGCTTCGGTCTGTACCGCAAGGCCGCCCTCATTGGAGATGAAATGGGTCTGGGCAAAACCCTGCAGGCCATTGTTCTGGGTATTTTGAAAAAAGAAGTCTTTGGTTTTAAGCGGATCCTCGTGATTACCCTGGCTTCACTCAAGGAACAGTGGAAGCGCGAGATTGAACGTTTTACCCAGGAGAAGGGCGTAGTTGTGGCCGGCTCGCCTCAAACGCGTCAGCAGACTTATTTCCATGATCCGGCCCTGTTCAAAATAACTAATTACGAGGCTGTGTTAAGGGATGTGACCACCCTGCGCAGGTATAAACCGGACCTTATCATTCTGGACGAAGCCCAGAGGATCAAGAATTTCGCCACCAAGACAGCGGACGCTGTAAAGTCTCTTCCCCGCAAACACTCCCTGGTCCTGACGGGAACGCCTTTGGAAAACCGGCTGGAGGATGTTTATTCCATAGTCCAGTTTCTTGACCCGTACATGCTGGCGCCTTTATGGCGCTTTGCAGCGGATCACTTCATGCTCAGCCGTAACAAAAAGGATAAGATCCTGGGCTACCGCAACCTGAATCTGCTCCACGACAAGCTTAGACCTCTGGTCATCAGGCGGCGCAAGGAAGAAGTGCTCAAAGACCTTCCGGAACAGGTGACCAACACCTACTACCTGGAACTGGCCGATGCACAGGCCAAGATGCACAGCGGTTACATGGCCAGCCTGCTGCCCCTTTTGAACAAGAAATTTTTGACCCCCATGGATCTGCGCCGTATCCAGATCATCCTGCTGCAGATGCGCATGGTCTGCGACTGTACTTACCTTGTGGACCGCAAGACCAGGATCTCACCCAAGCTAAAGGAGCTGGAGGGCATCCTCGATGAGCTGGTATTACAAAACAGGCGAAAAATGGTCATTTTCAGTGAATGGACTACCATGACCTTCCTTATAGCCAAACAACTGTCCAAAATGGGCATTCCTTTTGTGGAACTCAGCGGCAAGGTTCCAGTGGCCAAACGTCAGGCCCTGATTGATGAGTTCACAAACAATCCAGAGTGCAAGGTTTTCCTGTCCACGGACTCTGGCGGGACAGGTCTTAATCTGCAGGCTGCCGACTGCGTGCTCAATTTCGAGCTTCCGTGGAACCCGGCCAAACTCAATCAGCGCGTAGGGCGGGTGCATCGCATCGGGCAGTCCAGTTCCAGCATAAACGTGATCAACCTGGTCAGCAAAGACAGTATTGAGGAAAAGATCCTGGCCGGGATCAAGCTCAAGACCGAACTTTTCAATGGAGTGTTCGACGGCGGGGTAAACATAGTTGAATTCTCAAGGGAAAAACGCAACCAGATGCTTAACCAGCTTCGGGCCATGATGGGTGAGGAGCTGAATCAGGAACTCTCAGACCATGAAAGCCGGGTGAGTGAAGATATTCCGGAAGACACCCCCCACTTTCTGAATCCCGGTGTTTTTGCCGGCGGGGAGGGGGGCCTTGATGAAGACCAGGAGCTTGATCCTAATTTATCAGACAGACCTGTGCAGCATGGGTCATCGTTTTCAGACGGCCGGGAGCTGTATACCCCTGACAGACCTGCAGCTGCTCCCGTGGCGCAAGGGGATGGCCAGGCTGAACACGGAACAGACAGAGCCGCTTTTCAGGACAGTGGTTATGAAAGCAGTACTTCTCAGGAGGAAATACTTCCCCATGATCGGCCAGAGCAAAGTCCTGAGAGGATGGAAGCAGTGCTCAACCAGGGCATGGAGTTTTTAAGCGGAATACTGGAAATGGCCACAGGCCGAAAACTTCATGCCTCGGAAAAGGACAGACCCATGCTCAGGGTGGACAGGGAAACCGGCGAGGTGACCATGAAGTTCAAACTGCCAGGCTTCTGATAGATGCCCCCGGGATGCTCTTGAAATAATATGGATACCATTATACTCGGCTGCCCGGCATTTTTTTCACCTGCACGTTATCTGCTGTTCAGCCCTGAAGAGAAGTTACATGCCCAAAATTGAAGAGCCTGAAGAAAGTAAGTCTGCTGCTTCTTCCTGTTTCGAGGGTTTTCGCCTTGAGGATCACTTTGACAGTCCCAGAAAAAGGGTTTCCGGGGATCGTTTCATAAAAAGGCTTCGCAGACCAACCAGGCCGTTCTGGCTGGCCTGGTTCAGACGACTCAAAGCCTCAAGGTCCATGCGCGAGATGCGCTGTTATGACATCCTTAGGAGAATAGGGGTGCCCTGCCCCCGTGATGTTCAGGTGCACGAGGAAAGATCCTTTTTGGGATTCCTCCGGTATTCGGAAATATCCATGGAGTTGATCAGGGATGCTGTTGACCTGAAATTTCTGGCTACGCTGAGCTGTTTTTCCGGGTTAAGAGAAAACACCAGGTGGCGAAAGGCTGTTGTCCGGACTGCAGCACGCTGGATAAGGCATATGCATGAAAATGGTTTTTACAACAGCAAGCTGCATTTCGGCAATATCATGGTTGTTCCTGATCCTGAAGCTCCCGAGGTAAAGATGTATTTTATCGACGTGACCGGCGGCCCTCTGAGCTTCCTTGCAACCAGGGACCGCTCAAGGATGAAGGATGTCGCCTATCTTTATCCTGACGCTATGAGGTGGTGCACTCCCAGAGAGCGGATACTTTTCATGCATGAGTTCCTGGGCACCCGAAAGCTCTCTGATTCCCACCGCCGGTTTATTGATGACATAATCAGGTATTCCACCCGCAAGAAAAAAATCAAAGCTTATCTTTCACAAAGGCGCAGGGCGAGCAAGGCAAACGTTAATAACTATTTCAAATAACATTAGAATCCTTTGATAGACTTTCAAACGGGTGGTGCCTTACTCTTATTTAGTAAAGAGGGAACAATCTGTTCTGGTGTGCCAGAGAGTAAAGACCAGTCTTATTGCCTCTAATTCATGCCTCTTTGCTTGACGAAGCATATGACCGGCAATAAGATGTTTTTTATCCTTTTCGAGGCTGGTTTAGTGCCTGCATGGGCTCTGCCTGCTCTTATCCCGCACCCCGGAGCTAAAAACCTTTGCAATCAAGTCGTCCATTTCCACTCCCCTACAAGCCCCAGCATTTCATCCTTAACAAATTCAACGGCTTTGCCCATCCTGAGATCATCACCGGTTTGGATAATCTCTTTAACCAGAAGAAAAATTTCGAAACAAAGCTGCTGCAAGGCAAAGGAACCAACCTTATCCGGGAAGCAAGCCTAGTTTCATCAGAAAGCTTCCCCTGGCCCAGGCAGGCGGTAAAGGAATTCATCCGCAGTGGGGTACGAAATTTTCTAAGCAGTCCTTTTAAAGAATCCAAGGCCATGAAATCGTTCCTCAACGCCTGTCACCTGCTCAAGCACGGCCTGCAGACTCCCATGCCCCTGGGGGTGCTGGAGTGCAGAAGGCTGGGCTTTGTTATAAAAGAAGTTTATGTATCTGAAAAAATTGAAAATATTGTCGATTTTGAAAAGTACATGAAATCAAGCCCTGTTGTTCAGCCTGAAGAGGAAGAGATCATCAGGCTCCTTGCCGGTTATGTCCGCTGTATGCATGACTGCGGGTTCTGGCATAGAGATCTGAACATCAGTAATTTTCTGTTCACCGGGGACCCCGGCAGCCGTCGTCTCTACCTTGTGGACCTTAACCGGGGTCGAATAGTCAAAGACATGTCAATACGGATGAGAATCATGGAATTGTCCCGCCTGACCATTAAAAAATGGCGCCCCCTTTTTTTTGAGTATTATTGCGCCGGACACTACGACCCTCATAAAATGCTGGACCGTTCGCGCAGGATAAGAAAAATGAGGAAATACTGGAGAGAAAGGATCAGGGGGGTTAATTCGTGAAAACAGGACACTTGGTCACAATGAAAACAAGGGGACTGATATGAAACTATCTCCTAGGATGAGAGGCCGGATTCGTTCCATGACTCATATCCTGCGG
>PWNK01000148.1 GCA_003557865.1 Desulfonatronovibrio sp.
ACGTCAAGCTGAGCAGCGAAGTACCTTCCGGCGTAAATGTGCTCGTTGACAGACCCATGATCAGCACCGTGATCCGCAACTTGATCTTTAACGCCATCAAGTTTTCGCACAGAGGTGGCCAGGTGCTGGTATCAGCCATGCACCAGGGACAATTCGCCCGGGTCTGTGTCCGGGATGAGGGCATTGGCATGGACAGCAGCTTCATGTCCCGGGTTTTTTCCATTGATAAAACAGCCAGACAGACAGGGACTGAAGGGGAAAAAGGGACCGGCATGGGCTTGATTCTATGCAGGGAATTGGTGGAGAAGCATGGAGGTCAAATCTGGCTGGAAAGTGAGTCCGGTAAAGGGACAGAAGTCTGTTTTACCCTGCCTGCCGGGTAAAGAGCAGGCCATTTGAGAAAGGAACAAAGCGCAAAAGGAGAACTATTACATGCCCTCAAAACCTGAACAGCCAGACGAAACAGCAGCAGCCCAAAAGCAGGCAACATCACCCCCTGCCCCCTCTTTATATGTTGCCATCGGCGCGTCAGCCGGGGGACTGGAGGCCATTGAGTCCTTTTTTTCCGGCATGGCCTCGGACAGCGGTCTGGCCTTCATTGTCATCCAGCATCTATCCCCTGACTACAAGAGCCTGATGAAGGAGATCCTGTCCAAGAAGACCAGGATGAAGGTCAACCGGGCTGAAGACGGCATGCTCGTCCTGCCGGACAATATCTACCTGATCCCCCCCAAGAAAAACCTGACCATCTTTCACGGAAAACTGCTCTTAAATGACCAGGAACATTTCAAGGGAATCATCAATCTGCCCATTGACATCTTTCTGCGCTCCCTGGCTGAGGATCAGGAGGAAAAGGCAGTGGGCGTCATCCTTTCCGGTTCGGGCAGCGACGGTATGCGCGGAGTCAGGGCCATAAAGGAGTTCGGCGGAATGGCCATGGTTCAGAGCGAAGACTCTGCCAAATTTGACAGCATGCCCAGGGCGGCCATTTCCACAGGCCTGGTGGATTTCATCCTCCCCCCCGGGGAGATGCCCAAGCGTCTTCTTGCCTTTGCCAAACACCCGTATGTACTCAAGACTGAACGCTCGGACACGGTTATCAGCGACGAAGACGCCCTGACCAGAATATTCTCCCTGCTGCGGGAAAAGTGCAAGGTTGATTTCACCCATTACAAGCCGAGCACAGTCAACAGGCGGATTGAACGGCGCATGTCCATCAACCGCGTTGACGAAATACGCGACTATGTCGCCTATATGCAGAGCTATCCAGCTGAGATCTCCACCCTGTTCCGGGAGCTCCTCATCGGGGTGACCCGCTTTTTCAGGGATCGAGAGGCCTTTGACACTCTGAGCACAAAGTATCTTCCCGAGATCCTGGACAGCAGGGAGAACCGGGAGATGCGGTTCTGGGTATCCGGATGTTCCACCGGGGAAGAGGCTTATTCCCTGGCCATCCTGGCCAGGGAGCATATGCTTCAAACCGGCAGCCTGCGCGACCTTAAGATTTTTGCCACGGACATTGACCGCGACGCAGTGCATTTCGCGGCTCACGGAGTATACCCGGACAGCATCGCCGCCGACGTTCCCCAGGACCTGCTGGCAAAGTATTTCTACAAGAAAAAGGACAGCTACCAGATAGCCCGAAACATAAGAGAAATGGTGGTCTTTGCTCAACACAACCTGATCAAGGATCCCCCTTTTACCAATATCGACCTGATCTCATGCCGCAACCTGCTCATTTATCTGCAGCCGGTCCTGCAGAAAAAGGTGCTCGAGTTTTTCAATTTTTCCCTGAATATCAACGGGATTCTTTTTCTGGGTACAAGTGAAACCACCGGGGATATGGAAGAATATTTCAATGCCCTGGACCATAAATTCAAGATCTACCGGACCACGGGCAGGCTGAAACACGGCCCGGGCAGGACTGAATCTTCTCAGCCCACAGATACCCGCTACCGGGAGCTGGGGCTGCGCTACCAGCGGACGCACAAGGACCTTCGGGACGGGGACACGCCCTTCCTGGAACGCCTGCTGGAAGCGGTCAGCCAGGAATTTATTTCCCTGGTCGTGGTGGTCAACGAACAGATGGAAATTTTGCATGTTCTTGGAGACACCGAGGGATACTTTAAACTGCCATCAGGCAGGCTGAACATGGATATCTCCAGAATGGCGGCCAGGGACCTGGCCATCCCCCTGTCCACGGGCATTCAAAAAGTGCTCCGTAAAAATGAAGCCGTCAGGTTTACCAACATCAGGCTGCGCGGCAAAGGGGACCAGAAAGTGGTGGACCTGCGTATCAAGCCCCTGCCCAGAAAAAAGGGGCAGGAAGCTCTGGTGGCTGTGTTCATGGATGAAGTGCAGAAAAAGGACCCCCTGGATTCAGAGCATGCTGAACAGAGCTATGATCTCTCTCAAGAAGCTGAGCAGCGGATCAACGATCTGGAGCAGGAGCTGCAGTTCACCCGGGAGAACCTGCAGGCCACAGTGGAGGAACTGGAAACGGCCAACGAGGAGCTGCAGGCCACCAATGAAGAGCTCGTGGCCAGCAACGAAGAACTGCAGGCCACCAATGAAGAACTCCAGTCCACCAACGAAGAGTTGTACTCGGTGAATGCTGAATACCAGTCCAAAATCATGGAGCTCAGTGAACTGCACAGCGACGTGGACAACCTGCTCTCGGCCAGCCAGATCGGGAAGCTTCTGCTGGATGAAAATATGGAAATCCGGCGCTTCTCTCCCAGGGTCACTGAAATCTTCAAGCTGCTTGATACTGACCTGGGACGTCCTCTGACCCACATTTCCCATCACCTTCTGAATCTCGATCCGGTCCAGAAAATCAAGGAAGTTCAGCACAGCGGGGTCCTGGGTGAACACGAAGTTCAGAGCAGAGAGGGTCACTGGTATCTGATGCGTATAGTTCCGTACGCTGTAGGCCCCGGGGTTTTTTCCGGAACCCTGGTCTCCTTTGTGGACATAACCCAAATCAGGCAGGCCGAAGAATCCCTGCGGCAAAGCGAAGAAAAGCATCGCCGGCTTTTTGAAACCATGGCCCAGGGGGTCATCTACCAGGGCGCTGACGGGGCCATCATTTCTGCCAATCCGGCCGCGGAAAGGATCCTGGGGCTTAACTTCGACCAGATGCGCGGCAAGACCTCCATGGACCCGCGCTGGAAAATGATCCTGGAAGACGGAACCATGGTCTCCGGAGATAATCACCCGGCCATGATCGCCCTCAGGACTGGAAGGAAAGTCGGCCCGGTAACCCGGGGGGTGTTTCACCCTGATAAAAACGCCCACATCTGGCTGTCCATAACAGCCATACCCCTTTTCCGGCCTGAAGAGGACAGACCCTACCAGGCCTACGCTACCTTTGAAGACATTACCGAACAGAAGCTGGCCCAGGAAGAGGCCAGAGCAGCACAGCAAAGGCTTCTGACCGTCCTGGACAGCATAGAGGCCCTGATATACGTGGCAGACATGGACACTTATGAAGTCCTGTTCATAAACAGACACGGGCAGGAGATTTTTGGAAATGTGAGCGGCAGGAAATGCTGGAGCGTACTCCAGACTGGCCAGACAGAGCCATGTGCTTTCTGCACCAATGACAAACTTCTGGACAAAGACGGAAATCCCGCCGGAATTTATACCTGGGAATATTTCAATAAAAAGACAGGCAAGTGGTACCAGTGCTTTGACCGGGCCATTGAATGGGTGGACGGGAGGATGGTCAGGCTTGAGAGCGCCTTTGAAATCCCGGCCCCCAAATGCGACCAGGACAGTCAGTCTTCGGCGCGAAACACAAACATGTAGTACCGACTGAGGGAATACCCATATGTCTGATAACCATGAATCCAGGCTTGATACTTTGCGCCAGAAGGCTGAAGCCCGGCTGGGTGACTTACACAAATCCATGGAAGGCCTCTCCCCTGACGAGCTTAAAGTCCTGATCCATGATTACCAGGTCCATCGGATCGAGCTGGAACTGCAGAACGAAGAGTTGCGCGAAGCCCAGAACCAGCTGCAGGCCGCCCGGGACCGTTTTACCCGGCTGTTCAATGACGCTCCTGTGGGATATCTGACTATTGATAGCAACGGGATGATCTGCCAGGTCAACCAGACCTTTGCCTCCATGATCGGCCGGGAACCATATCATCTCACCGGCAGGCCCCTGGCCCAGTTCATATCCCCAGAAGACCGCTCCGCCTTTCATGGCCGGTTCAGAGCCTTTTTCAAGAATCCCACGGGCAAGAAAATGGAATTCGGCTTGCAGAGCACGTCCAAAGATTTGCGAGTCAGGTGCGTCGGGCGGATGGAAAGCACCACTCACACTCAGCCGGAAAGCCCGAAGCCCCGGCATCTCTTGCTGGTTGTCATCGACGTCAGTGAACAGGTCCGGGCCGAGCGCCGCCAATTGCTCATGGCCAGAATTCTTGGAATTCTAAACAATTCCCAGTCTCTGGCCCATGGCATCAGTCAAATCCTGGAGAGCATCCAGGAGGAGACCGGCGTCGACGCCTGCGGCATCCGTCTGCGTAAAGGGCAAGACTTTCCATATTACGTCCATCACGGCTTTTCCAGGGAATTCCTGGATGCCGAAAACACCCTGCTGGCCCGGGACGCTCATGGTGATGTGTGCAGGAACGCCCACGGCGAGCCAGACCTGGAATGCACCTGCGGTCTGGTTCTGACAGGACAGACTGACCCTTCAAACCCGCTGTTCACCCCCAACGGCAGTTGCTGGACCAATGACTCATTCCCGCTGCTGGATTTGCCCGAAAACCAAGACCCCAGGTTTCACCCCAGAAACACCTGCATCCATCAGGGCTATCAGTCCGTGGCCCTTGTCCCGGTCCGGGCAGACCAGGAGATCGTCGGACTGCTGCAGCTAAATGATCGCCGCAAGAACTTTTTTGACAAAAAGCTGATCAACTTTCTTGAAGAGATCAGCAGCAGCATCGGCGTGGCCCTGATGCGCCTGCAGGATGCCCAGATGATCAAGGACAGCGAGGAACGACTGAGAGCACTCCTGAACGAAAAAGACAAGTTTTTCTCCATCATTGCCCACGATCTCAAGTCTCCCATGTCCGGCCTGCTCTCGCTGTCCAGTGTCCTCGCGGACAATGCTCATAGCCTGACCAGAGAAGAGCTGCAGGAAGCGGCAAGCGCCATGTTCAAGAGCTCCGAGCAGTTATACGCGCTCCTGGAAAACCTGCTGCACTGGGCTCTGATGCAACAGGGAATGATGGGCTTTGCTCCCGGTTCTCAAAGCCTGCGAGGGGTGGTCCAGGCCGGCATGGAGCCTCTGCAGTCCGTTTCCAGCCAGAAAGACGTTGCCCTCCGGAATCTGGTCCCGGAACAAATGTTGACGCAGGTCGACGTGCCCATGGTCAGTACTGTTCTGCGCAACCTTATTTCCAATGCTCTCAAGTTCACGGACAGGGGGGGAAGCGTAATTGTCTCGGCTTCCAGGGATGGGGACATGGTCAAGGTCGCGGTTCAGGACACCGGCCTGGGCATGGAGCAGGACTCCCTGGATCAAATCTTCACCCTGGGGAAAAAGAAGGTTGGAGCCGGAACCCGGGGCGAGACAGGCACGGGCCTGGGGCTGGTTCTCTGCAAGGAATTCATTGAGAAACATGGAGGTCAAATCTGGCTGGAAAGTGAGCCGGGACAAGGCACGACTGTCTTCTTTACGCTCCCGGCGGCGCCCAAGGACACCGCAGAAAACAAGGCAAAAAAACAGGCAGTAGGAACTGGTCCGACCGGCTGAGCAGCACCTTAATTTTTAACCTATTGCCAATTATATACTTTTATTGGAGTTGGTTATGCCCCAAGCTTCCAACAAGAAAACGAAGCCCATTCAAACCAATTTTCCCAACCCCCACGAGATCCTCATGGACGCGCCCATGGGCATTTTCACGTCCACGCCTGAAGGGCGCTACATTTCGGTCAACCCTGCCCATCGGCCTGTGGATCGCGGACAGGAAAGGAAAACTCATGCAGGGCAACCCGGCAGGAGTGGACATTTGGGGGATGGAACCCAAAGTTGACCAGAGTGAATATGGCGTTTTCAAGGCCAGGCGTCTGCATTCAGGAGAGGAAATCGGCCCTGATGACTGGGCCTTGGCGCACACCGTGAACAAGGGGGAGACCATTGTCGACGAGCTTCTGCAAATCGACGCTTTTGACGGCAAGAAAAAAGTACCATTTTGAACCAGAAGCAGTCCGGGCGATTGCAAGTGGCAAAACACAATCTTAGTATCCTCCTGGCTGAAGATGAGTTCACCAATCAGTATGCCGCACGAAAAATCCTGGAAAGAATGGGGCATACCGTGACCCTTGCCGAGGATGGACAACAGGTTCTAGAGTTGCTCAGGAAACAGGACTTTGACTGTATCCTCATGGATGTCCAGA
>PWNK01000022.1 GCA_003557865.1 Desulfonatronovibrio sp.
ATAGAGGGGGACGGTGCAGGCGTTTCAGGACCGCGGACTGCCGTGATGATCAAGACCGCTGACTGTCAGCCGGTTTTTCTGGTTCATAAATCCGGAAGATACGTATGTGCTCTGCATGTGGGCTGGCGCGGAAACAGGGTTGATTTTCCGGGCAGGGGGGTTAAACTGTTCTGTGAACACTATGCACTAAGCCCCGGTGAACTTCAGGCTGTCCGAGGTCCAAGTCTTGGGCCGTGCTGCGCCAGGTTCCATGTCTTTGAAGAGCACTGGAGCAGGGAGTTTTTTGGCTACTACCTGGCAGCGGAAAAGACCATGGATCTGTGGGCCATGACCCGTGATCAGCTGCATCAGGCAGGTATTCCGAGAAACAGTATTTATTCTATGGACATGTGCACAAGGTGCCGCGGGGATCTGTTCTTTTCTTATCGACGGGAGAAAATCTGTGGACGCCAGGCCAATTTTATTTTCATTAAAGGAGCCGGGATGTGAATGCATCTGCAAGAGATCTGATAGCCAGGCTTATGCCGTCTTTCCCTTTAAAGCACAGTGGGAAGATATATACTGATACCAGCGAGTTCATGGATATCAGTTATGGGGATGTCATCGTCCTGAACAGCAGCAGTTTTCTGGTCTTGAGGGATGAAGCTGAAAGACGCTTCGGCATTGAAGATCCCAAGTACTGGGTTAAGCGGTGCAGAGACCTGAACACAGGTCAGCGCAGGATATTGAAGCTTGTCTTTTATGAAAAGTTTGAGCAGAAGATCGGTCAGATGACCATTAACTGCTACCGCAGTCCCAAAAAAGAATCCAGGGTCCTTGATCTGGTCAGGGGAGACTCTCGGTTCATGCAGGGCATAACCCTCAAAGATGAAGCCGGCAATCCGGTCAGGATCCTTGAGATCATCCTGGGAAAAAGTCTTGATAATTATGTGGAAGACCTGGACATGGATCACAGGACTTACTTTCATGAACTGTTCCCTGAAATCCTGGAAAAATTCATGGGTTCCTGCGAAGCGGTAAAGTTCATGCATGATAACGGGGAAAGGCACGGGGATATCCGCAGGGATCATATTTTTGTGGAATACGAAACAGGGGCATACCGCTGGATAGACTTTGACTACGCCTATGAGAGCACTGAAAATCCCTTCGGCCTTGATCTTTTCGGTCTGGGCAACATCCTGCAGTTCATTACCGGAAAAGGGGTTCATGACAATGCAAGCCTGGGGCGTGAATTTTATTCTTCCCTGAGCCCTGATGACTTCGCCCTGATTTTTTCCAACCGGCTCATTAACCTGAAAAAGCTTTTTCCATATATTCCGGTGTCTCTTAACCGGGTTCTTCTTCATTTTTCTCAGGGAACGTATGTCACATACGATAACGTCGGTGAGATGCTTGCCGATCTGAAAAAGGGTCTGGATGACGTGGCCAGCCTTTAAAATATCTGGACCGCTGCATTTATTCTGAAACATTCAAGTGTGGGAAATACCGGAGGTGCTCCATGAACTTTAAAAAGGTACTCCTGGCAGTGGATGCCTCGGAAAATTCAACCAGGGCTGTTGAGTATACCGGGACAATAATCGGCAGGGCAGACGATTTTCATATCCAGCTTCTCTATGTTGAACGTCCGCCTGAGCGCGATATCTTTCCTGACGAATCTTCCTGGCAGGACGCCTGCCAGGGGGAAAGGGACAATGTCCTTGCCTTTCTGGAACAGGCAAAAAACAGGCTTGTGGAAATGGGAGTCAAGCCGGAGATAATTTCGACCAGATACCTGAGCTCGTGCGATTTTTACGGGTCACCTGATGACGCCGGTTTCAGGGGGGTGGCCCATCAGGTCATGCAGGTCCAGAAAGCTGGTCAATTCGGCACTCTGGTGGTGGGAAGAAGGGGTGTTTCCAAGGCGGAAGAGTTTCTCTTCGGAAGCGTTTCCACAAAAATCATTCACCACACCAAGAACTGCAGCGTGTGGGTTGTAGAGTAGGCTTGCCCCTGCCGGACATTGCCCCGGGGATCACTCAACGCTGATATCGTAGGTTTTCAGTTTTCGGTACAGGTAGCTGCGTTCCAGGCCTATTGCTTCGGCCAGCCTGGTCACGTTTCCGTCATATTCTTTAAGCTTGTTGTCCAGAAACCAGGCCTCGAACCTTGACCTGGCCTGCTTGAAATCCTCGGGAAGTTCCTGCTGTTTTTCGTAAAAGCCCCCCTGGGCGGCCATGCTCTGCTTGCCCCTGCTGATTTCACCGGGCAGCATGGAAGGGGTTACCTCCATGCCCTGATAAAGGATATAAAGCCTTTCTACAAAGTTTTTCAGTTCGCGGACATTGCCCGGCCAGGAATAGTTTTTCAGGATTTTGATGGTATCCCTGGGGAAGCTCAGGGGCTTGAAATTATGCTCATGACTCAACTGGCTGATAAACTCTTCCAGGAGGATGGGTATATCTTCTTTTCGCTCTCTCAACGGCGGCAGGTTCAGCGGAAAAACATTTAAACGGTAGTAAAGATCTTCCCGGAAGCTGCTCTTTTTGATTTCCTGATGCAGATCCTTGTTGGTGGCGGCAATAACCCGGACATTGACGCTGATTGTTTTGTGTCCACCCACACGTTCAAAAGTATGTTCCTGAAGTATCCTCAAAATCTTGGCCTGGGTTTTGAGGCTCATGTCGCCGATTTCATCCAGAAACAGGGTTCCCCCGTCGGCCAGCTCAAATTTTCCCTGCTTGGGACCAGTAGCCCCGGTAAAAGAACCTTTTTCATGTCCGAAAAGTTCAGACTCAATAAGTTCTTCAGGTATAGCCGCGCAGTTGACCGCAACCAGTGCCTGGTCAGCCCTTTTGCTGCTGAGGTGAATGGATCGGGCAACGATTTCCTTTCCGGTTCCGTTTTCGCCGGTAATGAGCACCCAGGCTTCGCTGGGAGCGACCTGATCTATGATCTGCCTGAGTTCCATGATGGCTTGGGAGTGGCCGGATATTTTCTGGACGGAAAGCGATTTGGTGGTTAAGCGCAGATTTCTGTTTTCTTTTCTAAGACTGCTAAATTCCAAAGCTTTTTGAGCAGTTATGAGAACTTTTTCCAGAGAGAGGGGTTTTTCAATAAAATCAAAGGCTCCGTTTTTGATGGCCTGGACCGCGGTCTGGATGTTTCCGTGGCCGGAGATCATGATCACGGGAATGTCCGGGTATTTTTCCTGAAGCCTTGACAATACCTGGATGCCGTCCATTCCAGGAAGCCAGATATCAAGAAGAACCAGGTTTACGGATCTGTTGACTGAGGCCAGGCCCTGTTCTCCGCTTTCAGCCTCCATGACCTCGTATCCCTCGTCTTCAAGTATTCCCCTGAGGGACAGTCGGATGTCTTCTTCGTCATCTATGATTAATATCCTGGAATGAGTCTTCATTGTCTGCGGTAATGTTCAGAGTAAATATTTATGGTTGAGAACAAAGGTTCTTGCTTTGGGCTTCAGCCGGACCTGACGCGGCATGAGGATTTAAGGACGGATAATCAGGACATGTCTTTGGTTTTTCTGGGAAACAGGGATCAGTATTGAAGACAGTCATTGCTTGTCCTTATGGGTTAAAACCTTGTCCAGGCGGATATCTGCTGTGCAAAGAACCCTGATATCCCTCGGGGCATTTTTTTAGACTAAAGAAAATGAGGCGGATAATCAAGGCGATTGCAAGGAAGCTGCCAGCATAATCTGTCAGAGTTGAGAGTTTAAGGGTCAACAGAGTGAAACTCAGCCAGGATATCAATACCGTGAATTGGGGATAAGTGCGGACATTGATTATCGTGGAAATATTCAATAATAATCAGGTTTTAACAAGAAAAATTCAACTGTCGACTGCCTGAATGGTTTGAAAAAAGGTTTTGATTACCAGAATAATTTATTTTATACTGAACTGATGTTCTTAAATTTGTGGCTTAAACACCTTTGATTTCTGATCCGGGAATTCTTTTCCCTTTGCCCGCAAGCACTATTTCAAAGCACAATTTTGGAGGTCTTGTTGAACACTTCAGTCGGTCCATTCTCCCGGGAACGTGACGCCTGCGCCATTATTGCCTACATTGACAAGAGGGGCAGGGACACCCATGCCAACATCACCAGAACCATAGAAGCCCTGAAAAAAATGGCCCACAGGTCCGGCGACATCAATGATGAGGGAGACGGCTGCGGAATCATGATTGATATCCCAAGAGAGCTGTGGCGGGAAAGACTCCGCGAGGCCGGGCTTTCTCCGCATCTGGCGGATTCCAGCGGTTTTTTTGTGGGTCATTTTATTCTGCCTCACGGGACCAGAGACAATGCCCGGAGTATATTTGAGAAGACAGCTGAAATATTCAGGCTCAGAGGTCTGGAGATCATCCTTGAGCTTAAGGAAAACTCCAACGATCATGAGCTGGGTCCCATGGCCAGGGCTCAGGCTCCTCTTTTCTGGCAGGTATGCGGGCTGATACAGCAGAAGACAAAAATATCCCCTCCTGAGCTTCTGTTCAAGGTACAGATGGAGATTGAAGCGGCCATGCCTGATGTGCATATTGCTTCCCTTTCTCTGCACAGCGTGGTCTATAAGTTGAGGGGAGGGCCGGACCTTCTGCAGAGGGTTTATCCCGACTTGAGAAATCCCGCAGCCAGCTCCAGGATCTGTCTGGGACACAGCAGATACTCAACCAATACCC
Source organism: Desulfonatronovibrio sp. (assembly GCA_003557865.1). Classification (GTDB taxonomy): domain Bacteria; phylum Desulfobacterota; class Desulfovibrionia; order Desulfovibrionales; family Desulfonatronovibrionaceae; genus Desulfonatronovibrio. The sequence goes on from PWNK01000022.1 coordinate 4,678, forward strand.
TGCCGACGGTGGAAAGGACACAGCCCTTTTCCATCCTGGCCCATAATGGTGAAATCAACACCATTGAACGCCTGCGCGGTGCTTCACGCAACCTGGGAATCGAGCCGGTCCCCGGAGGAAGCGACTCCCAGGACCTTAACCGGACCGTGGAGGGTCTGATCCACAGCTACGGCTTTGATCCCCTGGAAGCCTTTGCCATGGTTTTTCCGGCTGTGCACAGCGAGTTACTCCATTATCCAGAAGATCTGCAGAAGGTATATGATTCCTACCGCTGGTTTTATCCCCCTTCAGCCCAGGGTCCGGCAGCTATTATCGCCCGTCAGGGGGATGTGTGCATCGGCAGTGTAGATGCTCTCGGCCTGCGCCCACTGTGGATTGGTGAAAGTGATTACAACTACTACCTAAGTTCTGAAAAGGGGGTCGTGGACCTTGAAGATACTGCAGCCGACCCCAGACCTCTTGCCCCTGGGGAAAAAATCGCCATTCTGTCCATGGAGGGCAGAAGGGCGGTGGTTTTCAACTATCAGGCCTACCAGCGTCAGCTGGTCAGACTGGCCCAGGCCCGCAAGAGCCTGCTGAAACAGGTTGATTATTTTTATCATGATATCCCGGGACATACAGACAGGGGGTTCCGGCTTGAAAATCTCCTTGCCGGATCAGGAAAACGTCTTTCTCCGGGAGAATTGATCAAGGACAACTACCTGGCCGCCCTGGGATGGCTCAAATATGACGTGGATATCCGCAAAAAGACAGCCACCATTGGCAGAGCGGTTATCGGGTCCATGGGTTATCAGGGTCCGCTGGCCTGTTTTAATTCCGACGGCCTGCCCAACATCTCCGAATATCTCAAGGAAGAGGTTGCAGTGGTCACCAACCCGGCCATTGACCGGGAAAGGGAGGCCGACCACTTCAGCACCAGAAGCATCCTTGGAGACCGCCCCCACATTCGCTCCAGGCAGTCCTCGCGTCCTGTGGGGCTTGAACTGCGCTCCCCTCTGCTTCTGGGCGGATGCCTTGATCAGGAGGTCTGCGCGTCTTCCCTTGGAGATCTGGCCAGGGAGTTTGGAACTCAGACCATTGATGATGTCCTTTCTTTTTTTACCGCCCAGGGTCGAGACCGGGCAAGAGTGGCCCTGCTGGACGCGGTATTTGATCCCGGCACCGGTCTCAAGCAGAGATTGGACGAGATCTGTATCCAGGCGGGCCTGGCCGTCCGGCAGGGTGCTGTTCTTCTGGTCCTGGATGATTCTCAAACATTCACCCAGGGCAGGGTATATATCGACCCTGTCCTGGGTATGGCTTTTCTCAACAGGTACCTGGAGAAAGAAGGACTGAGAAGAAGCTGTTCAGTAATTGTCAGGTCGGCTGCCGTGCGCAACCTGCATGATATAATGTGTCTGCTGGGATTTGGAGCTGATGCCATTAATCCTTATCTCATCTGGCGCATGGCCAGGCAGCATTCAACTGAGGAGCGTCCGGCCATGACGGTTATCCGGACCACCATGGATGTGCTGCAGAAGGG
>PWNK01000139.1 GCA_003557865.1 Desulfonatronovibrio sp.
ATCTGCCCCTCAAGCTGAATACAGCCGGGGTCATTCCGGCGATATTTGCTTCGTCCATCCTCATGTTCCCGGCGACTATTGCCAGTTTTTCCCAGGCGGGCTGGCTGGATATGTTCTCCAACCACCTCATGCCTGATTCCCTGGTTTACAACATTTTCTTTGTGGCCTTGATTATTTTCTTCTGTTTTTTTTACACGGCCATAATCTTTGATCCCAAGGATATTGCCGAAAATCTAAAGAAGCAGGGCGGTTTTATCCCAGGTATCAGGCCTGGCTTGAAGACCAAGGAGTATATCGACCGGGTCCTGTCCAGGCTGACTTTTTCTGGGGCAATTTACATGTCCCTGGTGTGTGTGCTTCCGGTGTTCATGATCAGGGAATTCAATGTTCCATTTTATTATGGAGGTACGGCCCTATTGATCGTTGTGGCCGTGGCCATGGACACCATGGCCCAGTTTCAGTCACATCTCATTTCCAGGCACTATGAGGGGCTTCTGACAAAAACAAGAATAAAGGGACGCAGATAGTTTTTGAAGAAGCTTCGTGGAATTTTCATAAAAAATGACTATGAAATAGGCCTGATGAGGGAGGCCAATGCCATAGTTTCCATGATCCTTGACCGGATCGAGGAAAAAGTGGCTCCGGGGGTTGCCACCCTGGAACTGGAAGAACTGGCCAATGACCTGTGTGTTGAATATAAGGTCAAGCCGGCTTTCAACGGGTATCAAGGATTTCCTTATACCCTCTGCTGTTCCTTGAATGAGGAAATTGTTCACGGTTTTCCTTCAACCAGAGAACTTGTGGATGGGGACGTCTTGAGCGTTGACATGGGGGTACTTCATAAAGGCTTTTATGGAGACTCAGCCAGGACATTCGGCGTAGGCGCAATCAGCTCGGAAGCCAGAAGGCTTATGGATGTCACCAGGGGGTCACTCTACAGGGGTATTGAAATGGCCGCTCCGGGGAATGACCTTTATGAAATTTCCGCAGCCATAGAGCAGTATGCCCGGGCCAATCAATGTTCAATCATCAAGAGATTCGTGGGGCATGGCATTGGGGCCAGCCTTCACGAAAAGCCTGAGCTGCCCAATTTTGTTCCCAGGGGGGCCAAAAGGTTGGTCCTGAAAAAGGGGATGGTGCTGGCAATTGAACCCATGCTTTCTCTTGGCAGCGATCAGGTTGTGATTATGCCTGACCGCTGGACAGCCAAAACCCGGGACAACAGCCTGGCAGCCCATTTTGAGCATACCGTGGCCATAACCAGAGAGGGCCCGGAGATCTTGAGTAAGTCCAACTAGGTAGTCAGGGAGATAGATATCATGAAGGTAAGACCGTCAGTAAAAAAGATGTGCGCCAAGTGCAAAATTATCAGGCGCAGAGGCATTTTAAGAATAATCTGTGAAAACCCGCGTCATAAACAAAGGCAAGGATAGTTAGTGGGGGAAAAATGGCACGCATAGCTGGAGTTGATTTACCCAAGAGGAAGAAGATTGGGATAGCCTTAACCTATATTTATGGGATAGGAAGAACTACCGCGCTCAAAATTATGGATAAAACCGGTATAGACTGGACCAAAAAAACAGACGACCTGTCTTCTGAAGAAGTAAATATTATCCGAACAGAGCTTGAGAATACCTGCAAGGTGGAGGGCGATCTTCGCCGTGAGGTGACAGCCAATATCAAAAGGTTGATGGATATCGGCTGCTACCGCGGGTTCAGACACAGAAGGTCATTGCCTGCCAGGGGGCAGCGAACCCACACCAACGCCCGCACCAGGAAAGGTCCTAGAAGAACAACCATCAAGAAGAAGAAGTAACCGGAGACGTTAGATGGCTAAGCCCAAGAGAACAAAAAAGAAAAAAGAAAAGAAGAACATTCCCACGGGTATTGTACATATAAATGCCACCTTCAATAACACCATGATTACCTTTACCGACATGAGCGGGAACGTGGTCAGCTGGTGCAGTTCAGGAATGTCCGGCTTCAAGGGATCCCGCAAGGGAACACCCTTTGCCGCCCAAAAGGCCGCGGAGACCGCTGCCAGGCTTGCCCAGGACAATGGCATGAGAACGGTGGGCATACTGGTCAAAGGCCCGGGGTCTGGAAGGGAATCAGCCATGCGGGCTGTGAACAGCGCCGGGTTCAAGGTTTCCTTCATTCGCGATATTACGCCTATTCCTCACAACGGGTGCCGGCCCCCCAAAAGGCGCAGAGTTTAATCAGGAGGTATAAGAATTGGCCAGATATACTGAATCCAAATGCAGAATTTGCCGCAGGGAAGGAACCAAGCTGTTCCTCAAGGGCGACAGGTGCTACACAGATAAATGTGCTTATGAACGTCGGGCCTATCCCCCGGGAGAGCATGGAAGAGCCAGGAAGAAATCAAGTGACTACGCCATTCAGCTCAGGGAAAAACAGAAGGTTCGCCGTATGTACGGTCTTTTAGAAGGACAGTTTCGCAAATATTTTGAGATAGCCGACGCAAGAAAGGGAGCAACAGGTGAAAACCTTTTGGAACTGTTGGAAAGAAGGCTGGACAATGTGGTCTACAGACTTGGCTTTGCAAACTCCAGGGTCCAGGCCAGACAGCTTGTGCGTCACGGTCATATTACGGTAAGCGGCAGACGGGTCAATATTCCTTCATTTATCGTCAAGGTCGGGGATGTGGTTGCCGTGGCTGAGAAAAGCAGAAAAATGCTTCTTTTTCAGGAAGCTCAGGAAGTTCTTGCCCGCAGGGGGGCTCCGGGATGGGTTGACGTCAACGGAAGCGAATTCAAGGGCGAGGTCAAGGCGCTGCCGGTCAGGGACGACATCACATTCCCCATAAATGAGCAGCTTATAGTTGAGCTTTACTCTAAATAAGCGCTTCAGGGCAAAATCAGGGAATAGCGTTTTGCCCCTATCATACAGATTTTAGAACAAAGGTGCTGAAATGATTATTCAATCAAAAGACAAGCTTATCAATACAAGAAACTGGGCCAACCTGGTTAAGCCTGAACCGCTTGTCGTGGATTCCAAATCCAGGGGTAATTACGGCAAATATGTCTGTGAGCCTCTGGAAAGGGGGTTCGGCACTACTCTCGGTAACTCCCTGCGCAGGGTACTGCTTTCATCTCTGCAGGGTGCGGCTATTGTAGCCATCAAGATTCAGAACACACAGCACGAGTTCACCTCCATTCAGGGTGTTGTTGAAGATATCACGGACATAGTGCTCAATCTCAAGCAGGTCCGCTTTATCATGAAGACGGTGGAACCCCAGCGCATCAAACTTGTGGCCAATGAAAAAGGAGTAGTCACTGCTTCATCCATCAAAGGAAACCAGAATATCTCGGTGCTCAACCCGGAACAGCATATCGCCACCCTGACTCAGGACCTGGATCTGGTCATTGAGCTGGAAGTGCGCATGGGAAAGGGTTACGTTCCGGCGGAGATGCATGAGGGGTTCAACGATGAAATCGGACTCATCAATCTGGACTCCTCTTTTTCTCCGGTGAAGAAGGTGGCCTATACTGTGGAGCAGGCCCGGGTTGGGCAGATGACCAACTATGACAAGCTGATCATGGAGATATGGACTGACGGCTCCATGGACCCTGAGGACGCCCTGGCGTACAGCGCCAAGATTATCAAGGATCAGCTGTCCGTATTCATCAATTTTGATGAAGATGAGGCGGATGTTTATGTTCCCAATACCAAGGACGGAGACGAGCTGGATGAGAATCTTTTCAAAACCATTGAGGAGCTTGAGCTTCCCGTCAGGGCCAGCAACTGCCTGCGCAACGCCGGCATACGCCTGGTTGGTGAACTGGTTCAGAAATCAGAGAACGATCTGCTTAAAACCAAGAATTTTGGCCGCAAATCACTTGAAGATATCAGGCGTGTTCTTGAAAACATGGGTCTGAGCTTTGACATGCAGGTGGACGGTTTCGAGCAGAAATATCTAGAATGGCAAAAAAGGAAAGAGGAAGATGAGACATAGAAAGTCCGGGAAAAAGCTTGGCCGAACATGGGAGCACAGAAAGGCCATGTTCAGAAACATGGCAAGATCTCTGATAGTCCATGAAAGGATCAGGACCACATTTCCCAAGGCCAAAGAACTATCCAAGATTGTTGACCGGCTTGTAACCCTGGCCCTTGAGAATGATCTCAGTGCCAGGCGCCAGGCTTACAGAGTTCTGGAGAATCATAAACTGGTTCAAAAGCTGTTCAATGAGATAGGACCTAAGTTTTCCGGGGGAATGGGCGGTTATACAAGGGTGGTTAAGTTTGCCAGTCCGAGAGTGGGAGACAACGCTCCCATGGCCTTGATAGAATTCAAGTATTTCAAGGCTCAGTTTGAAGACAAAGACCAGCTCAAGACTGCGGCTCCCGCGGCCAAGCCGCTGGATGCTGAAGACAAGCCAGTACCTGAGCAGGAAAGCGCAATGGTTGCAGAAGCAGAAGCAACAGAAGCTCCTGAAGCGCAAGGTCAAAAGGATATTGCAACCGATCATCCTGAAGAGCCAGTTGCTGAGGAGGTCAGAGCTGAGCAGCAGGAGGAGATTTCCGGGACCGAATCCGGGGATGAAGATCAGCAGCAAGCCGAAACAGAGGATGCTGAACCAGAAACCCAAGGGCACCCTGAAGACAGCGATTCTGAAAAGATTAAATAATTGCAACACACAAAGGAGGGCCATGGTCCTCCTTTTTTTTGCTCTCTGCTATTGGAATTGGCTATAGATAATATTTGTTAATGGGCTATTTCTTGTGGGATGCTTACATGGATATCAGAAGAATGCAGGCTTTTGCCAGGGTATATGAACTGCAGAGTTTTTCCAAAGCAGGCAAGGATCTTTATCTATCCCAGCCCACTGTGAGCACTCATATTCTCAGTCTGGAGGAGGAGCTGGGAGTAAAGCTCTTTGACCGGATCGGAAGATCGGTCATCCCTACCCAGGCTGGCCAGATGCTGCATGCCGGGGTCCAGAAGATATTCAGAACCATGGAGGAAACCAAGGCCAATATCCATGATCTGAAAAATAAGGTCTGTGGTCAGGTTGTGGCCGGCGGAAGCACCATACCGTCCAATTATCTGCTGCCTGCTGTGCTCTCAGATTTCCGCAAATCTTATCCCCAGGTCATGGTTGAGCTGCGCATCGGAGATTCCATAAAGGTCTGCCAGGATGTTCTTTCCGGTGAGCTGGATTTTGGCATTGTTGGCGGTTACGCAGACCATTTTGACCTGGAGCATGTCCTTCTGCTCAAGGATGAGCTCCACCTTGTGGCTAGTCCGGATTTAAGGCCGAAAATTGATGTCAAAGCCTGCCCGGGGGACCTTAAAGACATGCCCTGGGTAATGAGGGAAAAGGGTTCAGGTACCAGACAGGCTTTTGAAAACGCCATGATGGTCTGCGGGATTTCCCTGCAGGAACTGCGAGTATCCACACAGGTTCAGTCCACTGAAGCCCTGGTCAGGTGTGTTCTGGCCGGAACAGGAGTGGGTGTTACCTCCAGGCTGGCGGTGCAGAAGTACGTGGAATCAGGAGAGCTGGATATCATTGAGGTGGAAGGGCTGAACATTCAAAGAAATTTTTATATTATCCGGCACAGAAGAAGGTCCCTTTTTACCTGCTCAGGAAAGTTGATTGAATGCATCCAGAAACATATCCAGGATAATGGTTATCAGTTCGCCTGACATGTTCATTTATTACAGCCGTTGACTGGAAAAAAGCAGTAAACCCGCCGGGCCATTCTTCCGGGGATGTGTTGCTGCGAGAGTATCTTGTTCACCATTCAGATTATCCACGACAGGGAATCAAGGGATGTTTCCCCGGATTCAGCACTGAATCTGATACAGAACCTTTTTATTCAGGGTGCTGTAAAAGGCCTTCCCCTGTGCGCCGGTCTGGGGACCTGTGGCAGGTGCGCCCTGCTTTTTCACGCCAACCCCCCAAGGCCCTCTCAAAAAGATATTGACTACTTTTCCTCATTGGAACTGGAAAAGGGGTACAGGCTGGGATGTGCTCATTACCCAGCTCCAGGCCAGTCCCTTGAGCTGGCTGGTGCCCGGATGGGGTCCTCTTTTTCCTGGGCCAGCAGCAAACCGGCCTTTTGCCTGGGGATTGATATTGGGACCACATCCATAAAATGGGCCTTTGAGCATCA
>PWNK01000039.1 GCA_003557865.1 Desulfonatronovibrio sp.
CAGTGATTCGACAAGCCTGGTTCTTGTCCGGTTACTGTCTGAATCTGAAATTGGAATTACTGGAGAAAGCATATGATCAATAAGGTCTGAAAAAGTCCCGGATTGTTTTATTGGAATACTTCAGTATCAGGCTGGCTTCATGCGCCTGATAAAGTAAAGCCATAACATATTGAAGTTAATACACTAATAATCTAACAACATGCTGATCTTTTGTCAATACCTTATTGATGAAAAGGGGGGCTTGAGGCTATCTGGAGTCAAATCTTTTGGGATTGATATTATATTTTTTGACCTTGTAATTGATGATGCGATAGCTGACCCGCAGCTCCCTGGCGGCCTTGAGCATATTGCCGTTGGTTTTTTTCAGGGCGTCAATGATCAGCTCCTGTTCAAATTTGGAGACCACGTCCACAAAGGGCAGCTCATTGTCCGTGGCTGTGCTTTCGGCAGTCTGCAGGGTGGCTGGAAGGTGGTAGGTCCGGATGACCTCCTCGTTGCAGACCAGAACCGCTCTTTCAATGCAGTTTCTCAGCTCACGCACGTTGCCCGGCCAGTCATGCTGGATAAGCAGATCCATGGCCGGGGTTGAGACCCGCTTGATGTTTTTTTCGTATTCCCTGCAGAAAATATCCAGAAAATGTTCGGTCAGGGGCAGGATGTCCTGTCTGCGCTCCCTGAGCCCGGGTATGAAAATGGGGAAGACATTGAGGCGGTAGTAAAGGTCCTCGCGGAATCTGCCCTGCTCGATGAGCAGTTCCAGGGGCTGATGCGTGGCGCAGACTATTCTGACGTTGACCCTGAGGGTCTTTTCACTGCCCAGGCGCTGGATTTCTCCTTCCTGGGTGGCCCGAAGCAGCTTTGCCTGCGCCCCAAGGCTCAGTTCCCCGATTTCATCAAGAAACAGGGTCCCCTGGTTGGCTGCCTCGAAACGTCCTTTTTTGGCATTGGCCGCGCCGGTGAATGCCCCTTTTTCATATCCGAAAAGTTCGCTTTCCAGAAGTTCCGAAGGCAGGGCCGCGCAGTTGAGCTTGATGAACGGCTTGTTCTTTCTGGGACTCAAGTTGCGGATTGCCTCAGCCAGAAGCTCCTTGCCCGTGCCTGATTCACCCCTTAAAAGGACAGTGGCCTTACTCGGGGCGACCTGCATGATCTGGCCCATTATGGTGGCCATGATTTTGGAGGTGGCTATGAGCTTGTTTTCGGTCATGTCCTGGCAGCTGGCACTCTGTTCAGGAGGCAGCAGGTCCGGGAATTCCTTCTGGCGGCCCATCTCCTCCTGCAGAAAAGAAGTCTGCCTGGCAATGATGATTCCAAGAACCTGCATAAAGCGGCAGTCTTCCTCCAGCTCGGAAATGTTTTTGAGTTCCATTTCCGCGTTGAGCACGCCCAGGATCTCCAGTTCATCATCGGGTCCTTTTCTTTTCACTGGAACAGAGATGAAGGAAAGAGAGGCCAGCTCTTCAGGGGAGCGGTCAAAGGCCAGGTTCAGAAAATTGGGGTCATCCTTCATTACCGGGACGATTATCGGCGCTTTTTCCTTGACCACCAGACCGGTAATGCCCTGTCCCGGAGTATAGGAGTATCTGGGGGTTTTCTTGTGGCCGTGGGCCAGGCTGAAGTCGATGGTCTGGCTTTTGGGGTCGAAGATGGCCAGGGACATGCGCTTGAAGTTCATTTCCCTGGCCGTGGTCTTGAGCAGGTTATCCAGCCCCTGGTGCAGAGGGCCCTGCCAGCCCATCTCCATGAGGATTTTTTCAAGAATTGCCAGATAAACCTGTTGGCTCATAATTAGAATTATTCCTGGCTATGCCGGCTTACGTACTCAGCCCCCAGGCGGGCAGCTTCAAGGTTGACTTCGACCAGTGCGGGCCTGAGCCTTTTTTTGATGGAGTCCAGCAGTACATCAAGCCCCAGCGGAAGAACACCCATGGAGAAGAAGGCTCCCATGAGCACCGTGTTGGCCGTCTGGACAACACCGGTCTTTCTGGCCAGGGTGATGCAGGGAATAAACTGTGCCTTTGGTGAGTACTTAATGGTTTCAGATTTGATGTGTCCCAGCGGGGGATAAGTTTCCCTGCCTGTTGAAACTGAAACCGGAGGCACGGGGTCCTCGCTGCTGAGCACCAGTCCGTCATGGCACAGAAAGGACAGCGCTCTCAGAGTTTCCATGGGCTCAAAGCCCAGAATGACGTCGGCCTCTCCCCGGGATATCTTGGGACTGTGATAACCCCCCAGAAGAACAAAGGAGTGCACCACACCGCCTCTTTGGGCCATGCCGTGAATTTCTCCGGCATTGACTTCAATGCCCTGCTCCAGGGCTGTTTCGGCCAGAAGCTTTGTGGCGGTGAGTGTTCCCTGTCCTCCGACACCTGTAAAGAATACGCGCAGTGGTTTCATGGTTATCAGCTCCTGGATCCGGGTTTGATTTCATCGCATATCTGAACGCAGACCATGCATCCCGCGCACGCGTCAGGATTTATGCCCATTTTCCCCTGCTCAATGAAAAATGCCGGGCAGGCCAGGGTGTTCAGGCATTCAAGGCTTGCCGGCCCAGGATCTTTGACCGTGGCCACCTTGTTTCTTTTCACGCCCAGCATCCTTTTGGCATACAGGGGACATGGCTCCTCAGCTATGAGCACCCTTACCCCGGACATTTCCCGGAATTCCCGCAGGGCCTCCAGGACCGCCTTCTGGTTGAGGGCCTTGACCCTGCGCACGTTTTGAACCCCGCTGGCCCTGACCAGGGGCTCAATCTCAATGCTCCCCGGCCTTCGGCCGTAAAGGGCCTGGTCCACCCCGGGGTGGGGCTGGTGTCCGGTCATGGCCGTGGTCCTGTTGTCCAGAATGACCAGGATGATGTTGTAGTCGTTGTAGACCGCGTTGATCAGGCCGGTTATCCCGGAATGAAAAAAGGTGGAGTCGCCGATAAAGGCCACAACCGGATTGTCGATTACTCTTGAAATCCCGCATCCCCCGGAGATGGACGAGCCCATGCACAAAAGAAAGTCCGCGGCTTTCAGGGGGGGCAGGATGCCCAGGGTGTAGCAGCCGATGTCCGAGGAGTAGACGGCGTCATCTCCAAAGACCTTGCGCACGTTGAGATACACGGATCTGTGGGAACATCCGGCGCACAGGTTGGGTGGCCGGTTGGGCAGCCCGGACAGGTCAGGCGAGGGGGAGGACTTGGTTTCCATGGGCAGGCCCAGAGCTTCTGCCAGGGCCTGTTCCACGCAAAGAGTTGAATACTCATCCCAGAGAGGAAGAGCCTCTCCTTTGCCTGTTACCTGGACATCCAGCCCGTTTTTCTGGCACAGTGTCCGGACGTCGTTTTCCAGGATGGGCTCCAGCTCTTCCAGGATGACCACCTTTTTCAGGCCTGCCAGGAAGTTCTTGACCGTGTTCTCAGGAAAAGGGAAGGCGATGCCAAGCTCCAGGACCCGAACCTTTATTTGGGGATGTGATTTCAAAACGTCCTTGAGATAGGATCTGGCGACGCCTGACGCGATTACGCCCACGTCTCCCTCGCCCCAGGATTTGTTCCAGGGGGAGTTTTCAATTTCCGAGCGGATCTTCTCCAGGCTGGCCGTGAGCACTTTGTGCCTGACCCTGGCCACCGCCGGGATGGGCACGAACCTTGAGGGGTCTTTTCTGAACTCGCCCCTGGTTTTGGCCGGCTTCATCTCCCCGAACTTTACCGGCCCGCGCAGATGATTGACCCTGGTGGTGGTCCGGAGAAGGACGGGCTGTTCCCATTTGGCTGAGAGCTCCATGGCCTCTCTGGTCATATCCTTGCATTCCTGGGCGGTTGAAGGCTCAAAGCAGGGCAGCCCTCCAAGCCTGGCATAATATCTGTTGTCCTGTTCATTCTGACTGGAATGACATCCCGGGTCATCTGCCGAAAGGATAACCAGTCCCCCCGGGGTTCCGATGTAGGCCAGGGTCATCATGGGGTCTGCCGCGACATTGACCCCCACGTGCTTCATGGTCACCAGGCAGGGCACTCCTCCCAGGGAGGCTGAGCCAGCGGTTTCCATGGCCACCTTCTCATTGGGACAGTACTCGAAATAGTACTGCGCCTTGGGGGCCAGCCTGAAAAAAGTGTCCGGCACTTCTGAAGAGGGGGTTCCGGGATAACAGGAAATAAATCCCACTCCGGCTTCCAGGGCCCCTCTGACAATGGCCTCGTTTCCCAGGAGCAGTTCTTTCGCCCCTGGATTGGGGTCAAGCAGGTTCATAGAATCAATTCCTTTGTCAGTTTGAGATTTTCTGTTGCAGTTGATTAATCTTGAACTCAATAAAGCCGGTATCCTCTCCCCGGGCAAGATTTTTCAGGCTCTGGTAGGCTTCCATGGCCGCGGAATAGTCCCTCGCTCTTTCAGCATTGAAGGCTAAAAGTGTGTAGTACTGGATGCGGAATTCTTGGGGAATTTGCTCTGAGTTGTCCTTTAGTTCAGACAGTGCTCTGTAGTGCTCACCCATGAGCTCAAAGGCCTTTGCCCTGCCCAGGATGGCCACAGGACGCATATCACGGTCAAGCCTTGCCAGTTCTGAAAAACTGGCCGCGGCCCTTTCATACTCCTGCAGGTTCATGGATGAACGGGCAATTTCCAGAAGCATGGCCCCCTTGAGCCGCTCTGGAGCACTGTTCAAAAAATCTTCAAGCCCCGCCACCCTTTCCCGGGGGTCGTCTTTGGTCATGATCGCCTCAAGCCTGGAATTGGCCTGGCTCACCTTTCTTTCCTGCCAGAAGGAATTGATGGAATAGGCCGCGGCAATAAATATTATCGTTCCTACTACCAGGACGATGGTCCTCAAGTTGTCCTGGATTTTCTGCAGGAAAGGATGGGCCGAATCATCAGCCTCGCTCATTATCCTGTCCAGAACCCCCTTTTTGTCTCTCTCGCTCATGTACTCTCCTGAAAACAGCCCCCAGAAACCGGATCCGGGGAAGTGTTCATTATAATCTGTGCTAACTCTAGGGAAAAGACTCTCGAGACGGGAACATAAACAAGAGTCCGCCGCTGATCAAGTGTTTTTTTACAAAAATGTGATTCAGAACCCTGTGCTGCGGTCACGGATCATGGACTACCGGCTGTTGGGCAATCCTCCGGGCCAGGCTGATAATGGCCGCGGCTGCCGGACTTTCCGGGTGGGTCTTGACATAAATGTAGCCTTCATCGCCTGAGCGGACAATTTCCGGATCAATGGGAATGCTTCCCAGAAATTCCACTTCCATTTCCCGGGCCAGGTCCCTTCCTCCTCCAGTATTGAAGATATCCAGATGCTCCCGGCATTTGGGGCAGGAATAGCCGCTCATGTTTTCCAGGATGCCCAGAACAGGGGTTTCCATCTCCCGGCAGAAGGTCACTGAGCGGCGGACATCGTCCACCGCCACCGCCTGGGGGGTGGTGACAATAACAGCCCAGGCTTCCTTTCCCATGAGCTGCATGGCGGACAGGGGTTCGTCCCCGGTTCCGGGAGGGCAGTCGACTATCAGATAGTCAAGGTCACCCCAGGCCACATCCTGCAGGAACTGGCGGATAAGGCCCATTTTTACCGGTCCGCGCCAGATTACGGGTTCCCTGTTGTCCGGCAGTAAAAATCCCAGGGACATGACCCACAGGTTTTTGCTCCACTGGACAGGTTCAATATAGTCTTTTTCCACATGAGGCCTGCTCTGTGAAAGGCTTAAAAGCCTGGGCAGGCTGGGGCCGTGGACATCGATGTCCAGAAGTCCCACCTGGAAGCCTTTCATGGCCAGGGCAGCGGCCAGGTTGGCGGCCACCGTGCTCTTGCCCACTCCGCCCTTGCCGCTCATGACCATGAGCTTGTTCTTGATTTTTCCCATTTTCTGCTTGAGCTTGAGGTCCTTGTCCTGTTTGGTCTGGTCTGAAGAACAGGAGCAGGTTGAAGCCATTTTAAGTTCTTGCATGGTCATACTCCGAAACAGTGTTGGCCGTTTAATGAAGATAATGAATCCAAATGATGGAATTTACCGGATTGATTAACAAAAATCTTTTCTTGAGTTGGAAGCAGCAGGGAAAAAATGAGGCTGATGAGCTTTTTTGTTCTCTGCCAGAATCGTCAGCAAAAGCCTTGTGCAGGCCCTTCTGAGGCATGACTGTCTGGATATTTTGACTGTCATCGCTTTTTGTTTTTTGCTTCGCTTCGCAGCCAGTTATACCAGAGATCCATCCCCTCCCCTGTCTTGGCTGAAACTGGAAAAATTTCAATTGCTGGATTCAGGCTGCGCGCGAAGCCGGAAGCCTTTTCCAGGCTGAAATCCACGTAGGGCATGAGGTCGGTCTTGTTCAGAAGCATGACCCTGGATTCGGCAAATATGAGCGGATACTTCTGGGGCTTGTCGTCGCCCTCGACTACGCTCAGGATGGTTACCTTGAAGTCTTCTCCGACGCTGAATTCAGCAGGGCAGACCAGGTTGCCCACATTTTCCACAAAAAGAATGTCCACCCCGTCAAGTTCCAGCTGGCCAGCAGCTTCAAGGACCATGGACCCGTCCAGGTGACATCCGCCCTCCGTGTTTATCTGGATGACCTGGGCCCCGGTGGCGGCGATTCTTTCCGCGTCGTTGCTGGTCTGAAGGTCGCCCTCGATCACGGCCATGTTGAATTCTTTCCTGAGATCGGTCAGGGTTGTTTCCAGAAGGGTGGTTTTTCCAGCCCCTGGGGAACTCATGAGGTTGATGACCAGTATTTTCTTTTCCTGGAACAGGTTTTTGAGCTGTTCTGAAATGCGGTCATTTGCTTCCAGTATTTTTCGGATGACCTTGATCTGCATGGCTTGACTCCTGCTGGTTTATGTTCTTGAAACCGGCCTCACTCTGCCTCCAGCTCTTCAATGAACAGTTCCTTGCCGGATATGATTTCATGACCAAACTCGGCGCCGCAGTAAAGGCAGGTGATGAGCAAAAGGTCTCCCTCCGGTGAGAATTCTTTTCGGCATTCCCGGCAGGCGGCGACAAGGGGGACCTCCTCTATTTCCAGCTTTGCACCCTGCATGGGGGTGTCCATGGTCATGGCTTCAAAGCAGGTCTGCAGGGCTTGAGGAATTATGGCCGAGATTCTGCCGTACTTGACCTTGACCCGGATGAGTCTGGTCAGGTTATGCTTTGCCATTTCCTGCTCGATGATTCCCAGCAGGCTGTGAGCTATGGACATTTCGTGCATGATGAAAGCCCGGGTCTCTGGAGCTACAGGCTCAGGTTGTAGCTGGTGATAAAGTCCTTAATTCTTTTCTGGGAACTGTCCATCCTGTCCTTCAAAGATTTTCTGTACAGGTCCAGATCCACGCTTGATCTGGCAACCCCTGACTTCATGGCCGCTTCAGCCACTGCTGTGGATTCCCACTGAATGATTCTTGGATCAAGAGGCTTGGGAATCACATAGTCCGGCCCGAAGCCAAGCTCCTTCAGCCCGTAAGCCTGAAGCATTTCATCCGGAACAGGCTCCTTGGCCAGCCTGGCCAGGGCGCCGGCCGCGGCGACCTTCATTTCTTCATTTATTTTGCGGGCGTTAACATCAAGGTCCCCCCTGAAAATAAAGGGAAATCCGGAAACATTGTTCACCTGATTGGGAAAATCCGAGCGCCCCGTACCCATGATGCATTCAGGGCTGGCCTCCATGGCATCTGGATAGGAGATTTCGGGGTGCGGGTTGGCCATGGCAAAAATTATGGGAGTTGCGGCCATGGCCCTGACCATGTCTTTGGTCAGCATGCCCTTGACCGAAAGGCCGATGAAGACGTCGGCGCCCCTGATGGTCTCGGTCATAGCCCCGTAGTCCCTGTCCCTGGCGAATTCCAGCTTGTACCTGTTCAGGTCTTTTCTATCCTTGTGCAGGAGTCCCTTTGAATCATACATGAAAATGTTCTCAGCAGGAAGTCCAAGACTTACATAGAATCTGCAGCAGGCAATGGAGGCCGCCCCCGCGCCGGACACGACCATCTTCAGGTTTTCAATCTTCTTGCCGGTGATCTCCAGGGCGTTGAGCAGTCCGGCCCCGGAGATGATGGCTGTTCCGTGCTGGTCGTCATGAAAGACCGGGATGTCCATTTCCTCAATGAGGGTCTCCTCAATGTAGAAACATTCCGGAGCTTTGATGTCTTCCAGGTTAATGCCTCCAAAAGTCGGTTCCAGCATTTTTACAAATTCAACAATTTTCTCAGGGTTATTCTGATTTATGTTCAGGTCGTAGACATCGATGTCGGCAAAAGCCTTGAAAAGAACCCCCTTGCCTTCCATGACCGGCTTCCCGGCCATGGGGCCGATGTCTCCAAGACCAAGAACCGCAGTGCCGTTGGAAATGACCGCCACCAGGTTGGCCCGGTTGGTATATTCAAAAACTTTTCCCGGGCTGTGAGCGATTTCCAGGCAGGCTTCAGCTACCCCGGGGCTGTAGGCCATGGAAAGGTGCTTCTGGTTGACGCATGGTTTGACGGGCACGACTTCAAGTTTGCCCTTCCTGCCCATGCTGTGATAGTTGAGAGCCTCTTCCCTGGTAAACAGTGCCATTTTCTCCTCCAGATTTATTATAGCGGGAACGCTGATGCGAATGCCGTGTGTGGATGATTGCCGGCTTTGGTTCATAGGTCAGATGCAGATCCTTTTCAAGCAAATATTTATATGAAAAAAACCAAAAGCTTTACAAGTTTCTACAAATTTGAAGAATTTTTAAATTCCCTGGGCCTGTTCCGTATGAAACTGGGCCTGGAGAGAATGAAGAAGGGACTTGAACTGTTGGGAATCAGGCCCGATGGGGTGCCTTTGGTCCAGATAGTGGGAACCAACGGCAAGGGCTCAACAGCCTGCTTTCTGGAAGCGATTGCCAGAAAGCATGGGCTCAGGACCGGGCTTTACACCTCTCCGCATCTTGTAAGCCCCAAAGAGCGCATCAGAGTCAACAGCTCAGTACTCTCAGGGGCGGTCTGGCTGGACGCGGCCAACAGGGTTCTTGAGGCATGCCGCTGTCTGGATCTGAGCTATTTCGAGTTTTTGACTCTAATGGCCGTGCTCATTTTCAGGCAGGAAAAGGTGGACCTGGCCATCATGGAGGCCGGACTCGGAGGGCGCCACGACGCCACTTCAGCCCTTGACCCTGTTTTGAATGTCTTTACTTCCACCGGCCTTGATCATACCCATATCCTTGGCAGTACCCTGGAAAAAATAGCCATGGACAAGTCCATGGCCATGAAAGGCGCTCCGGCTGTTTTGGCCCGGCAGGAGGCGGAGGCCATGGAAGTGTTCAGGGCCAGGGCCCTTAAAACCGGGGCTGTGATTCACTCAGTGCAGGATCATTTTCATTTTGAAAGGGGCGGCCTGAGTGTTAAGGCCTTTCCTGAAATTGGCCCTGAATTCTGCCTGAACGGGTTTGAAGGTTCGTATCAGATGGAGAACGCGGCCCTGGCCCTTCTGGGCTGGAAGGTCTTGGCCGCACAGGCAGGATACCCTTTTGATCCCTGGGCCTGCGCTTCAGGTCTGAAAACGGCCTTCTGGCCGGGAAGGCTGCACTTGGTAAGCAGAAATCCCCTGGTCATGCTTGACGGAGCCCATAACACGCAGGCCATGACCGCTCTCAAGGCTTCCCTTGACGCACTGGGAATAAGGCCAGGGACAATCGTCTTTTCCTGCCTCGGAGACAAGGATGTGGTGGGGATGAGCGCCGTTCTCGAGGATATGGGCGCTGAGACCCTGCTGATTCCCTCCATAGGGGAAAATCCCAGGGCAATGCCCGCCCGGGAGCTGGTTTTAAGGCTGGGGGGGAGAGCTTCGGTCCTGGAGGACGCTGCCGGTTATCTCAGGGGGCTCAAAAAAGATAACGGACCTGTCCTGGTCTGCGGGTCCCTTTATCTGCTTGGGGAGATTTACCGCGCCTTTCCCGGATGGCTCAGGCGTTGACTTATGGGTGACCAGGAATTACCATCCCGCTGGACAAAAGGGTTTTGCCCGGGCGACCCCGGCCGTCCCGGCAAAACGATTGATGCTGAAATGTGGGGATAAGTAACAACAGCAAGACACAGGGGGTTTTTTGGCCAACCTATACAGAATGCTGCCTTCGGTGGACGCTCTTCTGGGCGATCTCTTGGCTGAGGCCCGCTACCGGTCTTTGCCCAGGGCCTTTATCCGGGACCTGGTCAATGATTTCATGGCCCTGTGCCGGGAGGAGATAAAATCAGGGGTGATCACCCATGAGACGGAACTTGAGCAACCCATTTTCAGAAAAAAACTTGAAGCCTACCTGAAAACGCATACCAGGCCCCACTTCAGGAGGGTGATCAACGCCACCGGGGTGGTCATCCATACCAACCTGGGACGTTCCATCTTGAACACCAGGGCGGCTGAAGCTGTCCAGCAGGCCTGCCTGCATTACTCCAACCTGGAGTTTTCACTGGATACAGGCAAAAGGGGCAGCAGATACAGCCATGTTGAGGATCTGCTGTGCCGGATTACCGGGGCCGAGGCCGGGCTTGTGGTCAACAACAATGCCTCGGCAGTCCTGATTATTCTGGATACCCTGGCCAAAGGCAAAGAAGTTGTTGTCTCCAGAGGGCAGCTGGTGGAGATCGGGGGCTCTTTCCGCATCCCTGATGTTATGGCCAAGTCCGGAGCTTATCTCAGGGAGGTGGGGGCCACCAACCGGACCCATGTCAGGGATTATGAAGGGGCGATAAACGAGCAGACAGGAGCTCTGCTCAAGGTACACACCTCCAATTACCGCATCATCGGGTTTCACAAGGAAGTCAGCCTTGGGGAACTGGCAGGCATGGGGGCCAGGCACAATATCCCTGTGATTGAGGACATGGGCAGCGGAAACTTTTTTGATTTCCCGGCTCACGGCTACCATTTCATGCCCGAGCCCACGGTGCAGCAGGTGGTCAGAGACGGAGTGTCGGTGGTCTCCTTCAGCGGAGACAAGCTTCTGGGCGGGCCCCAGTCCGGGATTATTGTCGGCAAAAAGCAATATATTGACCGGATCAAGAAAAATCCACTGAACCGGGCCATCAGAATTGACAAGATGACCCTGGCCGCCCTGGAGTCTACCTTGAGGCTCTACCTGGACCCCGAGGTTGCCATGCGGGAAGTGCCCACCCTGCGTATGATCACCGCGAAATCCCAGGACCTGAAAAAAGCTGCCTTGAGGCTCAAGAACAAAATACAGAAAAATGTGCGCTCAGAGCTTGAACTGAGCATTTTCCCGGCCCAGTCCAGGGTTGGAGGGGGGGCTTTTCCTGAGCAGGACCTGCCCACATTTGTGGTGGGCATAAACTCCCCTGAGCTGACCTGCCAAGAGCTCAAAGACCGGCTTTTAAGCACAGACCCGCCTGTAATCGGCAGGATTGAAAATGATCTTTTCTGTCTTGATCCCAGAACCATGGACAATCCAGAGTTCGCCCTGGTCTGCAGGGCCCTTGACCAGGCCCTGGAAACTCAGAGCTGAAAACGGGATCCGGGCTTCAACAAGGTATTGATCCAGGGAGGAAGCATGGCCGCACTGGAAGGTGATTTCAACAACCTGGTTCCAAGAAAGATCCTGGTTACCGGGGGGGCGGGATTCATCGGCTCGCATCTTTGCGAGGAACTTGTAACAAGGGGCAATGACGTTATCTGCTGCGACAATTACTTTACGGGGCAGAAAGATCATGTCCGCTCCCTGTTGGACAGCCCGCGTTTTGAGCTGCTGCGCCATGACATAACCTTTCCCCTGTATATTGAGGTTGACGAGATTTACAACCTGGCCTGTCCCGCCTCTCCGGTTCACTACCAGTTCGACCCGGTCCAGACGACCAAAACCTGCGTGCACGGAGCCATCAACATGCTCGGTCTGGCCAAAAGGGTCAGGGCCAGGATCTTTCAGGCCTCCACAAGTGAAATTTACGGAGACCCGGAAGTGCACCCCCAGAGGGAGGATTACTGGGGATGGGTCAACCCCATAGGTCCGCGCTCGTGTTATGATGAAGGCAAAAGATGTGCTGAAACCCTTTTTTTTGACTACCGCAGGCAGCACGGCCTGGAGATAAAGGTCGCCCGGATTTTTAATACCTATGGGCCCAGGATGCATCCCAACGACGGACGGGTGGTCAGCAACTTCATCATGCAGGCCTTAAGCTCAAAGCCAATCACGGTCTACGGCAAGGGAGAGCAGACCCGCTCTTTCTGTTATGTTCAGGATCTTATTGAGGGATTCTTAAGGTTCATGAACACCGGTCCTGACTTCACCGGCCCGGTCAACCTGGGCAATCCTTCTGAAATAACCATCCTGGAGCTGGCGGAAATAATCATTGATATGACCGGGTCGAAATCTGAGATTGTGTTCAAGCCCCTGCCCAAAAACGACCCCAGGCGCAGAAGGCCCGACATCAGCCTGGCCGGGGAAAAGCTGGGCTGGGAACCGCAGGTGGGGCTTGCAGAGGGTCTTGAAAAGACAATTGCCTATTTTGAGGAACTGATTCGCAAACGGAGTACATATGGAATTTGAGGCAAAGAACTGCTGGAAGGTTTACGGGAGCAAAAAGCACAGGGCCGCCATGGACAGGCTGGCGGACAGGTATATTGATTTCCTTAGCTGGTGCAAGACTGAGAGGCAAAGTATCGAATGGCTAAAGGCACAGGCCGCGGCCAGGGGGTTTGATCAGGGCACGGGCAAAGACAGGTTTTTGAAGATGCACAAAGGCAAAAGCATTATCATGGCCAGAAAGGGCAAAAGACCCATGGCCCGGGGCCTTAGGATTCTTGGAGCCCACGCTGACACCCCGAGGCTAGATCTGAAGCAGAGGCCCCTTTATGAGGAATGTCAGGTCAGTTTGGCCAAGACCCACTACTACGGGGGCATACGCAAGCATCAATGGTTTGCCAGACCCCTGGCCCTGCACGGAGTGGTGGTCAAGACCGACGGGACCAGGGTGGATATCAGGATCGGCGAGGACCCCAAAGACCCGGTCTTTACCGTGGCTGACCTTCTGCCTCACCTGGCCTACAAGCAGGTGGAAAAGAAGCTCTCCGAGGCCTTTGAAGCGGAAAAGCTCAATGTTGTCCTGGGGCATGTCCCCATGGCCGCTTCCGCCAAAAAAGAGCAGAACCCCATCAAGCTGGGCGTGCTGGGAATACTCAACCAGCGTTTCGCAATCGTGGAAGAGGATCTCTACAGTGCCGAAATACAGGCTGTTCCAGCCGGACCGGCCCGGTATGTCGGCCTTGATATGGGGCTTATCGGGGGATACGGTCACGATGACCGGGCATGCACTTTTGCCGGATTCGAGGCCTTTATCAGGCAGGAAAATCCCGAATATACCCAGGTACTTGTTATCTGGGACAAGGAGGAGATAGGTTCTGAAGGGTCCAGCGGGGCCAAGTCCCTGTTCATGGAGTACTGTCTGGAGGAGCTGCTTGATGCCTGGGAGCCGCAGACCAGGCTGCGGACCGTGTTTGAGAACACCAGAGCTGTTTCAGCTGACGTGCACGCCGCCATGGACCCGGATTACCAGGATGTGCATGAAAAGCTCAATGCCTCCCTGCTGGGGCACGGTCCGGTGTTCTGCAAGTTCACCGGCCACCGGGGCAAGGTGGGGGCCAATGATGCCCACGCTGAATACGTGGGCTGGCTGAGAGCTGTTCTGAATAAAGCCAAAATTCCCTGGCAGATGGCGGAAACAGGCAAGGTCGATATGGGCGGCGGCGGTACTGTGGCCAAGTTTCTGGCGGTTTACGGAATGGACATCATCGACTTCGGGCCCGGGGTTCTGGGTATGCACAGCCCCTTTGAGATATGCAGCAAGGCTGATCTTTACGCCTCGCTTCTGGCTTACGAGCAGTTTTTCAAAAACTGACCAACCCTAAAAATCGTCCATGTCCAGCCTTTCCAGGGCAACGCGGAGCATTGGTCAGGGACAGTAAATAATCAGGAGAACACATGCCTGTAATCATGGGAACAGCGGGCCATATTGATCACGGAAAGACAACCCTGATCAAGGCCCTGACCGGAATAGAATGCGACCGGCTCATTGAGGAGAAGAAGAGGGGCATAACGATTGAGCTGGGCTTCGCCTTTCTGGACCTGGACAGTGATTTCCGCCTGGGCATAATCGATGTCCCCGGCCATGAAAGGTTTGTCAAAAATATGGTTTCTGGAGCTTCGGGCATTGATTTCGTCATGCTGGTCATAGCCGCGGACGAGGGGGTCATGCCCCAGACCAGGGAACATCTGGATATCTGTACCCTTCTGGGCATTGATACAGGCCTGGTGGCACTAACTAAAACGGACATGGTGGATGAGGAGTGGCTGGAGCTGGTTCGAGAGGACGTAGGCGAATACCTTCAGAATACTTTTCTGGGCGATGCCCCGGTTATTCCCGTATCCGCCCATTCCGGAGAAGGGATAGACATTTTAAAGTCCAGTCTCAAAGAGATTGCATCTTCCTTCAGACCCCGGAGAAGATCGGATCTGTTCAGGCTGCCTGTCGACCGGATTTTCACCATGCGCGGACACGGCACGGTCATCACCGGGACCACTGTTTCCGGAAAGATATCCGTGGGGGAAGAGGTCATGATTTACCCCCTGGAGCTCACCTCCAAGGTCAGGTCTCTTCAGGTTCACGGGGAGCAGAGGCAGGACAGCCGCGCCGGGATGCGCACCGCCGTGAACCTGCACGGCCTGGAAAAGGAGGACCTGGAAAGAGGTTTTGTCCTGGGCCGGCCGGGGACCCTTTTCCCGGCGCAGGTCTGGGATCTGGACCTGAGTTATCTGGAGTCGGCTCCGAGGCCCCTGAAGCACAGGACCCAGATTCATTTTCATCATGGGTCCAAGGAAGTGCTTGCCAGAATCTATCTGCTGGACAGGGACAAGGTTGAGCCCGGGGAGAAATGCGTCTGCCAGGTGCGCTTTGACGATCCCATGGCCGGGGTTTACGGGGACAGGTGCGTCTTTCGTTCCTTTTCGCCCTTGCGGACCATTGCCGGGGCGAGGATAATCAACCCCCTGGGGGGAAAGATCAAGCGTTTCTCCCAGGATGTCCAGGTTCTGCAAAAGCTTTCCCGGGCCCAGGCAGAGGATGTTATCCTCCTTCAGCTGGAGCTGGCCGGGAGCAAAGGCCTGTCTCTTTCCCAGCTGATAATTATGACCGACATGGAAAGCAAAGATCTGGAGAAGAAGCTGCAGGTCATGGGGGGCAGGCAGGAGGTTTTTCTTGTTGACAGGGACAAAAGAACCTATGTCGGCGGGGAGACGCTCAGATGCATCGAGGAACAGATGCTTCAACAGCTTGAGGCATTTCATGCCAGAAATCCCATCAGGGAAGGTCTTTTCCGGGGCGAGCTTTCAGGCAAATGGGCCAGTGACATCCCCGAGCGCCTGTTCTTTTTTGTGCTGGACAGGCTGATCCGTCAGGAAAAAATAGTTGCTGAACAGGAATTCCTGAGGCTTCCCGGTCATAAAATTTCGCTAGCTGCCGACCAGGAAGAGCTCAAGAAAAAAATTCTTGAAGCTTACCAGAAATCCGGGATTCAGCCGCCCACGGTCAAGAGACTCCTGGAAGATCTGGGGCTGCAGATGAAGGAGGCTTCCCCTGTTTTGCGCCTTTTGCAGGGACAGGGCAGCCTGATTAAAATCAATGAGGATTTTTACTATTCCTCTTCAGCCATTATAAACCTCAGGGAAAAGATCCGGACGTATTTCAGGGATCATCAAGAAATGGGCCCGGTGGAGTTCAAGGAGCTGACCGGCCTTTCCCGCAAGTTCGCCATCCCTCTGCTTGAGTTCATGGACAAGGAAAAATTGACAGTCAGGGTAGGGGACAAGAGAAAGCTCAGGGGCAGGGGTTTGGATTAGCGCATGGCCCGTCCGCACAAGCCCTGCAACCCCGTGGATTCAGGTTCTGACAACTAAGAACAATAAACAGGCTCAAGGAGAAAAGAGTGGCACAGACATTAGCACAGAAAATACTGCAGAAGCACAGCCTGGATGAGGTGGGCAGGGCAGGGCAGATTGTTCGCTGCAAAACGAGCATGGTCCTGGCCAATGACATCACCGCTCCCCTGGCTGTTGATTCATTCAGGAGAATGGGGGCTGCAAAGGTTTTTGACCGGGAAAAAGTGGCTCTGGTCTGCGATCACTTTACTCCGAATAAAGATATTGATTCTGCTGAACAGGTCAAAAAGGTCAGGGAGTTCGCCAGGGAAATGAAAATTGTCCATTATTACGAAGGGGGCAGCGCCGGGGTGGAGCACGCCCTTTTGCCCGAGCTGGGCCTGGTGGGTCCCGCTGACGTCGTTGTCGGGGCGGACAGCCACACCTGTACTTACGGAGGGCTGGGAGCCTTTGCCACGGGCATGGGCAGCACTGATATTGCGGCTGCAATGGCACTTGGAGAAACCTGGTTCAAGGTTCCGGAAACCATCAGGGTGAACATGATGGGCAGACTGGACAAGCATACTGTCTCCAAGGACCTGATCCTGCATATCATCGGACTGATCGGGGTGGACGGGGCACTTTACCGCGCACTGGAGTTCACCGGAGAGGTTGTGGATGCCATGGATGTTGAGGCCAGGATGACCATGGCCAACATGGCCATCGAGGCCGGGGGAAAAGCAGGCCTTTTTCCTGCCGATGAGATGACTGTTGACTACTGCCGGAAAGCCGGCTTTCCGGATCCCGGGAAGGTTTACCCTGATGACGGAGCCACTTATTTTCGTCAGTTAAGCATTGATGTCACCGGAATGGGTCCTCAGATTGCCTGTCCCCACCTGCCGGACAACGTCAAACCTGTTGACGAGCTGGACAGGGTCAAAGTGGACCAGGTGGTTCTGGGTTCATGCACCAACGGCAGGATATCCGATCTGCGCCAGGCCGCGGAGATAATCAAGGGGAGAAAGGTCAGCAGCAATGTCCGGTTCATAGTTCTCCCGGCCACCCCCAGGATTTATGAACAGGCCCTGGAAGAGGGTCTGCTGGGTATCTTTATCCGGGCCGGAGCCATAGTCGGGCCGCCTACCTGCGGGCCCTGCCTGGGCGGACACATGGGCATTCTGGCTTCGGGGGAGAGATGCCTGGCCACCACAAACCGTAATTTCAGGGGGCGTATGGGCAGCCTGGAAAGCGAGGTCTACCTGGGGTCGCCTCTGGTTGCCGCGGCCACTGCCGTTGCCGGGGAAATCATACACCCGGCTAAGGTATAAGAACTAAATTTTTGCGGGGGTAATATGATATTTGCAGGCAAAGCACACAAAGTAGGGGATCACATTGACACCGACGCCATCATCCCCGCCCGGTTTCTGGTTACTTCCGACCCTTTCGAGCTTGGCAGAAAGTGTTTCGAAGGCCTTGAACAGGGGTGGGTGAACAGAGTCAAAAAGGGGGACATTCTCATAGGGGGCAAGAACTTCGGCTGCGGCTCCTCAAGGGAACACGCCCCCCTGGCCATTCTGGGAGCGGGGATCCCGGTGGTCATTGCCCACAGTTTCGCCCGCATCTTCTACCGAAACGGCTTTAACATGGGCCTGGTGCTTCTGGAAATTGGAGACTACATCGACAAGATACGTGACCAGGATCAGCTGGAAGTCAGCCCGGGAACAGGCGAAATCAGGAACCTGAGCACCGGGCAGATCATCAACAGTCTTCCCGTGCCTGAGTTTATGGCTGAAATCCTGGCCATGGGGGGGCTTGTAAATTATGTCCGGGAAAAGGTGAGCTGAGTCTTACGCGCATTAAGAAAAAGATTAACCTGGCCTTTCTGAAGTTATAACCGGTTCAGCAGTTTTTTTCAGATCCAAAAAATTCAAACCACTGAGGATATACTTCATGGAGATTAATATATGCATATTGCCCGGTGACGGGATAGGCGTGGAAATCATGAACCAGGCCGAAAAAATTCTGGACAGGGTGTGCCTGGTTTTCGGCCATGATGCCGACATGGACTACGGTCTCATTGGCGGGGCGGCCATTGATGAAACAGGCAGCCCTCTTCCCCGGGAAACCATTGACATCTGCCAGGGCAAGGACGCTATTCTTCTGGGGGCTGTAGGCGGACCCAAATGGGACCATATAGATAAATCCATCCGTCCGGAAAAAGGACTTCTGGGAATAAGAAAAGAGTTTGATCTTTTTGCCAACCTGCGCCCGGCGGTTCTGTTTCCTGAACTCAGAAGCGCGTCTCTTCTCAGGCCGGACATCGCGGAAAAAGGAATCGACCTGCTGGTGGTAAGAGAGCTTACCAGCGGCATCTACTTTGGCATGCCAAGGGGTGAAGAGATGCGCCAGGGGCAGAGGGTTGCCTATAATACCATGATCTATTCCGAGGAGGAAATCAGACGGGTGGCCCGGGTGGCCTTTGAAGCCGCCCGCAGGAGAAACTTCAGGGTATGTTCCGTGGATAAGGCCAATGTTCTGGACGTTTCCCAGCTGTGGCGGGAGGTGGTGGTTGAGACAAGCAGAGAGTACAGCGATGTAGAGCTCAGCCACCTTTATGTGGACAATGCCGCCATGCAGCTGGTGCGCGATCCATCCCAGTTTGACGTGATTCTGACCTCCAACCTGTTCGGGGACATCCTCTCAGATGAGGCCGCGGTCATCACCGGTTCTCTGGGCATGCTGCCTTCGGCCTCCATGGGCCTTAAAAATCCGGCCCTTTATGAACCTGTCCACGGGTCAGCTCCGGACATAGCCGGAAAAGACCTGGCCAACCCCCTGGCAACCATCCTCTCGGTGGCCATGATGCTCAGGTATTCCTTTTCTATGGAAAGGGAGGCCCAGGCCATAGAAGCGGCCGTGAAAAAGGTCCTGGGAAAGAATATTAGAACCGGAGACATCATGTCCCCAGGCATGAAGCAGGTCGGTTGCAGTGCAATGGGAGACCTGGTGGCGGCAGAAATCGGCTGATGTCCCTGGATGCGCCCCCTTGCCGCAGGCGCAGGGGGCCCTTGAGAACAGGCTGTTTAGCTGCTTAGTTTTCATCCAGAAACGGTTCTTTTTCCTTTTGGCGGCGTCAATCTGCACAATTATTCGTCAACGTATTAAGATACGTCTCTTCATAATTGTTTGATTTCCTTGCCAAAAGAAAAAATTCCTCGTATCCGGAAAGAAAGACTTTCCGGATGGAAACTGCTTAGCGGTCATCACATCAGCGGCCAAAAAGTCCTTTCAGTCCCTCAAGCAGTCCTTCGCTCTCGTCATTATCCATATCTTCACCGGGTCCCATATCCTGGAAGGCTCCGCCAAAGAAGCCTCCTTCCTGGCCCTGGGGATCCGCGCCCATGTGCATTCCGGGCATGGACATCCTGGTGTAGCCTTCAGGGGCCTGGAAAAGATCGCTGGACAAGCGCCCTTCCCGGATGTTTCGCAGCTCAAAGATGCTTCCGTCTTCTTCAACCCGTATGGCCGTTTTGAGCCGGGGATCGAACCAGACTATGCTCATTCCCTAAAAAAAGCAATGACCGAGACGTGAACCAGGATGCCTGCCTCAAGATTTTTGGGGTTGAGATTCGATCCTGGATTTTCCAAAAAAAATGGTTGCCGAATTGTTCAAGCTTGGTCCACACGCCAAGTTCCTGTTCACAACTACATCACCCAAGGCTGGGAAGGGTTGGGGTGCTGTTGACGTTCATCTCTCCACTCGGTCCTGCCGGACAGGTTATAGATTTTTTGAGCAATGACTTAAAGCATGCTGCCATTTGAGCATGTTTGGTCATGCTTTGATTTAGTTGATCTACTCAAATCAACTGTAAGGATTCTGATTTTCAAAAAGGTTAAGCTTGAGAGAGCAGCTTTGCAGCAAGAACGCGGGGTATTACTTGAGTTGCAATGGCAGCAGCTGGAAAAACATAGTCAGGGCTCGTATTTTTAAGATATATTAGCTTTGATCATTTTTCAAGTTTCTTTTTCAGAAAAAGAAGATGTTCATTGTTATCGATGGAGAAAGAAAATCAAATGTTGATTGTCCGCATTGATTTGACAGCCTCCCCGGTATTCAGGCCGGGAAGGCTGTAAAGATCACTACATAGAAGAGGAGGCAGTACGCATCAGATAAGGTAGTAAACTCAGATTTTTACAGGGAATTCAGGTTGTCAGTGTCTGGACTCTTTTTCCAGACGTATGGTCAGCCGTATCAGCTCCCCCCCCTGAATTTCAATACTTCGTTCGTACGGCAAATAATCATCTGCTTTGACTTGAACATGGTGTTCACCCTGAAGGAGGCCGATTTCATATGTCAGGTCAGCGTGTCTCTGGAGAGGGTAGCCATTGACAAATGCCTTTGCATGCACCGGATCCACATAAAGCACTACCCGTCCGGCAGGAATAGGCTGAATATCTTCGTACCAGGGTTTACCTGGCTCCAGGTGCCGCGGATAAAAATGGTAAGGATAGGGATAATATGGGGGGTAGAAGTAGTGCCTTTTTCCAGGGTAAAAGCGGCCATCAGGATATATACTTCCAGGGTAAGGTCTCCAACTGTGAAAGCCCGGTGGAATATTTTCAAGATGTTCGCCAGCCGGGTCGTATGCTTGCTGTTGACTGCCATGGGCTTTACCTGTTTCCATCAATGTTCCTGCGAATAACACAAAAAAAAGGGCAAGCATCATGGCGAGCAGTTTTTTCAAAGGATTATTAATTTTACTAAACATCTTTTGACTCCTGTGGGCCTGAACCGGGATGGTTGATAGGTCTTCATTTAGTGCCGATAGAAATGATCCGGAGTCTGGCTGGCCACAAAATTGACTGCTTCATTTATCGCCTGGCGGATAGCCTGTTCCATGGGGGTCCGGGCAAAGGTGCTCAGGGCTCCTCCGGCCTGGGATCCAAGAATTGAACCGCCAAGGTCATAACTGTGAGCGTTGCCCTGGACATTGGTTGCAGCCAGGATTCTGCCGGTGGTGGTGTCAACTATGCGCAGGTCAATGGCAATATGAGCCCTCTGGTATCCTCCCATCACCGAGCGCAGGTCGCCAAGCAGTCCTCCTCCTACTCCTCTGGCGCTGCCACGGCCTCCGGCCTGGCCAGGATCAAACCCGGTTACGGCGGCTAACACCAGGAGCTGTGCGCCTTCAAGTTCTCCAATAGGTGCGGCTGTATCCTGGCGAATGCGACCTGATGCCCCCATGTCCTGCTCAGCCATGATCGCCTGAAGTTTTTCTCTTTCAAGGACAATAAATCGGTTTGAGTTAAAAAGAGAGGTCACCAGCATGTCCTGCATGCCCCGGCCGTATTCGGCCCTGTAATAACCCCGGCCTACGGTTTTGTCTTCAAAGTCTGCTACTGCTATGGCCGCTTTAGGGCCATGATAGGCTTCAGCTCTGGCTGTGGCCATATCAGGTCCGTCAGTGGACTGGACCCTGGCGCTGGGCGACGGGGTCACACATCCCGTAAGCCCGGCAGTGAAAAACAGTAACGCCAAAATGCTATAAAACTGTTTCATGATTTCCTCCTCCAGACAAAGTTGATATTATCACTACAGCGACGCTATATTTAAGTTAGAAGGGGACTGGCTCTTTTGCCGCCGGATAGTCCGGCCGTTTTACGGTTTGAGGTCGGCAAAAGTGCCTGTCCCCGGTGGCCGAGGCGATAATTTACACAAAGTGTCGCTGTAG
>PWNK01000114.1 GCA_003557865.1 Desulfonatronovibrio sp.
GGACTGAGCCTTCATCAATCTTAACCTGCCTGCCTGATGAGTTGGTCAGTGTCACCCGTCCGTTAAGGGTTACATTGCTTCCGAAGGATATATCCCCTTTTATCTCCAGGTATTGACAGTTGATTAGAGATGGCGCTCCATAAGGAAATCTTTTCTCAAACTGGTCGATCTTCTTGTAGTAATTTTGGTCCAGGTGGACATCGGGCACAGGAATTGTGCGTTTCGGATTGGGGACTATTGTTTTTATGTCGGACATGACAAAACAGTCAGACATCACGGTGAGCAGATCGCTGGTGGTTTTGACCGGAGCGAAGCGATCCCTGGGCACATTGAGAGCGCCGGAGTGATCAAAGGCTGATATGGCAGAACCCATAGCTGTTTCCAGCTGGTAGACAGAGGGTGAATCTGGGTCTCTGGGATCAAGGTTTTTGGTGTTGATTATCAGGTCCAGAGGGACCATTCTGTGACGCAGAAATACTTTTTCCAGTGCCTCCAGGTTGAGCCATATGGAATTGGTATTGAAAAAAGAATACCTTTCAATATCCATGAACTCTTCCATCTCATTTTCCGGACATTGGGCGATTTCACGCAGGGCCAGACGGTTGTTTTTCAAAAGTCGGCACAAGTGACCGCCCTTGCGGTCTGAAACCGTCCTGGGGGTGACTTCCATGAGAAAAGTAAATTCCTGGGCCTTGAAATAACCCAGGATACTTTCATTCATGGTGGCTCCTAGATTGTCGGAATTGGAAATAAAGGCGTATTTGTAGCCTTTATCCAGCAGGTTTTTCAAAATTCCGGATGTTATGAGGGCGGTATAGATGTCTCCATGCCCCGGGGGGTTCCATTCCAGTTCCGGATTGTCGGGCCATCTGGCAGGAGCCAGCTCCTCGGTGAGTACCTTGGGATATTTGTGCTGCAGGAAGGCCAGAGGCAGATGATAGGGATTGTCCAGATCCTTGATATGGATCATGGTCTCCATATGGGTTCGGAAACTGTTCATAAACAGCAGGGGGATCGGGGTATTATATTTTTCCCGGAGTATTTTGACCTGGTCCAGAATCAGATCAAGAAAGGAGTTGCCCTCCCTGACCTTGATCAGTGACTTTGCTGTTTCCATGCCCATGCTGGTTCCCAGGCCGCCGTTAAGCTTGATTACCGCCAGTTCCGAAATGGCATCCCGGGCTTCATCCCTGTATTGGGAGATGGATTCCAGACTTTGCAGCTCACTTTCGTCAACCGGAAGGATCTCTTTTTTGTTCAGTTTTCCCTGGCTTCCGAAAACCAGCTGAGAAAAATAGCATTTAAAGAGGTTAATGACTATGGGAGGCAGGGACTGTTCTTCCATCTTCAGGGCAAATGGTCTGAACATCTGCATCAGGTCCGGATCTGTATTGGAAATGCATTCCAGGTTATGTTTGTTCATGGACAGCTCCTGAACAGGCGGCAGGCTGCGCGCTGTTAGTTGGTTCCCATCCGGAAAGGCTTTCCGGTGAAAACTGGTTGGTTGGTTATAACTGCTTCCAGGAACTCAGGCGAAAGTACAGGGCTGAAGCCTGTAACTTCCGTTAATTGTCCCGGCATTCATTGCGCATAGTGACCGGCTGTCCTGTGCTGGCCAGGACAGATCCCCAGTAATTGGACGTGGTATTCAAAGTTCTTCTTTTTCGGGTAGTCAAAGACAGCGGCAGATAAATAAACCTGTCCTGGAGCATGCTCACCAGCAAGTCAGTCTTCCCGGCCATGGCAGCGTGCACGGCGTGCTGCCCCAGAAAACCGCAGTAAACCCGGTCATTGGCATTGGCCGGAACAGACCTGATAATATAGCTGGGATCTATGAATTTCAGGGTGATTGAAATATTTTGTTTCTTGAAATAGCCGTCGATCTCCTTTCTCAACACAGAACAGATATCTCCGAGAATGATGTTTCCTGAAGGGTCGGCGCCTTTGCGCTCGAACAATTCCTGCCCAGCTCCCTCAGCAACAACAATGACCGCGTGCCCTCTGTCCAGCAGTCTTTTTTTCAGATGGATGAGCAGGCCTTTTTCCCCGTGCAGTTCAAACGGGGCTTCAGGAATGAGGACAAAGTTGACCTCCTTAAGGGCGATGGTGGCCTGGGCGGCAATAAACCCGGATTCCCGGCCCATGAGCTTGACCATGCCGATGCCGTAAGGCGCCCCGAGGGATTCGGTATGAGCGCATCTGATGGCTTCCGTGGCCTTTTCCACAGCCGTGTCAAAGCCAAAGGTCTTGGATACAAAGTTGATATCGTTATCAATGGTTTTGGGGATACCCACAATCGACATCTTATTATTCCGCTTGGAAACTTCGTTGTGAATGATCTGGGCGGCTTTCATGGTACCGTCTCCGCCGATCATGAACAGGATGCTGATATTCATCCTCTCCATGGCGTCCACAATATCTTCAGGTGGCTGAGGGCCTCTGGATGAAGCCAGGATTGTCCCCCCGAACTCATGAATCTGGGAGACATTATCGGGGTTGAGTTCCATGACCGGATGCGAGTACTCGGGAATGAAGCCCTGTAAGCCATACCTGATTCCCAGAACCGAAGGTACATTATAATTATGATAGGCTTCCATTACGATTGCCCGGATGACATCGTTGATTCCCGGACAAAGTCCCCCGCAGGTTACGATGGCGCATTTGGTTTTGGAGGGATCAAAATAGAGCTTGCGTCTTGGTCCGGCTTCTTCAAACTGAAGTTTATGGGGACCGTTTTCCTCCTTGCCCAGCATTTCAGGACTTATGCTCATGGTAAGCGGTTTTTCGTCGTCCACGAAACGGCAAACAGGCAGGGGAGATTTAATTCTGGCCGGACCGAGGTTTTTGATGCTGGTATCTGTATTCTGAGTCATAAATAATCCTGATGCTAGTGGTGCATTTTTAAATATTAACAAAAAAACTGTGCGGTGTGCTGGAAAACACGTTTTCCGCAAAAGCTGAACATTTACCGGAAAAATAGTCAAGTTCAAGGCCGGGGCAGAACTGCTTATAGCCCTGGGAGGATGCCGGGTAAAGACCAGGAGGATGGCCAACGAGTGCGCCTTCTTGACCGGAATGCGGGTCAGGATATAATAAGACAGAAGATTGTCAATGTTTAGGTTTATGATCGGCGATCGGCAAGGACAGTTGGTATATTCAAGGTTTTGATTGTCAGTGTCCATAACTGGCTTAAGTCCTTCATTTTTGGTTTAATTCTGATTCTCAAGGAGGTTATTAATGATCAAAAAACCTGAACCCTGGGCAGAAATACTAAGCATGCGCGACCAGATGGATAAAATCATGAACGAAAGCATGAATCTGGATTTTAAGACAGGAAACCTGGAAAGGAGGCTTTCACTGTGGCAGCCTGTATCTGATCTTTACGAAACTGAATCCCATCTGGTTATTGAAATGGAACTGCCCGGTGTTTTGCAGGAGAATGTCAGTCTGGAAGTTCATGGCAGCCAGATCGTGGTTTTTGGCGAGAAAAGGCTGGAGAAGGAAGCTTCCAAAGGCGCGTACCGGATGCTTGAAAGATCGTATGGTCCTTTCAGCCGGGTTTTCGTCCTCCCTGATAATATTGAATCATCATCCATAAAGGCGGTTTTCAGAAACGGAATTCTGCGGGTGCTGATTCCCAAGGCGATCAGAAAGGACAGGCCGGTATCAATAACAATTAGCGAGAGATGAGTTAAGCCTTTTTTCATGACCCGGTCAAGTTGCTTCAGCAATAGTTGAAAACGGTATTTTATTGGCAGCTTTTGACATTGTATCTGTTTAGCGCTTTGCATGTGGCACGGGGACTGGCTCTTCCGGAACCCACTTGCCCCAAAAATAAGACATTTTTAGCACAAAGTGATGCTCAAGTGGGTCCCGGAGTGCCTGTCCCCTGCTTTCCTTAAAAGCGCTAAACAGATACTTGACATTTAAAAGCTTTCCTGCCTTATCTGGTTGCCTTTGAATATGTCTAAGCTTATGGAGCATAAAAACTTCCATCAATCTCAACTTGTTATTTTTTTCTCAAATTGTCTTGACGATAAATTAGAGCTGATTTAAGAAAGCCGCTAACGATGCCTTGAATGACAGCTGCTTTTAGCCTGGAACCACGGCGTTTAATGATTTTCCCCGTTTACCCTTGCTGCTGGGTGGCGTACCTGCAGCATTGTCCCAGTCAAGAATGACCGCGCCTATCCCCAGGAGCATTGCATTTATTGTTTTTTAACCAAACAACGAATATCGGATGCAACCCGCTGTAATTTCTAAATTATATCAGAAATTGAATGGATCTGGAAGCCAAGCCTTGTCCAGTCCTGGCGGGACATCGTGAAATAATGAGCAATTATGAACCTAGACAAAGTCATACAAGATAAAAAATCACAGATTATCAGCCTCTGGATTCAAAAATTTACCGATACCTATCCCCATGAATCAGCCCGTTTTTTCAGAGATGGACCTGGTCAATTCTCCAACCCCGTCGGATATACTTTCCATACCTGCCTTGATAAAATTTTTGATGAGCTTTTTCTGGAATTTGACCCGGAAAAGATGCGCGGTCACGTTGATCCGGTGGTGCGCATCAGGGCGGTGCAGGGCTTTGTTCCTTCTGAGGCGGTCTGCTTTGTACCCATGCTCAAGCAGTCCATCTGGGAGATTTGCGGCCGGGATATATCAGGGCGGGGACTGATGGATGGATGGGTCGAATTTATGGAGCGTCTGGAAAAACTGACAAATATTTCTTTTGATGTGTATATGGGATGCAGGGAACAGATCTGGAAACAAAAGGCCGAGTTTATGAATTCCAGGACGCATAAGCTCCTGGAGAGAGCGAATCTGTTGGATAAAGCCGTTGAATAATATTTTTGGATAATGTTCAATCTTTAAGCGAGGTAGCAGCACATGAAAGCGATTTATTCACTGTTTCTGGTAATTGCCCTGATCCTCCTGTCCATGATCGGCGCGGGAAATCTGGGTATGGAGTACCTTTTCGGGGTAATTATTCCATACCTGGCTGTCCTGGCTTTTGTGGCGGGCTTCATAATCAGGGTAGTCGGCTGGGGTAAGTCTGCGGTGCCTTTCAAGATTACAACCACCTGTGGTCAGGGAAAGTCTTCTCTTCCCTGGATCAAGGAGAACAAGATTGAAAACCCGTCATCCACATGGGCTGTTACGGTCAGGATGTTTTTTGAGGTCTTTCTCTTTCGTTCCCTGTTCCGCAATACCAAGGTGGAGCTGCATGAAGGTCCCAGAGTAGCCTATTCTTCCAGTAAATGGCTGTGGCTTTTCGCCATTCTTTTTCACTACACATTTCTGATAATATTTCTGCGGCACATGCGTTTTTTCACGGAGCCTGTGCCGTTCCCCTTTGAAATGCTGGACAGAATGGACGGCATGCTGCAGATCTGGGCTCCGGTTCTTTATCTTTCCAGTGTAATTATCCTTGTGGCCCTGGCTTACCTTCTGCTCAGAAGACTTCTGGTTCCTTCAATCCGGTACATATCTCAGCCGGCAGATTACTTTCCTCTCTTTCTGATTCTGGGTATTGTCATAACAGGCATCTTGATGCGCTATTTCCTCAAGACGGATATCATGGCCGTCAAGGAGCTGACCATGGGTCTGGTTACCTTCAGGCCTGTTACTCCAGAGGGAATAGGGGTCATCTTTTTTATCCACCTTTTTCTGGTTTCTGTATTGCTTTTCTACTTCCCCCTGAGCAAATTGATGCACATGGGCGGCGTGTTTATGAGCCCGACAAGAAATATGACTGGCAATTCAAGGATGGCCAGGCACATAAATCCCTGGAACTATCCGGTCAAGGTCCATACCTATGACGCTTATGAGGATGAGTTCAGGGAAAAGATGGTGGAGGCCGGACTGCCGGTGGTCAAGCCTTTGGAAGAGACATCAGAAGAAAACGCTGAAAATAAGGAGTAAATAAGAATGGCAATACAAAAAGCGGATGCATTGTTCAAAGGCATCAATCACAGGCCTCCGCAGAAGGACTGGATGGATGTCCCGGCAGAGATCAAGCCGGGCAGGTATTGTTACGCTGCCGGCCCTGATCCTCTTGAATA
>PWNK01000002.1 GCA_003557865.1 Desulfonatronovibrio sp.
GGATCTTGACCTGAAATTCTTTGAGTCCATGCTGGAAGACATCAAGAGCCGCTTTCCCCAGGTGGCGGTGCATGGTTTCTCCCCCCCGGAGATATGTTATCTGGCTTCTGATTCCGGCCTGTCAATCCGTGAAGTCATCTCCAGGCTCAAGGCCAGCGGACTTGACTCCATTCCCGGAGGAGGGGCGGAAATCCTTTCTGATAGTGTCAGGCAAGAGTTATCTCCCAGAAAATGCATGAGTGGCCAATGGCTGGAGGTGATGGAAAAGGCTCATGAGCAGGGTCTTAAGACCACGGCCACCATGATGTTCGGTCATGTGGAAACATTTTCTGAGCGGATCACCCATCTGAGCAGCATCAGATCTTTGCAGGACAGGACAAAAGGTTTTACCGCGTTTATTCCCTGGACCTTCCAGCCCGGCAACACCCAGATCAGTATCAGCGAGGCTTCTTCTTCCGAATACCTTAAGTTTCTGGCACTTAGCCGGCTGTTTCTGGACAATATACCCAATATTCAGGCTTCATGGGTGACCCAGGGTTCCAAGGTGGGGCAGATGGCCCTTTTCTGGGGGGCGAATGATTTCGGTTCCACCATGATCGAGGAGAATGTGGTGGCAGCCGCCGGGGTCAGCTTTAAAATGCCTGAGCAGGAGATGAGAGCGCTCATTGAGTCTGCCGGATTTACTCCCAGAAAAAGAAGAATGGACTACACCCTGGTGGATTAATCTTGAACAATGAAGGAGCAGATTATGTTTGAATCCCTGGAGAAGTTGCCTGCATCAGAGATGGAGACAAGGCTTGAATCATTCAGATCCAATATCCGGGAAGCAGGGATAAAATGCCAGGCAGTGATGATTTTTTCCCGTCTCAACATCTATTATTTTACCGGTTCCATGGGCAACGGGACCCTTTGGATTCCCATGGATGATGAACCAGTGTTTATGTGCCGCAAGGGTGAGCAGAGATTTCGCCTGGAATCCCCCCTGGATAGAGTCGCCCCATTCAGGTCCTACAAAGATCTTGAGGGTATACTCAGCGGATTCGGGCTGAAGGTGCCGGACAGCCTGGGCGTGGAAAAGACAGGGATAAACTGGGCTCTGGCTGAGAGCCTTGAGAAGAGGCTCGCCGGGGTTAAGTTCTGGGCGGTGGACCAGGCCATTGCCAGGACCAGGATGGTCAAAAGCGAGTGGGAAGCCAGAAAGCTTTTTCTTTGCGGCCAAAGACATCATGAAGCCCTTTACGGACTGCTTCCGGAGCTCATTCATCCCGGGATGACCGAACGTGAAATCAGCATAAAGGTCTGGGAGTGCTTTTTTTCTCTTGGTCACCAGGGTCTGATGCGTATGCAGAGTTATGGGGAAGAGGTTTTTCTGGGTCATGTGGCTGCCGGTGACAGCGGCAATTACCCCAGCGTTTTCAACGGACCTGTGGGACTCAGGGGGGAGCATCCAGACATAACCCAGATGGGCTATTCCGGAAAAGTCTGGCAGGAGAATGAGCCTCTGATTCTGGACTGCGGTTTTGCCCTGGAGGGCTACCAGACCGACAAGACTCAGGTTTACTTCCCCGCTTCCTGGAAGGTTCCTGACAAGGTAAAAAAGGCCCATGACCTTTGCGTAAAGATTCAGGCCATGGCCGCGGACATGCTGCTCCCGGGAGAAAAGGCCGAGTCTGTGTACCTCAAGGCACTGGATATGGCCGGAAAAGCCGGTTACACAGAGGGCTTCATGGGGCTGGACGGGAATAAGGTTCCTTTTCTGGGCCATGGCATCGGCCTTGCTGTTGACGAGTATCCTCCTCTGGCCAAGGGTTTTGATGAGTTGTTGCAGGAAAACATGTTTCTGGCCCTGGAGCCCAAGATCGGCATCAGGGGAGTGGGCATGGTGGGTGTGGAAAACACTTTCCGGGTCACCAGACAGGGTGGAGTATGCATTACAGGGGACTCGTTCGACGCGCTCAGAGTTTAGGCGCGCTTGGTCTTTTACCGGCAGCTGCTTTCCCTGCTGGGGACGCCGGGAGGGTTGACATGAGCGCAAGGGCCCCTGACCGGCAGACCGGATTTAAACCAAAGTGATGGACAGGTTATCATGAAGGCAATAATTCTGGCCGGCGGAAGCGGAACCAGGCTGTATCCATTGACCAGAGGTGTCAGCAAACAGCTTATTCCGGTCTATGACAAACCCATGATCTACTATCCACTTTCCGTAATCATGCTGGCGGGCATCCGGGATGTTCTCGTAATCAGTACCCCCAGGGATATCAACCATTTCAGAGATCTTCTGGGAGACGGCAGTGAAATCGGGATGCGCTTTTCATATGCAGTCCAGCCCAGCCCTGAGGGCATTGCCCAGGCGCTGATCATCGGCCGGGAGTTCATAGGAGATGAAGACGTCTGTCTTGTTCTTGGGGACAACCTGTTTTACGGTCACAACCTGAGCGCCCTCCTGCGCGCTTCGGTTCAGACGGTGAAGAGGGACCGCAAAGCAGTGATCTTCGGCTACAGGGTCAGCGATCCTCAAAGGTATGGAGTGGTGGAGTTTGATAACAACATGAACGTCCTGTCCATTGAAGAGAAGCCAACTGTTCCCAAGTCTGATTTTGCGGTGGCCGGGATGTATTTCTACACCAATGACGTGGTGCACACTGCGGCTTCAGTACGGCCTTCGGCCCGGGGAGAGCTTGAAATTACCTCGGTCAACCAGGCCTATCTTGAACAGGGAAGATTAAAGGTTGAACTCATGGGCAGGGGATACGCCTGGCTGGATACCGGGACCCATGCAAGCCTTCTGGAGGCCGGCATTTTCATCGAGGTCATTGAGAAGCGCCAGGGGCTCAAAGTGGCCTGCATTGAAGAAATCGCCTTTGAAATGGGTTATATCAGCCGGGAACAACTGCTGGCCCTGGCAGAACCCCTGGCCAAGAACAAGTATGGACAGTACCTGATGCGCCGGGCAGGGGTGAAGTAATGCTGACCTGTTTCTTTCATTCTGTCCTGCAAACTATAAATACCACCATGAACAATCATGATCTTTCCTTTTGCTGCCTGTTACTGAGGAGTTTCTGATATTTCATGGAAAGTATGCCCAGGGGAGGTTTTGATGAGAATCATGCCCACCGAGATTCCTGAGGTGCTCATTATCGAACCCAGGGTGTTTGGGGATGAGCGGGGCTATTTTTTTGAGAGTTACCGAAAGGATGTCTTCAATGCAGAACTGCCAGGCATTGACTTTGTCCAGGACAACGAGTCCATGTCCGTGTTCGGCGTACTCAGAGGGCTTCATTATCAGCTGCCCCCCTGGGATCAGAATAAGCTGGTCCGGGTGGTGAAAGGCAGAATTCTTGACGTGGCTGTGGACATTCGCACCAGCAGCCCCTTTTTCGGCAGGCACGCGGCTGTTGAGCTTTCCGGGGAAAACAAACGTCAGGTTTTTATTCCCCGGGGGTTTGCCCACGGTTTTGTGGTTTTAAGCCGGGAAGCGGTTTTCCAGTACAAGGTTGATAATTATTATTCCAGGGAACATGACCGGGGCATTGCCTATGACGATCCAGAACTGGGAATAGACTGGACCCTGAAAAAGGAAGAGCTTGTATTGTCGCCCAGAGATCTGCAGAACCCGCTTCTCAAAAACGCTGAGCTGTTCAACGGGAAAACATCATGAACTCAATCCTGGTAACTGGAGGGGCCGGATTTATCGGTTCCAACTTCATTCTGTATATGCTTCAAAAATATCCAGGGTACAGGCTGGTCAACCTGGATAAGATGACCTACGCCGGAAACCCGGAAAACCTCAGAGAACTGGCTGGAAAAGATGGCTACCATTTTGTGAGGGGGGATATCAGCAACCGGGAGCTGGTCAGCTACATTTTTGAGACCTTCGATATTACCGGCGTGGTCCACCTGGCTGCTGAGAGTCATGTGGACAACTCCATAACAGGCCCGGAAGTCTTTATCCAGTCCAATGTTCATGGCACCTTCATCCTGCTGGACATCGCCATGAGGCGCTGGATGGATATTCCGGCTCAGCCCGGAAAAGGGCTGGAAAACCGCCGTTTTCTGCATGTGAGCACGGATGAGGTATACGGCAGTCTCGGTCCGGAAGGGCTTTTCAGTGAGACCCCCCCTTACGCCCCCAACAGCCCCTACAGTGCCAGCAAGGCTGGGTCGGACATGCTGGTCCGCAGCTACCACCATACATTTGGGCTGAACACGGTGATTACTAACTGTTCCAATAACTACGGACCGAGGCAGCATGACGAGAAGCTGATCCCCACCATTATCAGAAGCGCTCTTGAGAACAGGCCCATCCCCATCTACGGACAGGGGCTCAATGTGCGGGACTGGCTTTATGTCATGGACCATTGCCGGGGGATTGATCTGGCCTTCCACCAGGGAAGGCCCGGCCAGACATATAATATCGGCGGCAGAAATGAATGGAGAAATATCGATGTAGCCAGACTGATATGCAGTGTGCTGGACAGAAAACAGCCCAGGCCTGGAGGTAACAGTTACGGCCAGCTTTTATCTTTTGTGGCTGACCGCCCGGGCCATGACCTGCGTTACGCCATCGATGCCTCCAGAATTGAGACCGAGCTTGGCTGGAAAGCACAGGAGGATTTTCAGAGCGGTGTTGAAAAAACCGTGGACTGGTATCTGAAAAAATACCTTTGAGGATCGTCTTCAGGTACCGGCGGTATGGGCAAGGTTCAAGCCTGGTTCAGGATCAGGCAGGGAAGTACTTTT
The DNA here is from genome assembly GCA_003557865.1 of Desulfonatronovibrio sp. Classification (GTDB taxonomy): domain Bacteria; phylum Desulfobacterota; class Desulfovibrionia; order Desulfovibrionales; family Desulfonatronovibrionaceae; genus Desulfonatronovibrio. Next base: position 4,741 of record PWNK01000002.1, read on the forward strand.
TCTGGATGGCTGCTCCCAGCAGGGAAAACAGTACCAGGGCGGCCAGGGGCCAGAGGTTTGAAATGCTTATGACAGCTTCATTTTCTTCCAGGTGAAAGGCTGTATAGATGGCCGAACAGTAAATAAAGCCCTTAACGGCAAATCCCAGAGCAGTGCTCATGATAAACGGGAAAAGACTTACCCTGAGAATGCCCGAGCTGTAATTGATGAAGGAATGGGGAAAGCCGGGGAGACAGCGCAGGGCACAAAGCTGGAGGAATCCTGAATTGCGCTGCAGGACAGTAAACGCTTTGGAACTGGAAAATTTTGCTGTCCATGACGAGGACATGAATAAGGCGAAATAATAGGCAGCCACCCCCCCGGTGACCCCTCCGGCCGTTACCAGGATGGTGGCCGCCCAGGGCTGATAAATCACCCCCAGAGACCACATGATAATGGATCCGGGAAAGGCCAGCATGTACATGATCAGCTGAACCGCCACTGAGAGCAGGGCCAGCCACAGGGAATGGGAGTATTGTTCGGCCCAGGTTGCTGCACTGCTGAGATCCAGCAGTCCGGTTTTCTGAGAATAGATGCCGGCTGCCAGAAGTGCGGTCAGAAACAGGACCTTGAGGATGCCCTTCATCAGGAATTCACTAAAATTTCCAGGACAGACTGATGATCATGCCGGGTCCGCCTTTCAGCTTTTCCCTGTGCACCCGGCTTTTGTTTCTGTTATATATTTCCCATTTCCTGTCCATCAGATAATATGGTCCAATGGTTACCGACAAAGGCTGAACAGGCTTTACTTCCAGCTCAGCACCAAGTTTGAAGCCCTGTTCGCGGAAGTAACCCTTGCGGCTGACCGGACTGTTGTTTTTGAGCCTGTAAATTCTGGCAGTGTATCTCAGGTATGTTCTGGCTGCCAGGCTCTCACTGAGGCCGTATCTGAGGCTTGTCTCCGGAAAGCCGATGCGCGCTGAAAAACCCATGTCCCCTGTGGGCGCGTAGCCGATGACAATCAGGGGCAGCAATCTGCTTTCCACGGGATGGTAGACTCCACCGGCGCCAAAACCGGTGGACCACCCG
>PWNK01000053.1 GCA_003557865.1 Desulfonatronovibrio sp.
GTCCCGGACATGGACGCCCTGGTGGACCAGGAGTTTGATTTCAGAATTCTCAAGATCAACCGCCGCCGCAGCAATGTTATAATCTCCCGCCGGGTGCTCCTGGAAGAGGAAAGAGAATCCCTGAGAGAGGAACTGCTCAACTCCATCGAGGAAGGCCAGACAGTTAAAGGCCGGGTTAAAAATGTTACCGAGTACGGGGTATTTATTGATCTGGGCGGCCTGGACGGTCTTCTGCACATTACCGACATGTCCTGGAAAAGGATCAGGCATCCCAAGGAAATGGTCCAGATCGGCGATGAACTGGAACTTAAGGTGCTTGGATTCGACGCTGAAGAAAAGAAGGTATCCCTGGGTCTTAAACAGCTGGTGGCTGATCCATGGGAAAATATCAGTGAAAAGTACCCTGAAGGCCAGAAATTCAGCGGCAGGATCACCAATCTTGCGGATTACGGAGCCTTTGTGGAGCTTGGAGAGGGCGTTGAAGGCCTGGTGCACATCTCTGAAATGTCCTGGACCAGAAAGCTCAGGCATCCCTCCCAGATGGTCAAGCCCGGAGACGAGGTTGAGGTGGTCATCCTGGGAATCGACCCGGAGCGCAAGCGCATTTCACTGGGAATGAAACAGGTCAACCCCAACCCATGGGACGTTGTGGCCGAAAAATATCCTGAAGGGACAATCCTGGAAGCCCCCATCAAAAATATCACCGAGTTCGGGCTTTTCATCGGCATTGAGGACGGAATTGACGGACTGATTCATGTATCGGACATGTCCTGGACCAAAAAGGTCCGTCACCCCTCAGAATTATTCAAAAACGGCGAACTGGTCCGGGCCAAGGTCCTGACCGTGGACAAAGAAAACGAAAAGTTCACCCTGGGCATCAAGCAGCTCACTGAAGACCCGTGGCTGGAAGTACCCAACCATTATCCTGTGGGCACCAATATCAACGGCAGAATTACCAATATCACCGACTTCGGGCTTTTCGTGGAAGTTGAAGAAGGCATTGAAGGTCTGGTGCATGTATCTGAACTGAGCCGGAAAAAGATCAAGAATCCCAGAGAATCCTTTGAAGAAGGACAGGAAATCCAGGCCAAGGTAATTCACGTCAGCGCTGATGACAGGCGCCTGGGGCTGTCCATTAAGCAGCAGCAGGAAGAAGAAGACAAGAAAAAAGGCGGAGAACAACGAGCCAAGTCAGGGGCTCCAGCGGGGAGCAACCTCGGAGACCTGATCAGACAAAAGATGGAAGCTGAAGATGGAGATAAACAGACAGAGTAAATTCAGCCAAAGACACCCTGTAATTTTTGGTTTTCTGATGATATTTTCGGCCGTGGTCATCTTCATGATGGCCATGGCCGTTTTTAATTTTTTCCTCAGCGATAAAATCAGGCAGAGGACAACAGACACCATTGGTGTGGTCAACATTAACGGACTCATTTCCGATTCCCGGGAAGTTGTAGACTGGATAAATGAGCTGGAGAAAAAGGACTTTATCAAGGCGGTCATTGTCAGGATCAATTCTCCGGGAGGGGTTGTGGGGCCGTCCCAGGAAATATTCATGGCCCTGGAAAACCTGGCCCGGGAGAGGACTGTAATCGCCTCCATGGGAGCCATGGCCACATCAGGAGGCTATTACGTGGCCAGTCCGGCCCACAAGATAGTTGCCAATCCCGGAACCCTGACGGCCAACATCGGGGTAAAGGCCAGCCTGACCAACATGCAGGAGCTCCTCCAAAAAATCGGCATTGAGGACCAGGCCATTTATACCGGAAAGTTCAAGGATGCCGGAACCGTAACCAGACCCATGACGGAGTACGAGCGTGACTACCTTCAGGACCTGTTGGAAGACATGCACGATCAGTTTGTCCAGGACGTGGCCCGGGGAAGAAACATGGACCTGGAAATGGTTGCCTCCCTGGCCGACGGGAGGGCCATGACCGGAAGGCAGGCCCTTGATGCCGGACTTGTGGATGCTCTGGGCGGAATGAACGACGCAGTGCAGCTGGCCAGGGAACTGGCCGGGCTGGAAAAGGAGGTAATCCTTTTGGAAGGGCCGGTGCGCAAAATATCCCTGCTGCGAAGAATTTTGGGTGAATTGTCCTTTCCCCAGAGTTTATCCGGTCCCAAATGGGTTTTTTCTTATGAATAGTTTGGATCAGCCCAAAATCGGCCAGCCAGGCAATGAACGTATCAACAGGGTTCAGGCCATGGAACTGATCAAAAAATCCACCATCCATGACCTGGGCCAGATGGCCAATAATATCAGAACCTCTCTTTACAATAATCAGACTTTTTTTGTCTACAACCAGCATCTCAACTTTACCAACGTCTGCGCCAATGCCTGCCGGTTCTGCGCCTTCAGCAAGAGGCCGGAACAGGAAGGAGCCTACACCCTGAGCATTGACCAGATCAGAGAGGCCGTCATTTCAAGGCTGGATGAACCGGTTGATGAAATCCACATCGTGGGAGGGCTTAATCCTGAGCTGGAATATGATTATTATCTTGAACTGCTTGAGACAGTGAGAGGATTGCGGCCCAGGGCGGGCATCAAGGCCTTTACCGCGGTGGAAATCGCCTTTCTCTCGGACAAGTACGGTTTTTCCCACGAAAGAGTGCTTTCGGATTTTGCCCGGGCCGGACTGGACGCTCTTCCCGGGGGTGGAGCCGAGGTTTTTTCACCTCTTCTCAGACAAAAACTTTGTCCGGAAAAGATTTCAGGCAAAAGATGGCTTGAGATCCACCAGACCGCCCACATACTTTCCATTCCCACCAACTGCACCCTGCTCTTTGGACATATTGAAACCTGGGAGGACAGGGTTGAGCACCTCCTGGCCCTCAGGGAGCTTCAGGACAAAACAGGGGGTTTTCTGTGCTTCATTCCCCTGCCCTACCAACCCGGGAACAACGAGCTTGGAGTCAGGGGTCCTGATGGACTGGATTTTGTGCGCATGCTTGCCATGTCCAGAATAATCCTGGACAATATTCCACATATCAAGGCGTACTGGGCCTTTTCCGGGATCAAGGCCGCCCAGATGGGCCTCTGGTACGGGGCTGATGATTTTGATGGAACCATTGTCGAGGAAAAGATCGGTCATGCCGCGGGCGCGGATACTCCCACAGGCCTGACCATATCCCAGCTTGAGGACTATATCCGGTCGGCCGGGTTTGAACCGATCCGGAGAAATTCCCTTTTTCAGCCGGTGCAACCCTTATAATCACCCATCCTTGTTTATTTGTAACTATTCACCATAATCCTGGCCCGCCCGGGACACTGTCAAAGGTCATCTTTTGGGTGAATCACGTTACTCCTGGTGACAGCCCATGCAGGTCCGGGGACCCACGGCGTCCTGGCCGGCCGATTCCCTGTGGCAGGGGATGCACTGGGAATGATAGGCCTGCTCAAGACCCTTTACAGTGGGATCCTGGTCTCCCATGAACCTTGTTCCGGGCTCTGCGTGACAATCCCTGCACAGTACTCCTTCAGCTCCTTCAAACAGGTCGAAGTATTCCAGGATGTTCTCCCCATCCTTGTAGTGATGGTGGCAATCCATACATCCGGCCAGGCCGGTGTGCAGGTCGTGATCAAAAAGAACCGAGGGTTTCTTTTTGCTGGTATAGACATCGGTGTTGTCAATGAGGATTACCGGCATCTGGGCGCTGATGAAATGCGGGGCCAGTATGAACATGGCAGCCAGCATGGCTGCAGCGGATATTTTTGTGAAGCAGTTGATTTTTCTGATCATGGTTATTCCTCCTTGTCCTGATTGTTGGCAGGGAGCATGTGCTCCGGGATAACCATGTTGTGGGCTATAACCTCCTTGAAATGCACAGCCTTTATGCCCAGATCATACTCCTTATTCAGGTCCCGTATGGCATCAATACAGTTATGACAAGGCACAAACACCAGCTTGGCCCCGGTGGCTTTGATCTGTTCGGCCTTGATTTTGCCGCACTTGACCCGGTAAGGCTTCATTTCCGGGCCCATGGGTATGGCCCCGCCCCCGCCTCCGCAGCAGAAATTGTAATTACCCTGGTATTCCATGGGCCGAAAATCCTCTGAAAGCATTTCAGCCAGTTTCTGATTCTTTTCTGCGAGGCCGCCGCTGCGGATCACGTTGCAGGGATCCTGCAGCGTGGTGGGCACCTTGATTTTTTCCTTGAGCTTGATCCTGCCTGAAGCAATGTAGTCATGATAAAGCTCAACAGCATGAATCACTTCCTGTTTGGGCTTGGACCCCAGCCATACTTCCGCTTCGTACCGAAGCGCCCTGTAAGCATGGCCTCACTCGGTAATGGCCACCTTTTTGGTGTTGAGCTGTTCAGCCTGTCTGAAGGTCTTTTCCACCAGCATTTTGGATGTTCCCAGGTCCCCGCAGAACATGGCCAGATTGGTGTCATCCCAGCCTTCAACGCTGGGCACGGTCCAGCTTTCCCCCACGGCATTAAATATTATGGCCGCCTCCTGAAGATCCTGAGGATAGAATTTTGGTTCGCGGGCGTTGACAGTATACAGGATATCCGCATCCTTTTTGTCGATGGGAATTTCAAGATTCTGATAATAATCCTCCAGCTCTTCCAGGGTCCACTCCAGGGTGTCCACCCAGTCTTCGCTGGTCAGGGACATCTGGTTGCCGAACTGCTTATAGCTCTCAATGGCCGACAGCAGGCCGGCAGGTCTTATATCCGCCACATTGTGCAGCATGGCCCTCTGCAGAGCGACCATGATCCCGATGTCAATGCCGAAGGGGCAGAACAGGGCGCATCTCCTGCACATATTGCACTCATAGTACAGTGTCTCATACATTTTCCGCAGATAGGCCTCGTTAATTTCAGCCTTGCCCTTGAGGATCTCGCTTATGAAGCGGACCTTGTAGGCGGGAATCATTTCCGGGTTTCGTTCGTGGGCCAGATAAAAGTGACACGTGTCCGCGCAAAGCGCGCAGTTGGCACAGATCTTAAGCCAGGTCTTGAACCTGGCATTGAGCCTGGGCTTGAGAAAATCAGCCAGGGCCTTAGTATCAACTTGTTTACTCATCATATTCCTCCTTGTAGCTCTTGATAAAAATAAGCCAGGAACTCCTTACATGGAGTAGCCTCTTCTGCCGAATTCAACAGCTGTGGCCCCCCTGGAGAAGAAGAACAGCATCGCGTGGGAAAGCTTGGTAAATGGAATAAGAATGAGCATGAGCTGTCCTGATAGCATGTGAAAAAGCTGCATGTTCTCAGCCAGAAACCCGGTGGTGCCCAGTGTTGCCTGGGCTGCAAGATAGCCGGTAAGAAAAGGCATGATGGTCACCAGCAAAAGAAGATAATCCACCGGCTTGGTCAAAAGCTTGAGGTCGGGATGAACTGCCCTGCGAATAATCAGGAATAAACCGATTAAGACCACGGCCAGGGTCATCCATTTGGCCAGTCCGGCCGGCAGGGATGCCCAGGACCATCCAAACCTGGACATCTCCCACATGACTATGTGCTGATAAGCGAATATGGGCAGAAGAATCAGGAAAAAGTGGAAGATATAGACCGCCAGACAGTACAGGGGCTGTTTTCTGAAAGTGACGTTGTTGGGCAGGAGCCATTTGACATAGGTGGCAAAAACCCATTTCCAGCTGAAGTACTTGTGGATCATCTTGTCTGTTTGTTTTGAAGTCCGGTAATACATGACTCCCCGGATCAACATTCCCGCCAGAAAAGTGAGAATGGCCACCCATGTCAGGGGGCCTTCCACAAAGGCGTAAAAGTCCATAATACCTCCTTGTTTTATTCAAAATAAA
>PWNK01000069.1 GCA_003557865.1 Desulfonatronovibrio sp.
CATCAGGGTGGAAATGGTCCCCTTGTCATCCCGGAAACAAGACGAATACCGTGTCCTTTTCTCCGTATCCGACACGGGCATCGGCATCCCCGACGACAAGCTGGACTTCCTGTTCAAGCCATTTGTCCAGGTGGAAGGATCATACACCCGCAGTTACCAGGGCGCGGGGCTGGGGCTGTCCATTGTCAGGCGCCTGGTGGACCTCATGGGCGGGAAAATTTCCGTGGTCAGTACCAAGGGCGAAGGAACCACTGTGCATGTGGTTCTGCCTTTCAGGCTGCCTTCGGAGGAAAGCATGCCCGGCGGTCAAGTTTTGGCACAACCGGCCCAGGCAAAGCAAAGCCTGAACATTCTGCTGGCCGAGGATGATCCGTCCAATGCCCTGCCGACCATGAAGCTTTTGGAGAAGGTTGGCCACACCGTGACCCTGGCTGAAGACGGCCAGCAGGTCCTGGACCTGCTCCAGGCTCAGGACTTTGATGTCATTCTTATGGATATTCAGATGCCGGTTATGGGCGGGATAGACGCGACCAAGGCCATACGCCGGTCCAGGAACCTGGGCGACAAGAAGGACATTTTCATCATCGCCCTTACAGCTTACGCCATGGCCGGTGACCGGGAGAAATTTCTGGATGCCGGGATGGACGCTTATATTTCCAAGCCGGTGCGCATGGAGGACCTGGAGAGGCTGCTTTCAAAGCACTCAAAATGAAATTGCCGGGAACATAACGGCTATCTGCATGGCATAGTCCAGTTCAATTATTCTGAAGACTGGTGAAACAAAGGTTGATTACCCTGGCGGCTTTAAACTTCTCTCGGGGCATGCACATAGTCTTGACTTCTCAGGCAGGGTCAAATCTGTAATATTGTCAAATAATCACGGATCATATAAGATATATCTTAAAAAGGAAAAGAATGATGGTAATCAAAAGCAAAAGGACCGTAATGAGAGCTGCTCTTTTGAGCTCCATGCTTACGTTGTTTTTTTTGCTTCAGCCAGCCCTGTCCCAGCAGACAGTTAGACTTGCAACAGGCAATGACTACAAGCCGTTTACGGACAAGAGCCTGCCTCAGGGAGGAATGATCACGGCAATTGTCAGTCACATTTTTAAAAAAATGGGGTATATTCCAGAAATTGAGTATCTTTCCTGGGACAGGGGTTACGTTTTGTCCGAGCAGGCAGCTTTTCAGGGTACTTTTCCCTATGTCAAGACACCGGAACGATTGGATGATTTTTATTTTTCTGATCCAATATTCACCATAGTCACCCGATTTTTTGTTCTCGCTGATAGCGATGTAGTCTTTCAAAGTGACTCGGACCTGCAGGGTTTAACTGCCTGTAAGCCCTTGGGTTACCACCTGTCGGACATCCAGACATTGTTGGACTGGGGCATCATTGATCTTCAGCGTCCAAACACCATGGAGTCCTGTTTCCGCATGCTGAAGCTGGGCAGGGTTGATCTGGTTCCCATCAACGAACATGTTGGGTGGGAAGTTGTTAAACAAATCCAGGGAGAGAAAGGTCTGTTCAGGGTATTAGAAAGGAGCCTGCAGGAAACAGGACTTCATTTCATAATATCCAAGCAACACCATGATGCTTTGGATCTTCTCAACAGATTCAATACAATTCTGGAACAAATGCTAGAAGATGGCAGCCTGGACCACATTGTAAATCAATACTTGAGCAGAGATTAGTCCCTGATAACGCCGGAAGCATACCAGGGCCTGCCTGCAAAGATTCTGAAGAATAAATATAACGAAACTAGCTTGAGAGAAATATGAAAAGAGCTGCCTTATTTCTTGTTTTTTTTCTTATGGCCACTCCGCTTTACTCTCAAGACACCATGCGCCTGGTCTATTTTAACAACTTTCCGCCCTATTCCTGGGAGGAAAACAATCAGATGCAGGGAATCCTGGTAGACGTCCTGACAGAAGCAATACAGAATCGAATGGGAATATCAGTTTTCCACCAAGGTTACCCTTGGGCAAGAGCCCAGAGGATGGTCCGAGATGGCGAGGCGGACGCGTTCGCAACAGTCCCCACTTCAGAGCGTCAGGAATATACCGTAATCAGTGAGGAACCTGTGATCGTTACGAGAATATCTCCTTTTGTGAACAGGAATAATCCAAGAATGGACGCTTTGAGGCAAATCACGAAAATATCTGATCTTCAGGAATTTACCCTCGGCCATTATACTGGCAGCGGATGGGCTGAAAACAATCTCAAGGGCATGGAGGTCTCGTACGCTCCAACGCTGGACTCGACTCTGATGATGCTGGCTATGGGCAGGTTTGATGTTTTTGTTGATGCATCCTTGGTCATTCAGTACAGAATCAAGGAACTGGGACTGAAAGAACAGATAGTCGAGCTTCCGAACGCCTTGGATCAGGAGACGATTAACCTCTGTATCGGCAAAGAATCATCATTTGCTTACATAGTGCCGCTATTCGATGAGACAATGCGAGAAATGCGAGAAGACGGTAAGCTGCAAGAAATATTCGACAAATACCGATAGAGGGTTGCGGCAATAAGAAGGTTTTTTGCAGAAAGCCGGTTGATCCACCCTTACTTGTAAACTGGCAATGCTTTCTCGTGAGGGATCATTGCCATTTTTTGATAATTTAATTGGTACAGATACAACTGTAAAAAGCCAAAAAAACAGGTTTAGTCTGTAAAGCTAGTTCGTAACTATTAGATTTTTTGTTATATATCATCTGCGCCTGCAAATAAGACTTTTCACAGGCACTTCTGATACAGTCCCGAAACAAGGGATGTCCCCAGTACCTATCCGAAATTTAATGCTTTTTACACCTGAATAGCTTAACAGACTCAATTGTTTTAATCAAAATCTTTGAAAGCCTCTCACTAAGGATGCTGAATGCTTGATTCAATCAGTAAGCATATCGCTTACAAGACAATACTGGGAATCGCGGTCTGTATTGGGATATTCAGCATAATATCCGCTTCGGTTATTTATCTCAGCTATAAAAATAAGCTTTTTGACGATTATTATCAAGAAGTTCAGAGAATCCTTCAGATTATCGAGGGAAGCTACGCGATACACATTTGGAATATTCAGCCGGAAAGTATTCGATCCCTGAACGAAACTGTTCTCTCAGCCGGCCAATATATGGCGATAACTATCTTCGATAAGGGACCTGAGGGTTCATTTATTATCAATGCTTCAACACAAAAAAAAGATGATCACGATCAGATTATTTTTACACATACTGATGAACCTATTATAATAGAAAATGGATACGTTAATGTATCAAGTGGATATATTTATTATCATGATCAGGTTATTGGAAAATATGAATTGTACCATACAGATGAACATATATATGAACATCTGAACAGTATAGTTTACACTTTTTTCATGTTTTTCATAACTCTAACATTAGGTATTACAATTATTTTATCTGTCCTGCTGAACATATTTGTAATCCAGAAGATTTATTCTCTGGTCAATTTTGCAAAGGACATAGCTGGTGGAGGCAGGTACAACCAGAGAATATCCCTCTATGGAAATGATGAATTCAGTGTCCTTGCCAGGTCAATCAACGATATGCTTGAGCAGATTGAGTTCAAGGATCGCGAAAAAGACGAAGCTGGCCGCAAATTGTCTCAGAGCGAATCATATCTCAAATCCATCTTTGACGCATCTCCTGACGCCATCCTTATCCTTGAAGCAAAAAAAGGGATCATTATCGATGTGAACAAGTCAGCCTTTTCAATTTTTCATTCTGATCGAGATGAATTGGTGGGCAAGGATTTGAGACTAATTAGCAGCGACGAACCAAGATACGATGCTATGGAGGCTTACGCATGGCTTGGAAAGGCCCGGGTCGAGGGACCTCAGCGATTCGAGTGGCTCTCCAAAAAGGCGGATGGAACTGTTTTCTGGACAGAGATTCATGCCCGTTACGCACAAATAAGAGGCAAGGACTGTTTTATTGTCCTGGCAAGAGATATTACCGAGCGTAAACAGATTGAAAAAGACCTTGTTCATGCCAAAGAACAGGCCGAGGCCGCTAACCGGGCCAAGAGCCAATTCCTGGCCAATATGAGCCATGAAATCCGCACTCCCATCAACGGCATCATGGGTATGATGCAGCTGCTGCAGACAACGAGGCTGGACAATGAACAGGAACACTATGTTGATCTGACTTTGACATCTGCTGACCGGCTGACCAATCTGCTGTCTGACATACTGGACCTGTCGAGAGTGGAAGCAGGAAAAATGCTGATTCGTGAAGAAAATTTCAGTATAATGGAGTTAAAGGATTCAGTTGCTGATCTTTTTAAGGTTACTGCTGAGCAAAAAGGCCTTGCTTTGCAACTCACCATGGACCCTGGCTTGCCAGAAATGGTCTCTGGTGACCCGATCAGAGTCCGTCAGGTCCTGTTCAACCTGGTCGGAAATGCCATCAAGTACACAGACCAGGGGAGGGTCAGCATGGATATCACTCCCCTGACTCCCAAAAAGGGACATGATCTCAGGATACTGTTCACCATATCTGATACAGGTACAGGCATTCCCGAAGACATGCAGGAATATCTTTTTCAGCCTTTTGTCCAGGCAGATGGATCTAATACCCGCAATTATCAGGGGGCCGGCCTTGGGCTGGCGATAGTCCGTCGACTTGTTGAGCTGATGAGAGGTCATATTGCCATTGAGAGTGAAGAAGGGCATGGAACCAATGTCTTCCTTGTTTTGCCCTTCAAGCTTACAGAGAAAACAGCTGACACAAAGAATGAGCAGGCAGCAAAAGGCCATGACATACCCAAATTGAAGATCCTCCTGGCGGAAGACGATTTCACCAGCCTGCTTGCCACACAAAAGCTTTTGGAAAGAAAGGGTCATACCGTGACACTTGCGCAGGATGGACAACAGGTTCTAGATCTGCTCAGGGAAAAGAACTTTGACTGCATCCTTATGGACGTTCAGATGCCAGTTATGGATGGAGTCGAGGCAACCAAGATAATCCGCTCTTCAAATGACTTCGGTTCAAAGAAGGACACGCCCATCATAGCTCTGACCGCTCATGCCATGGATGGAGATCGGGAAAAGTTTCTGGCGAAGGGGATGAACGACTATATTTCCAAGCCGGTGCGCATGGAGGACCTGGAGAAAACGCTTTCAAGGATTACAGAATAAAGCAAGTGGAGATTCGGCTATGGCCATGGCATAGTCCAGTTCAATTATTCTGAAGACTGACAAAAGAAAGTTTGGATCGGTCAGTTCGTGTGCTACCTGCTTCGGTCATATCATTTGCTCCTGACATTTGCATGCCGAATATGTTGACAAAATATATCTAAGGAGTATATTTTATATACCATGAGCTTTGAATATGACCCCAAACAATCAGATATCAACAAAGATAAGCATGGAATTAATTTTGTTGAAGCTCAAGAGCTTTGGAATGATCCTGATTTATTAGAAATCCCAGCTAAAACAACAGATGAACCGAGATCCTTGATCATCGGCAAAATTGGCGAAAAACACTGGGCCGGGATTATCACCTATCGACTTAATAATATTCGATTGATCTCAGTAAGGCGTGCTAGAAATGAGGAGGTGGAGCTTTATGAAAGCTAAAGACTTAGAGAAAACATTTGACGAAGGCAAAAGCATTTTAGATCAGTTTGACCTCTCTAAAGCCAGACGTCCTAATCAAGAGCAAAAAAGAGTTAATGTCGATTTTCCTCTATGGATGATTCAGTCATTAGATAAAGAAGCTAAACGCC
>PWNK01000060.1 GCA_003557865.1 Desulfonatronovibrio sp.
CTGGGCAGAAATCCAGTCCCTGAAGGTCCAGGTTGCCACCCTGACCGGCAGGCTTGACGCACTGGACAGGCAGCACTTGGCGGACAGAGAAGGACGCAGGGAAGCTGATCAGGCCCTCAAAGAGCTCAGAACCAGGGCTGAGAGGCTTGACCGGTCGGTACAGATGATGGCTTCCCAGCTGGGAGTGGAGATCGCCGAGGCAGAAAGGGCTGAAAAGGACGATCCTGCGCCTGCCGGGGAGATGCCCCATATTTCCGCTGATGCGGATTCTGCACAGGTTCTTTACCAGCGGGCCCTGGATTCATTTTACGAAAGAAATTATCAGCTGGCCCAGGCTTTGTGGGAGGAGTTCGCGGACAACTTTCCAGACCATGCCCTGACTGCCAATGCCTATTTCTGGCAGGGGGAAAGTTATTATCAGATGCAGAACTATGCCCAGGCGGTCCTGGCTTACCAGGAGGTTATAACCAGGTTCCCTGACAGCAATAAGCTGAGCGCCAGCCTGCTCAAGCAGGGCATGTCCTTTTATCTGCTAGGCCGCCAGGAGGCTGGAAAGCTGGTACTGACTGAGCTTCTGGAAAAATTTCCCGACACGGCCGAGGCCAGGCGGGCCAGAGCTGTTATGGCTGAGCACCAATAATGAGTCAGTCCTGATATTCAACTGATTTTTAATGATCAACCGCAATAGGTTGGGAGCATTACGCGTTTCTGAAAACTCAACTGGGGACAGTCCCGAAGCCAGGGACAGTCCCCGTGCCAAGCCGTCATAATCGTGTTTTAACCCCAAAATAGCAATGACATACAACTCAAATTTATAGTTTTCAGAAACGCGTAATGCTCCCTCAATAGGTTTGTAATGGTTTCATCAAAACAGTACTCCAAGATCATTTCCTTGCATTTTTCACCCGATGTAGTACGGCGGCCCATGATGTACAATCTGGCCAAGCAGTTTGATCTGACCTTCAATATTCTCAAGGCCAGGATCAGCCCCAGGGAAGAAGGGCACATGACCCTGGAGCTTTCGGGAAAAGAGGAAGACTATAAAAAGGGTATATCCTATCTCCAGGAGCACGGGATCAGCATTCAGGATGTTGCCCAGTCCATTACCAGGGATGAGGAGTCATGTACCCATTGTGGTCTGTGTACAGCTCTGTGCCTGGTCAGGGCTCTCTGGCTGGATGAAGAAAGCAGAAAGGTCCTGTTTGACAACAACAAGTGCACGGCCTGCAGCATGTGTACCAGGGTTTGTCCTGTGGGAGCCATGAATTCCGAAGCCAACGGCGATTTTTAGGTCTAAAGGAACAGCCTTTAATGAATTTTTATGGCAAAGCTGGCCAGACTTGCCGAATCTTCGGCTGTCATGGTCCATAGTCTGCAGAAGAATGGGCAATCAACCATTTTTTCTCAGAAAGATCAGATCCAGATCAATATTTCAGATTACCTGAACTGGCTTCTGGAATTCTGGAACAATAACCTTTTCTTCAAGCACAGGATTTCCTGGGAAGGGTTGTTTGAAAATCCAAGAATTAATCTTTTGCTGCCTCCATTTTACTTGACTCTTTGCCTGGAACAGGGGATAAGCAATGCAGTAGAAGCATATCAGGAATCTGATGCGCCCGGAAAGCACAGGCTATTGATTGAAACTTGTCACCTTGACAAGGGTGTCAAAATTATAGTGACATCTTTTGCACCATTCCCTGATCTGGACCCCTGGGTGGAAGGGACTTCTTTCAAGCCAGGGCATCTGGGCATGGGGCTTCCAGTAGCTTCTTTTCTGGCCCGGAAAATGGGATGGGGTTTGGATCTGAAAAGAGATACTTCCAGCACTGACTTCATGATTCTGATTCCAGACCCGGCCTCTTCTGTTCATTGAAGGTTTTGACTTTGGATGGAGAAAATACGAGTAACGTGGTTTTTTAATCTTTAAATTGGGAGGAAACGCATATGATCAAGTACACTGGGAAATTGTTGTTGGCTTTATGCCTGATTTTTACCCTTGGTGCCGCCGGCACGGCTTTTGCTCAGACCACCACGGTCATTGAGCCCAAGGCGGAAAACTTTGTGTTTTATGTGGATAATTCCGGATCCATGGGTTTTCCGTATAGAGAGCTGGGCATGCCCAAAAGCAAGATCGCCACAGACCTGCTTCTGGCTATTAATAATGAACTTCCCGAGCTTGATGCCAACTTCGGGGTGTATACCTATGGACCTTACCGGCAGTATCTGTCTGTGACAGCCTTCAACAGGCAGGCCATGGAAAATGCCTTTAAGGCCATCCCCACAAGCTTTGAAATTTTCGGCCGTCAGACTCCCATGGGGGCGGGCCTGCAAAGTCTGGATAACACCATCTCCAGGCTGCAGGACAGAGTGGCGGTTGTGGTGCTCACCGACGGCGAATCCAATATCGGTCCTGAGCCCTATGGTGTCATGCGGGATATGTATGCCAAGTACGGAAACAGGATATGTTTTCATTTCATCAGCTTTGCTCAGAGGCCTCCTGCCGGGACAACCGTGTCTGACGAGCAGGCCTTTGTTAATGCCTTGGCTGGGATAAATCCCTGCTCTGTCACCGGTTATGCGGAAGAGTTGAAAAAAGACTTTGTCCGGGCGGACTTCATCAGGGAAGTCTTTTATGACATCAGAGAAGTGGTCACAGCACCGGCTCCTCAGCCTGCGCCCATTATCGTACCTGAAGATCCTGCCCCTGTGGAGGAAGTCATTGTTTTCAGCAACATCACCTTTGATTTTGACAAAGCAGTGATCAGGCCCGAATACAGAGAAATACTCAGAGAGGCCGCTCAGATTATTCAGGGACGGCCCGGGGTCAATGTTCATGTTGAGGGACACACCTGCAATATTGGTCCTGCCGAGTACAACATGGGCCTGTCCCAGAGAAGAGCCCAGTCAGTAGCTGACTTTCTTGCGGAAGAAGGAGTAAGTGCCAACCGCCTGCAGACAAGAGGCTACGGTCTGACCAGCCCCAGATTCGACAACAACACCAGAGAAGGCAGATCCCTCAACCGACGGGTTGAAATGCGCCTTGAGTAATTCCTTCAAGCCAGGCGTCCACCTGAAAAGACAATCCTTTCCCCAAATAAAGGATCTTCTTCAGAGCGGACGTCTGGCTCTTTATTTTTCCAGGTTTAAACTTCTATTCCAGCTCCCGGAGCCTTGATGAATAGACTTGCAGGGTGCCTACAATATCTGCTGAGAAGAACTGCCATGAAAAAATCATTGTGCATGCTTTTTTTGATCATTCCCTGCCTGTTCTTAAACCCGAAAAACGCCGAATCACAGGATAACTCCCTGGTCCTTGCCAAGGACCACTCCCTGCACATTCATTTCCTTGATTTCGCCTTCTCCCGGATTCATGCCCTGAACCGCCATTATCTGCACACCCCGGAAAACATTTTTATTGAATCAGCAGGTGCCAGTTTCATCGCCCGCTATCATAAGGTTGATCCCTCATCCGTCTCAATTGAAGTCAAAAAGACCAGCTCCAGTCAAACCCCCTTTGTCGGCATTCTAAGATACATTGAAAGTGTTTATGAAAGCAACGGAGGGTGCCGGATCAGTGTTGCTCAAGGGCCCTTCAACCCGGTTCACCATCGCAGGGTAACTGAGATTTTCAGATATGTTCAAAACAGATGGCAGTAACTGGTTACGGGCCATGTTTCAGCTGAAACAGCTACTTCAACCAAAAGGGCTGGTAGACAGGCGTTGAGGACGCTGCCAGAACAGGAGAACCGGCATTAGAACCAGGGTTGAATATAGTTGCTTGTTGATAGTTCTTGCCTTTTGCCAACTTCCATCCTTTTAAGCACGGGGGCTAGATCATGACTAAAATTGCAGTGCTTGGAGGCGGCAGCTGGGGTACCACCCTGGCTGACATGCTCTGCCGTAAAGGTCTCCAGGTTGGGCTGTGGGTCCGGGAAAAAGAGCTGGTTGATGAGATCCGAGTCCAGGGAGAAAACACCTGGTATCTTCCTGGAATAAAGCTGTCCAGGGAGCTTTTAGTCAGCTCGCATCCTGCTGAAGTCATGGCAGGAAGCGATAATTTTCTGGTAGTAATCCCCTGTCAATTCATGCGCGGGGTCCTGAATTCCATCAAAGACCTCTTTCCTGAGGATCCTGTAGTTGTCTGCGCCAGCAAAGGGATTGAGCTTGCCACTCTCAAGCCTCAGTCCAGCGTCATTAATGAGGCCCTGAAAGGAAAGAACCCAAGATATGCCATACTTTCAGGCCCATCCTTTGCCCATGAGGTCAGCAGAAAACTTCCAACGGCAGTAAGTCTGGGCTGTCAGGACGAGTCACTCGGCAAGGTCCTTCAGGATACCATGTCTACCCCTTTTTTCCGGGTTTACGCCAATCCTGATTATCGCGGAGTAGAGCTGGGTGGAGCCCTTAAAAATATCATGGCTGTGGCAGCCGGGATTTCCGACGGCTTGGAATTCGGCCATAATGCCAGAGCCGCCCTTATTACCAGAGGCCTGGTGGAAATGAGCCGCTTCGGAGTTGCCCTCAAGGCAAGAGAAAAGACCTTTATGGGTCTTTCCGGCATGGGGGACCTTGTTCTGACCTGCACCGGGGATCTGAGCCGCAACCGCCAGGTCGGCCTGGAGATCGGCAGAGGCAAAACCCTTGAAGATATTCTGAGTCACCGCAAAACAGTTGCCGAAGGGGTCAAGACCACGGAATCAGTTTTCCTGCTGAGTCGCAGGCTGGGGGTGGAAATGCCCATTACCGAACAGGTCTACGCTGTTCTTTTTGAAAACAGGGACCCCCGTGAGGCTGTTGAGGAATTGATGACCAGAGAGCTTAAGACTGAACACTAATTGGATTTTTCCCAGGTGAATTTAGTCAAAAGAGTATTAGCCAAAATATTGTGGCTGGGAATAGTGCTTCTGGGCATCACTCTGCTCAGTTTCTGGATTATTCATCTGGCACCCGGCTCACCCACTGACATGCAGACCACTTTAAGCCCCACTGCCGGGGCTGAAGCCAGAGAGCGCCTGGAAAAAATTTACGGACTGGATCAGCCCATTCACATTCAATACCTGAACTGGGTGAAAAGGGTGGCCCTGCTCGATTTCGGACAGTCTCTGAGCGGAGACCACCGTCCGGTCTGGGACAAGATCAGGGAACGCATCCCCTTAACCTTGAGCCTGAACATCATTTCCCTTGTCCTTATTCTGGGCATCAGCATTCCCATAGGCATTTTTTCAGCTCTGTACCAGGGTGGCTGGTTTGACAGGTCCATGACCATCTTCGTATTCATCGGCTTTGCCATGCCCAGTTTCTGGCTGGCTCTTCTGCTCATGATGGCCTTTGGAATATACTGGCCCGTATTCCCCATTTCAGGAGTAACTTCTCTTGACTTCGAATACCTGAGC
This sequence comes from Desulfonatronovibrio sp., assembly GCA_003557865.1. GTDB lineage: Bacteria > Desulfobacterota > Desulfovibrionia > Desulfovibrionales > Desulfonatronovibrionaceae > Desulfonatronovibrio. Next base: position 5,394 of record PWNK01000060.1, read on the forward strand.
TTCTGGGGCAAGACAGCAGACCTGGTCAGACATCTGGCCTTGCCAATCTTTGTCTTCACCATCACCGGGCTGGCCGGAATGTCCAGATTCATGAGGACATCCATGCTGGAGGTCCTCCGCCAGGACTATATCCTGACCGCCAAAGCCAAAGGCTTGCCCGTCAGGGTTGTTGTTTTCAAGCACGGCCTGCGCAACGCCCTGATGCCGGTGATCACCATCCTGGGCTTGTCATTGCCCACACTCATTGGTGGAAGTGTTATTGTTGAGTCCATCTTTTCCCTTCCCGGTCTGGGTCAACTTTTTTACCAGTCAGTGCTGGCCAGGGACTACCCTCTGATCATGGGCAATCTTGTTCTGGTTTCCGTGCTGACCCTGGCCGGAAACCTTCTGGCCGATCTGGGATACGCCCTGGCTGATCCCAGGATCAGGCTTGGAGCAGGAAGGCAGTAAAAAATGCTCTACCGCTTTCTGAAAAAAGTGTTTTCTTCAAGGTATATCCTTCTTTCCCTGGGGCTGTTCATTGTCGGAACAATGAGTCTTGCAGCCATATTCGCCCCGTTGATTGCTCCTTATGATCCAACCCAGATAAACGTGGATGCCATCCTCCAGCCACCTTCTGCTGCTTATATTCTGGGTACTGACAACCTGGGCCGGGATGTGTTTTCCAGGATGATATACGGGGCAAGGATTTCTTTGTGGGTAGGTTTTGTTGCCGTGGGTATTTCGCTGAGCATAGGCATTTTGCTGGGGCTCATTGCCGGTTATTTCGGACGGTTCATTGATGAAGTGATCATGCGCTTTGTGGATGTCATGCTCTGCTTTCCTTCATTCTTTCTTATTCTGGCCGTAATCGCGTTTTTGGAACCCAGCCTGACCAACATCATGATCGTCATCGGCCTCACTTCCTGGATGGGAGTGGCCAGGCTGGTCAGAGCTGAAACCCTGACCCTGAGGGAGAGAGAATTCGTCCACGCGGCCAGGCTGAGCGGAGCCGGCACCTTCCGTCTGCTCCTGGTACATATTCTGCCCAACGCCATGCCCCCGGTTCTGGTGGCGGCCACCCTGGGCATAGCAGCGGCCATTCTCACTGAGTCAGCCCTGAGCTTTCTGGGGCTTGGAGTCCAGCCTCCCATCCCCAGTTGGGGCAACATTCTCATGGAAGGCAAGGATGTTATGGGAATCGCCTACTGGCTGTCGATTTTCCCGGGTCTTAGCATTCTGATTACTGTTCTTGGATACAACCTCCTGGGAGAAAGCATCCGGGACCTGCTTGATCCAAGACTGAAGCAGAATTAATAGGTTATGAAAATCCTTGCAGTCAACCTTTCTCTGTCAGCTCAGCTAAAAACCCTGGGGCATGAGGTCCTGGAGCTCAGACCTCCTCCCGGCATTTACAGTATCTCCACAGATCCGCAGGTCGCGGCTTTCAATCCTGATATGCTTATCCAGCAAGAGACCCTGGGATCCCGGATCCTGCTGGCAGGAATTGAAAATCTGAACTGCCCCAAAATATTCTGGTCCATTGATACCCATCTCAATTTTTTCTGGCATAGACTATATGGCAGAAATTTCGACCTGGTCTTTACCACCCAGCAATCCTGGACAAAACACTTCATCAGCCATGGTTGTTCCAGATCACATTGGCTGCCATGGTTTGGCAAAAAAAGACCCTGGACTCCCTGGAGTATCAGGAGCCATGACATTTCTTTTGTGGGCAGGATAACCGAACACAGACGGGTGCGCGGCTGGATGGCCGAATTTCTGAAAAATAATTACCAGGCCACTATTACTGAAGGCTTAAGTTTCAGTGAGATGCTTGCCCTTTACTCCAGCACCAGGCTTGTGCCCAATGAGTCCATCTCCGGTGAAATCAACTTCAGGATCTTTGAGGCCGCTTCATGCGGAGCACTGGTTTTAAGCCAAAGTCTCATGGAAGAACTTTCCACCCTCTACGTTCCCGATCAGGATGTAATCCTGTTTGAGCATGTACTGGAGCTAAAGGAAAAAATTGACTATTATCTGGGCAGCCCTGAGAAAGCGAAAAAAGTCGCCTTCAGCGGCTGGAATGCTACTCAGAACAGGCATCTTCCTGAGCACAGAGCCCTGGAAATGCAGAGCCATTTGCTTAATGCAACGAGTATTGGAACAGGTCATGCCTTCAGAACAAACTTATTCCTGGCAATTTTTGAACTATGGGAATGTGGACGGTTGCCATTACAAAAAGAAGCAATCCAGAAAATGATGTTTTCCGTACCTCTGGATGAAGAGGTTTTATGCGCCATTATTCGCCTGCATAGCCTTGAACCGGAAAAAATTTTGGACTTGATCATCCCCATATTGCATCAAAAACAGTATGATCATGATCTGATGGTCAATCTTAACTGTTCTACGGCTGCTCTCAAGGCTGAAAGGTTTGACCTTGCTCTACAGTTCTGGAAAAGATGCCTGTTAAGTCAAGGCAGACCGCCTATGGTTCCTGATTCACCTTTGCAACTCTACCTGTTCTGGTCTAAAGAACTGACCAGGCAGGGCCGCAGATTCCGACATGGATTTATGTTTGACCACAACATTCATCTGCCTCAGTCAGGGCTGGAATGTCTGGTATCGGCCTCGCGCATTGAACCGCAAAACAAGGAAATCCTATTGAATATGAAAAGACTGGTTCAGGGGCAATACGGTCTGGAATCCATGGTTTTGAGCATTGTTTCTCTGGAGAGTCTGAAAGAGCGGCACAACTGGAGGTGGAACCTGGAGCTTGCCTTATATCATCTGCGCTGCTTCAGGCTCAGAGAGGGACTTGAAGAGCTTTTGCTGGGGGAGGAAAACGCCCGGAAGAGCGGTGAGTATGAACTATTCATAAACCTCCTCTCCGCAAGGAACGCCGATCTTGGCAGGTACCTCGGGAACCCTGATTAAGCAATATGAGGTCATGAGATCTGGCATGCTGGAATTATTGAACATAAAGAACCTGGCTCTGATTGAGGATATGCGGCTGGAATTTCATCCGGGCCTCAATGTGCTTACGGGGGAATCCGGGGCTGGGAAATCCTTTATTCTCAGGGCGCTGAACTTTATCATGGGAGAACGGATTCAGTCTTCAATGGTCAGACCTGGTGCAGAAAAAGCCATTGTTGAGGCCATGTTCGAGCTGGATGGTCAGGAGCTGATTTTAAGAAGAGAGCTAGTTGCGGCCACGGGCAGAAGCCGCTATTTTCTTAACGACTCCCTGAGTTCCCAGGATAAGATCCAGTCAATGCGGGACAGACTGTTGATCCACACCAGTCAGCATGCCCAGCAAAAACTTTTAAAGCCAGCCTTTCACCGGGAGATTCTTGATTCATTTCTGCCGGAAAGATCACTTGTAAACCAAAGAAATCTGATACTCGGAAAACTGCAGAAGCTTTCCTCTGAAAAAAATGCCCTGGAATCAGAACTTTCCTCTCTCAGGGAAAAAAGAGATTATCTCGAGTTCCAAAGTGCGCAGATTGAAAAAGTCAAACCCAGAAAAGGCGAGGAAGAGGAGCTGACCATTAGAAGAGAAAAAATCAAGTCCAGGGCCGAGCTGGCTGAGTGGAGGCAAAAGGCACTGGATATCCTGCACAGACCGGATACAAGTCTGAGAGACTCCTTTTTTGAGCTGAAAAAGGCTGTAACTCACCTGGCAGAACATTATTCTGACTTTTCAGCTCAAGCAGGGGAGCTGGAAAACGTCCGGATTCTTCTTGAAGACATTGATCGATCTTTGAGAACGGCTGAGACCAGTAGCGATACCATGGAACTTGAGTCCATAGAGTCCAGGCTCTGGGAACTGGCTCAGCTCAGAAGAAAGCTGAACCGCAGTCTTGAATCCATCCTGCTTCTGGAGCAGGAAATCAAAGAGAATATATCTTTTCTGGACCAGGGAGAACTAAGCCTCAAACACCTTTCCAGAAAAGAGCTGGAGCTGGGGCAGCAGCTTTCCGAGACAATTTCCAGGCTGGACAGCCTGAGACAATCCAGTGCTCAAGAGCTTAAATCAAGACTGGAAAACGAACTGAGGTTTCTTGGGTTTTCTGAATACGCGCGCATAGATTTTGAATTCACCCCTGAAGAAATCTTTCCCGGAATCATGGAGAACAGGCTAAGGCTGCTCTGGGTTCCCAATCCCGGGCAGCCTTCGCAGCCCCTGGACAGAATCGCGTCCGGAGGAGAACTGTCCAGATTTCTTCTGGCCCTGGTCGGTCTTCAATCGCAGCATAATCTTCCCACTCTGCTCTTTGACGAAGTGGACGCGGGCATAGGAGGAACAATCCTGAACCAGGTGGGACAAAGGATAAAAGACCTGGCTATGGACCGCCAGATCATCCTCATCACTCACTGGGCCCAGCTGGCATGTCTGGCTGAAAAACATTTTCTGGTTGAAAAAAGAGTGGTTGATAACGAAACTTACACCTCGTGCCTGAGTCTGAACAGACTGGAATCAAAGCAGGAACTGGCCAGGATGGTTGGGGGAGATCAGGGCCTGGACCTGGCAACGGAGCTCAGAAATGAAACAAAGCATTAACCCGGCCAGGCCCTCCTGTCTGAAGGTTCAGATACTGGGCATCAGCTACGCACGATCTGGAAATTTTTTCCATCTTTACCTGGAACCAACCCCATGGGAATCCAGACCAGGACAGTTCGTCATGCTCAGACCCCAAGGCTGGGACAACGATCCCATCTGGCCAAGGCCCTTCTCCATCTGTGAAAAAAATGATGACAGCTTGCGAATTTTTATTCAGATTGTGGGCAGGGGGACCGGACTGATCAGCCGCCTGCAGCCTGGAAGCACGCTTCATATATGGGGACCTCTGGGCAATGGCTTTCAATTCTCGCCAGACATGCCTCTGCTGATCCTGGCTGGTGGCATGGGCATAGCCCCGTTTGTCGGTCTTTGCAAAAGCCACCCTAACCCTGAACTGATCAGGTTCATTTTCGGCCACAGGATGGACATCGGGTGCTACCCGTTTGCGGAGCTGCCTCCGGCGAGCAGCAGAATACATCTCCAGCAGACAGGTCAGGCTGACATTTTTGACTTTCAGAGATTATTGCGACAAGAAATTGAGGACTGCCCGGCAGGAAGCCGGATTCTGGCCTGCGGGCCAACACCCTTTCTCAAGGTTGTCCAAGAGTATGCCAGGGAGTCTGTAAAGGATGCCTGGATGTCCCTGGAAAACAAAATGGCATGCGGGGTTGGGGCCTGCCTCGGATGTGTGACCATGACCAGCAGCGGTGATTATGTCCAGACCTGCTCACATGGTCCTGTTTTCAGGGCTGAAGATGTTGTTTTTGAAGAATAGGTAGAAAAGAGCCATATGGATTTAAAAGTAAACCTGGGAGAATTGAGCCTCAAAAACCCCGTAATGACAGCTTCCGGAACATTCGGTTATGGCCTGGAGTTCACTCCCTACGGCCGCCTGGAAGAACTGGGAGCTATTGTGGTCAAAGGTTTGTCTTTGAAGCCCAGAAAGGGCAATCCCATGCCCAGGATCACCGAAACCCCCTGCGGAATGCTCAATGCCATCGGCCTGCAGAATATCGGGGTGGAGAAGTTTATTCAGGATAAACTGCCACTTCTTCCCTGGAAAAAAACTCCGGTGGTAGTCAACCTCTATGCTCAGAGCGCTGCGGAATTTGCCGACCTGGCCCGGATCCTCAAGTCTGAGCCCGGGGTAGGAGCCCTGGAGGTCAACATTTCCTGCCCCAATGTCAGTCAGGGTGGCCTTCAGTTCGGGCAGGATCCATCAGCTGCGGCGGCTGTTGTGGACAGAGTCAAAAGCAATGCCGGCTCCAAACCTGTCATTGTCAAGCTGAGTCCCAATGTTTCCGACATCAGGGCAGTTGCCCTGGCTGCAGAGTCAAGCGGAGCAGATATCATTTCTCTGATCAACACCCTGGGGGGTATGGCCGTGGATGTCGGCACACGAAAGCCCTGCCTGGCAAACGTGTTTGGAGGTCTGTCAGGGCCGGCCATAAAGCCCGTGGCCCTGAAAATGGTCTTCGAGGTTTGCAGAGCTGTCAACCTCCCGGTTATTGGTCTTGGGGGAATTGTCAGCGCCAGAGACGTCCTGGAGTTTATCCTGGTTGGAGCCAGTGCCGTGCAGGTTGGAACAGCCAGCTTCACCCGTCCGGACAAGGTTTTCAGCCTTGTGGGCGAACTCAAGGAGCTTGCAGATGAACTGGAAATCAGTTCCTGGGAGGCTTTCCGGGGAAGTCTTCATATTTGAGGTCTTGGGCTGAGGTCTTTCCGGTAAAGATGTTCCTTTAACCGGCATTGACCAGAGTCTCATTGAGCCTGACAAATCCACATAACGACTTGGCGTTATTCATAATCAGAAATCAAAGCACCCCACTCTCATTTAAGCATTGCTGTTACTGAATTCACTCTAATGAGTGTCGCCCTTGTTTTATCCACAGCTCATCTGATATTTTTTCATGGCACTTTCGGGGACTTGAGAAAATAATCATTTACGGATATTAAAAATACCCATTAATTCCAAGCCCCATTGAAGCCTTTCCAGAAGGCCGGAAGGAGAGAAGAATGCCCCAGCCATTAAAAGAAGCCGTGGCTTTATGTAAAACAGTAATGCGCAACGGCTATGACGCTTATGTAATCAACGCTCCTTTGCAGCAAAGAGCGATGGATGACCAAAACCTGGAAGTGGATATTTGCACGGAACTGGACAGTGAAGGCCTGGCCAAGCTTTTTCCCAACCTGGAGGAGTCGCTGGCCTCTGATTTTTCCGGAAGCCTCGTTCAGGGAGGTGTTAAGTTTAATTTTTTCCCGGCTGATATCATTGAAAGCTCCTACACAGATGGAACCATTGCCAGGCTCACCCCCAGACTGGTAAAAAAACTCGAAGCAATGGGCGACCTTCCTCTTTCCTGGGCATGTCCTTATATCCCGGGGGCCAGGGATGTCTATGACGGCTTTGAAAGACTTGACTCAGGAGTCATCTGCCTGGAGGGGATACCTGATGAAACTTTGAAAAAGGACTACTTGCGGGCCATCAAGGCGCTGCGGTTTTCGGCCAATTATCATCTGCCCATTGAAGGCAACACCTGGCTGGCGATTATCAGAGCCTGCCGCAGAGTTCTGGATTATGTTTCAGTGACTGATTTCATGGATGAGTGGCGCAAGGTTGAAGCTGAAAACATGTACAGGTTCGTAGAGCTGTTGTACGAAAGCATGATCCTGCATGGTTTGGTGCCTGAATTGACTTCACTGAGCAGGGTCAAGCAGGTCAAGAACCCTGAGGAAGGAGAAGAATCCGTATGGGAGCACACTATAGAGACCATGCGCCGCTATCCCGAGGAGCTGCCCTATGACTGGTACGGAACAATGGCCTGCCTGTTTCACGATGTGGGCAAGCTATTTGCCGGAGAATTCTTTGAGGGCAAGATATATTTCTATCAGCATCACCGCATCGGGGCCAAGGTAACCCGCAAGATACTTAAAAGACTGCGCTTCAACACCGATGAAGTGGACCTGATATGTCACCTGGTGCGCAATCATATGCGCTTTCACTTCATGCTTACAGACAGGGGAATCCGAAGATTCAAACTCCTGGACGAGTACCCAAGGCTGATTGAAATGGCCAGGGCGGACATCAAGGCCAGAAACGGCAGATACAAAGAATTTAATCACAATATGAAGATGCTTGACCGGGCTGATTTGTCTGAAGAGATGGTGGAGCCTCTGCTCAATGGACACGAAATAATGGACTTTACAGATATCAAGCCAGGGCCTGCAGTGGGAATCATCCGGGAAGCCCTGCTCGAAGCCCAGATATCAGGGCAGGTTTCCTCTGTACCTGAGGCCATAGAGTTTATTATGCGCTATCAGAAGAAGGAGAACATTCAATAATTAACATCCTTGACCAGGATTTAGGTCAGCTGGAACAGTGTGTTACAGCCATGGGAGAGCCTGCATACCGGGCAAGGCAGGTCATGAAATGGATCTGGGGACAGGGGATTGATGACTTTGAATTAATGACCAATGTTTCCAAGAAGCTAAGGGTAAAGCTTAAGCAGGATTTCCAGATTATTCACCCTGTGGTCAAGCACCGCAAGACCAGCAAGGACGGAACCATAAAATTTCTGCTGAGCCTTGCCGATGAAATGGTCATTGAAAGCGTTCTTATTCCCTCGGATAATCATTATACTCAATGTATATCCACCCAGGTCGGCTGCTCCATGGGCTGCAGATTCTGCAGCACCGGGATTATGGGCCTTGAAAGAAACCTGACCAGCGGGGAAATTGCCGGTCAGATCCTAGCCGCCAGGTCTTTTCTCAAGCAGAACAACCATCCTCTGCCAGTAAACAACCTGGTTCTCATGGGCATGGGAGAACCTCTTGCCAATTGGACTCAGGTCAAAAAAGGTCTGGAAGTTATAAGAAACCCTGACGCTCTCTGTTTCTCCAGACGGAAGGTCACTCTGTCAACTGTCGGTGTCCGGGGAAAACTTGACGATCTGGGCCGGTCGAGACTGGTCCTGACCGCATTATCTCTGCATGCACCCCATCAGGAACTCAGAAAACAGCTTATGCCGGCTGCAGCAAAATACAATCTTGGAGAACTTATCGCCTGTCTGGAGCGATACATCCTGGCGCCAAGGGAGAGGATAACCGTGGAATACGTAATGCTGAAAGGGGTCAACGACTCCCTTTCTCACGCCGCAGATCTGGTCAGGCTGTTATCCAGGGTTAAGTGTAAAATAAACCTGATCAACTTCAATCCCGGGCAGGTTACTGGTTTTAAACCATCAGAGCATGAAGTAATTGAAGCTTTTCAAGGTTATTTAAGATCAAGAGGGTTTACGGTCATGCTTCGCAAGAGCATGGGATCTGATATTTTCGCAGCCTGCGGTCAACTCAAAACCAAGATCCAGGACCGCCAGTAAAAAGATAAAAGGAGTCATGTTTTGAAGCCGGATTTTGCAAAGGGAAATGGTCTTCTGCCGGCCATTGTCCAGGAATTTGAGACAAACCAGGTTTTGATGCTGGCCTATGTCAATGAAGAGGCCTGGGACAAGACTCTGAAAACCGGGGAGGCCCACTATTTCAGCCGGAGCAGAAATGTCCTCTGGCATAAAGGAGGTACTTCTGGTCACGTCCAGAAAATTAAAGATATCAGGGTTGACTGCGATCTGGACACTGTACTTTATATTGTGGAACAGATTGGAGGGGCAGCCTGTCATAAAGGATATAAAAGCTGCTTTTTTACCAGGCTTACTGGTCAGAAACCGGAAATATGCGAAAAATTAGTTTTCGATCCCAAGGAGGTTTATAATAAATGATTAACGGCAAGGTATTAAAGCTTGGAATTCCCAAAGGTTCCCTGGAAGAAGCAACCATGCGTCTTTTTGCCAGGGCCGGGTGGAAGATCAGGCCGCACCACCGCAACTATTTTCCCGAAGTCAATGACCCGGAGCTGATCTGTTCCCTGTGCCGGGCGCAGGAAATATCAAGATATGTGGAAAATGACACCATGGATGCCGGCCTGACCGGAAAAGACTGGATTATGGAAAATGAATCCGATGTGGTGGTGGTTTCGGACCTGATTTATTCCAAAGTCAGCAACAGGCCGGCCAGATGGGTTTTGGCCGTGGCCGGAGAATCCCCTTACAAAAGGCCGGAAGATCTTGCCGGAAAAAAGATTGCCACGGAGCTGAAAAACTTTACTCTTAATTACTTCAAAAATGCCGGAATCCCGGTTACTGTTGAATTTTCATGGGGGGCCACCGAGGCCAAGGTCGTGGAAGGGCTGGCCGATGCCATTGTTGAGGTCACTGAAACAGGAACCACCATCAAAGCACACGGATTAAGGATAATTGCCGACATGCTCCAGACCAATACCCAGTTCATCGCCAATAAAAAGGCTTGGCAGGATCCATGGAAAAGAAAGAAAATTGAAACCATTAATACTCTTTTGCACGGAGCTCTCAGGGCTGACCGCCTGGTGGGCCTGAAAATGAATGTCCCGCAAAGCAAAATGAACGGGCTGATGGCCATTCTGCCCAGCATGACAGCCCCTACTGTCGCCAATCTTTACAACAAAGACTGGCTTTCAATAGAAATCGTGGTTGAGGAGGACCAGGTCCGCCACCTGGTCCCCCTTTTGCAGGCAGGTGGAGCAGAAGCAATAATTGAATACTCCTTGAACAAGGTCATTTAAACAGGGTTTAGTCATGATAAGGCTGCTGCCACTTATACTTTTGCTGGTCATGAGCTGCGCTCACACTTCTCGCCAGGACCAGTTCATCCCGCCAAGAGAGGTCCAGAGCCGTCTGGAGCTTGCTGAAAAATACCTGCTGGAGGCTGAGCCGAGGATGGCCATGGAGCAGTTGCGGATTGTCCGGAACAGCGCAAAGAACAATCCCACCCTTTATTTTTTCCAGGGAGTGGCATACGAGCTTCTCAATGACCTGGAATCATCAATAATGTCCTATGAACGGGCCGTAGATCTTCACCCTGACTACGGAGAAGCCTGGAACAATCTGGGACAGGTCAGGCAGGCTGCAGGAGAATATGAAGCAGCCCAGGCAGCATATGAACGGGCCCTGGCCCTGGATGATTACATGACTCCTGAATTCGCTGCCTATAATATGGCATCCCTCATGGCTGAACAGGGAAAGCTGGACATGGCTCTGGCATATTCCAGACTGGGACTTGAGAAAAACCGCCGCTACACGCCTCTTTACCAGCAAAGCGCCGACCTGTTGAGAACTACGGGCAGACTTGAGGAAGCGGTGGAAGTTCTTGAGATGGGTGTCCTGGCCAGGCCCGACAGCCTGCGCTTAAGGATTATGCTGGCTGAAGAACTGATCCGGCTTGGCCGGGAAAATGAGGCCAGAAAATGGTTTGCCGGAATAATAGAAAATGCCCCAGACTCAAGTGAGGCAGAAACCGCTGCCCATTACCTGGAAGTCCTCAAATAAACCAGGTTCACCGAGGATTCTCGGCATCAATCCATGGATTTATGACTTTGCTGCATACAATGTCTGGTCCCGTCCGGCCGGGCTGCTTACCTGCCTGGAAATGCTTTGGCGGGCGGGATGCCATACGGCTCTCATGGATCTCATGGACAAGGAGCTGTCAGATGAACCATGGCCTGCAGTAAAGCCCTCCGGAAACGGACATTATCCCAAGGTTGGCCTGCCTAAACCCTTTCTCCTGAGACAGGTCCCCAGGCAGTACAGCAGGTACGGTATTGCAATCCAACGAGCTGAACAGGCTCTGCTTGATCTCCATCCAAAGCCTGACCTGATCCTGATTACTTCACTCATGACCTACTGGTACCCAGGAATAATATCTGCCATAGAGATGGTCAGGAGAATACTTCCAGCCGCCCATATCTGCCTGGGAGGCATTTACGCGTCCCTGTGCTTTGAGCACGCCCTGAAGCTTGGTGCTGACTCGGTAATATCTGGCCCCATGGAACGTCCTGACAACTGGGCCAGAATCTGGGGGATTCTGGGCAAGCCCCCCCCTCACTTGCCCGAAAATGCAGGGATGATCCAGGATACTTCCCACTACCAGCGGCCAGATTTTTCCATAATCATCACTTCCAGGGGGTGTCCGTTCAAATGTTCATATTGCGCTTCACCAAGACTGTACCCCTGCTTTTGCCAGGCCCGTCCCCAATGGGTAATTGCTCACATCAAGGCCGAATACGGAAGGGGAGTAAGAGATTTTTGTTTTTATGACGACGCCCTTCTGGTAAATCCAGAAAAAGTGCTTTACCCTGTCCTGGAGTTTATCATTGGCAGCGGTTACAGCCTGAGGCTGCATGCTCCCAATGCGCTCCATGTGAAGTATCTTACACCGGAAAGCTGCACACTTTTAAAAAAAGCCGGCCTGGTTACAGTCAGGCTGGGCCTGGAAACCATAAACTTCACTGACAGGCGGGACTCCAAGCTTACGGATATGGAATGGCGCCAAGGCATATCCAACCTGCTTCAGGCCGGATTCTCTACAAACGAACTGGCCATATATGTTCTGGCCGGGATGCCTGGTCAGAAGGACCGGGATATTGAGCTGACGATGCGCGCATGCCTGAGCATGGGCATCAGGCCTGAGTTGAACCATTACTCCCCTATTCCAGGAACCCCTCTTTTCTCAAGGGCCCTGGAGGAGTCGGACTACCCTCTGCAAGAACCTCTCTGGCACAACAATTCTCTATGGCCTTGTGTCAAGGGAGGGTTCTCCTGGGAAAAACAGAAGCACTGGAAGGAACTCAAACTCAAGCTTGCAGGTCATGGCCGAAGAAAAAGCTTTGCCCCAGGCCGTTAACACCTTGCCTGCCAGCTTGCTGAACATGCCGTTTTATGGATTATTTCACCAGTTAGGCTTTAAACTACAAGGAGATATCATGGCCACCATTATTTCTGAGGATAAAAATGTCCGCAGGGCTGTAAAATGGATTGGAGAAGAACTGCTGGAAGGCAAAAAAATAGACATACTGTTAACTGAAGCCGGAATGAGATTCAATTTGAGCCCCAAACAGGAGCAGTTCGTAATCAAATTTTTCAAAAACTCCGACAAACCGCCCAAAACCGAATGAAACTTCTGCATCGACAGATTCTCAAAGAGGTCTGTCTTATCTTTACGGTAACCCTGACCTCCATGATTTCTCTGATTGTCATTGGAAGAATGATCGATCTCAAGGAAATCTTTGTGGGGCAAAATATTTCCGTATTGGATGTTATCAAGGCCTTCTTTTTTCTGGGACCCTCGTTTTTGGGCCTGGTCATCCCTATTGCCTGCATGCTCAGCATATTTTTGTGCTTTCTGAGAATGGCCAGCGACAGAGAACTGACAGCCTTGCAGGTCAGCGGAATATCCATCAAGAACCTGGTACTTTCTCCTCTTATTTTTTCCCTGCTTGCCTTCGGGGTTACTCTTTATGTTTCTATGCACCTGGTTTCCTGGGGCATGGACAATTTTAGAAAAACAGCCCTGGAAATGATCAAATCATCCACTGAGCTTTCCATTCAGCCAGGGGTATTTAATAAATTTCTGCCCGGCATGGCCATTTTTGCTCAGCAGTCCGACCTGGAAACCAGGAGCCTCATCAGTATTTTTATCAGGGACGAAACAAGACAGGACAGTCCCCTGACCATTGTAGCCCCTAAAGGGAGGATCGTTACCGATACCGGGCAAGGCGAAATATTCTTCATTCTGGAAAATGGGAATATTTACAGACACAATCAAAGGGAAAACACGGTGGTTTCATTTGGCGAATACCGGATCAGGCTTGATCTGTTCGGCCTTTTGGGGGGCATTGAACTCCGTGACAAGGATCCCGAGGAAATGTCCTGGGCTGAGCTCGGCAGGGCAAAGATTGAAACTGAACCAGATACCAGGTCCTATCGCCTGCTGGTCCTGGAGCAACACAAAAGATTCGCATTGCCCCTGGCCTGCCTTATTCTTGGTTTTTTTTCAGTACCCCTGGGAATGACTCTTCAGGGGATGGGCAGAAACTGGGGGCTCTTCCTGGCCATCCTCTGCTTTCTTGTGTATTATAGTTTGTTTACCGCCATGTACAGCCTGGGGGAGATAGGAGTGATTCCACTGTCCATTGCCCTCTGGATCCCCAATGCCTTTTTTCTGTGTCTGGCCCTGGCCGGGTTTTATTTCTACAGCCTGGGAAGAGAGATTAATCTCAAATATTTGCTGCAATTCTCAAAGGGTGGCCATCAGCCGGCCTCTTAGCCGGCTTTCTGTTGCTCTAATCTCCAGGCTTGATCTCCCCGGCCAAGACCAGCCGAGAGGCAGGTTTGGCGTAAATCATCGTGGTAAATTGATCCAAGAAGTTTTCACCTAAACCAGGAAAATAAAAAACATGCTCTCCACCCTTAACCATTATCTTCTGCGCCAGAACCTTTTGTTAATGTTTATCATCCTTCTGTGCGGAATCGGTATTTATCTGGTGGTGGATCTCCTGGAACGGATCAATATCATTGTTGACTCCCAGGTTGGCCTAGACGTCGCCCTGAAGTATTTCATATCCAAGCTGCCATTGATAATCTCCCAGATACTGCCGGCCATTTTCATGCTCTCGGTAATTGTCCAGATAGCCATTATGTTTTACAATAACGAGATGCTCGCCCTTGAAAGCAACTCCATTTCCTTTTCCAGGACTGTGCTCTTTTTTATTTTTTATGCCTTTGTCTTTTTTCTAATGCTGCTTGTATTCTCCGAAACCCTCGGGGTCAGAGGTTACCAGGAAACAGAGAAAATATGGAATGTTGACATCAGGCAACGACAGGTGGAACAAAGAGAAATCAATGACCTGTGGTTCAAGGACCAGCAAAGGATCATCTTTGTAAAAAAAGCCTGGCCTCAGCAGGGAAAGGGGAAAGGGCTGACCATATATGAACTCCAGGGAACAGACAGGATCAGGGAGATTGTTCAGGCGGATACATTCAAGGCTGCCCCCGGAAAATGGACCCTGCACAATCCTGTTCTTCTTAAGCCCCATGAATTCAGGAGCTGGGAAAGGGATACGCTTGAGGTGCCTCTGAAGACCGACCTGACTTCATTTGCCTTGACAGATTCCAGGCTGCCGGTGGAAGCCAGGTCCATATTCACTCTGGGCTCCCTCATTACCCAGTTGAAGGAAAGCGGATCAAATGTGGAAAAGCTGGCTACGGCCTGGCACAGCAAAATTGCCTATCCCTTTGCCCTGGTGGTTATGACTGTTCTTGGACTGGCCCTGGCCACAGTTTTCAGAAACATTTACATCCTGGTTACCTTGAGCCTGGTTATTGTCTTTTTGTACTACACGGTTTATGTGTTCGGGGTAAGCTATGCTGAAGAAGGCCTGATCGGTCCTTTCTGGGGTGCCTGGCTGGCGAATATTCTGTTCGGGACCCTGGGGATTGGCCATATCCTTTGGGCTGAGCGGTGCTGATGGGTTGCGGTGGGACTCTATTCCCTGAAGTTCAACTTTTTTATACCGGACAAGGTCAGCTCCTGCCAGCAGCAGCCTGGACAATCCTGCTCCATAAATGCTCTCTGCCCAGGCCGGTTCGGGCTGAAAATACAACCGGTTCATAATCCAGCCCAAGGAGCTGATCCCAGATCCTCCTGATATGTTCAAGATGACTCTGCCGGCACTTGTCAGCCTTGGTCATAACCGGGATCAGCTCCAGGTTGAAAGCCCTGGCGAACTGGACCAGTTCCAGGTCCAGAACCTGGGGTTTATGCCGGGAATCCAGCAGCAGAACAACAGCCCTGAGCCCTGATGAGCCCTGAAAGTAGGTTTGGATGAGCCGCCTGAACTTTTCGCGTTCGGACCTCGAG
The DNA here is from genome assembly GCA_003557865.1 of Desulfonatronovibrio sp. Classification (GTDB taxonomy): domain Bacteria; phylum Desulfobacterota; class Desulfovibrionia; order Desulfovibrionales; family Desulfonatronovibrionaceae; genus Desulfonatronovibrio. Next base: position 20,722 of record PWNK01000060.1, read on the forward strand.
CATCTGGCATAGCCGTACCCTGGGAGGTCAACCAGGTAAAAACTGTCCGGCTGCACCAGGTAAAAATTGATACTTCTGGTCTTGCCGGGAGTAGAGCTGGTTTTGGCAAGACTTTTCCGGCCTGCCAGGGAGTTGATCAGGGAAGATTTACCCACATTAGATCTGCCGGCCATGGCCACCTGAGGCAGGTCAAGTCCCGGCAGCTGCCCCGGATCATATGCGGTTTTTTCCAGTTTAAGCTTGCGCATCTGTATTCTTTGAAAGGATGCGGGCTTTCTAAGCCAATTGGTCTTTATTGTAAACTGCCGTCAACTCCAGGAGGAAATATGAAGTACACAATTATTATTGCCTTGGCCCTTTTCATTATTTCCTGTAAAAATCAGGAAGTGGCAGACATGTTTTACCCTGAACCTCCTTACATGAGCATTGAGAAACATGCTGAAATTAATATCAGGATAAGCAGTTACGACCAGGAACTTATCTCCGGGACAGGGCCTGCTTTTCAGAGCAGGGCCGCACAAGAGTGCTTTGTACGCACTGCAAGGCAGGTACTCCAGATGCAGCCGCTGTTAAAGGCCGGCCTGACTGCTGATGTGCACCTCAATTCAAGGCTCTTGGAATTTCATGGGGCCATAAAACCTCAAAAGGCCCCTTTGACCGACTTTCTGGTTCATGACTTCCAGTGTTCTCTAAGCATCCTTCCTCACTATAACCTGGCAGGAATCATTTCCGGACTTGAAGAACAAAGGACCATTGCAGCCAGAGGCGATCGGGTGGCGCTGACTCTTTTCAGCGACTCTCCCCCTGATCTTCCGGCATATTTCGTTATCGGCCGCGGGACAACTGAACAGGGAGTCAACTTGATAAAAGTATTCGGGTCAGGCCGAATAATCCAGATAGTTGGAGAAGCCTTTGATCCTCAGAATCCGCAGGAAAAACTGATCATGGCACAGGGCATGATTATGGAGACCAATCATGAAGTAGCCAAGGACGACCTTATCTTCCTGTCCCTGCTGGATGTTACCGCAATTTCGGCTTATGAAGAGACCCCTCCCGCACCTGCTGAGCCCACCCCCACCGAAGACGAGGTGTGGGTAAGGCCGGAAATAAGAGAACCTGCACCTGCTCCTTCAGAGATGAAATAGTCATGGACAGCTCTTTTTACAAAATCCTGGTGGTCAACGGACCAAACCTGAAGTTTATCGGGAAGCGGGATACTCAGGTTTACGGATTTGACAGCATTTACGATCTGCATGACATCCTGAATGCTAACTATAAGGATCTTATTTCCCGGGTGAGCATGGAAATTTTCCAGGCCAATGGTGAAGGGGCAATTATAGACAGGCTGGAAAAAGCCTGGCAAAGCAAGGTTTATGGAATGGTAATCAATCCTGGAGCATATACTCATACCAGCCTGGCCCTGGCCGACTGCCTTGGATGGATCCGCATCCCCTATGTGGAAGTGCATCTAAGCAATATCTGGTCCAGGGATACCATCAGACATCAAAGCCTTACCGCCCGGCACAGCCTGGGTGTGATTGCCGGGTTCGGGATAATGAGCTATGTTTATGGCCTGCAGGCTCTTGTTGATTTTCTTGATAATGATCAAAAGACGGGAAGCTGAATCAAGATGTAAAGCCGGATATAGAAGCTGACCTTCAACGCCCTGCATATGGCTGAAAACAATTTGATGACGCAAAATAAATACTGGCATTCAAGGCAAAGTTTTCTCGGAGGATAATTAATGCTATCAACAACTGATTTTCGTCGCGGACTGAAAATTGAACTGGATAATACGCCCTATGAGATCGTTGACTTCCTGCATGTCAAACCCGGCAAGGGAGGAGCCTTCGTTCGAACCAAGCTCAAAAACCTGCTGACTGGAGGTGCCATAGACCAGACCTTTCGTTCCGGCGAAAAAGTCGGCAAGCCCGACATGGAAACCAGAGACATGCAGTATCTCTACCATGACGGCAGCGGATATGTTTTCATGGATATGAGCACTTACGAACAGATCGCCATCCAGGACGAGAGCATGGGCGAGAAAGGAGGCTTTCTCAAGGACGGTCAGACTGTAAAGGCTCTTTTCTACAATGGCCAGCCCCTGGACATTGATTTACCGGCAGCGGTTCTGCTCAGGATACAGACAACCGAGCCGGGGATAAAGGGAGACACCGTATCCGGGGCTTCCAAGCCTGCAACCCTGGAGACCGGGGTCGTGGTCAGCGTGCCCCTGTTTATTAACGAGGGAGATATAATCAAGGTTGACACCCGCTCCAGACAGTACCTGGGCAGGGAATCGGCCTGATCTGATTTCTGAATAAAGATCTGCCTTACAGATCCAACCCATGGACAGCTGATTTATTATGGACGGAAGCAGGTTGCTAAGAGAAATCCCGGCCCTGGCCCTGCTGTTTGTGGCCATCTTTCTGGGAGTCAGTCTTCTGGGCTTTTCTCCGGGTGACCCCACCTTCAACCATCATCCGGGTCCTGCCCACGAGGTCCACAACCCCGCGGGGACCGCCGGGGCATATGCCGGAGGAACCTTTGTCGAGCTTTTTGGCACTGGCTCTTTTATCTGGCCTGTTGCGCTTGGATACCTTTCCCTGATTCTTTTCAGGCCTTCAGTCAAAGCCAAATGGTGGCGATGGGCAGGTTTCGTTTTGCTCTATATTTCTTTTTTGGTATGGGCTGAATTCCCTTTTATAAAAGACAATTTTTCAATTTCCGGCATATCCGGGGGTGGCTTTTTAGGGTTGACCATCTTTTCACTGGCCTTTTCGATCCTGTATTTCTGGGGGACCTTAATCACCAACTCCTTTCTTTCTTTGCTTGGTCTGCAGCTGGTAACAGGTTTTTCATGGGCCTTTCTCTTTTCCAAGGCCGGCATGGCGGTTGCCGAATCCAACTTAAGCGGAACAATGCGCCACCTGAAAAATAATCAATGGAGCCATCAAAAGACAAGCCCTGCCTGCGACAAGAGAAAACAGGTTCATCCCTCTTCTCAGGAAAGACGACCTGCAGCTGAATCACAGACTGCCTCAGCTGCAAAAATCAAACAAAGCGACCTGCTTAATCAATCCTTTCCTCCGCTGGACCTGCTCTCAACTCCCCAAGTTGACGGTCTCAAAATGGACCAGAACCGTTTGAACGAAATGTCTCAGGTCCTTAAGTCCTGCCTGGAAGATTTTTCTGTCCAGGGTGAGGTGCACAAGGTTCTTCCCGGCCCGGTGGTAACCATGTTTGAGTTCAAACCTGCCCCGGGAATAAAGATCAGCCGCGTTGCAGGACTAAATGATGACCTGGCTCTTGCCCTCAAAGCATCCGCAGTCAGGATAGTGGCCCCCCTTCCGGGCAAGGACACCATTGGAGTGGAAATTCCAAATGAGCACAAGGAGATGGTTTATTTGCGGGAAATCCTTGAAGCTCCGGTTTTTTCCCGGTCCAGATTCAAGCTTCCCCTGGCAGTTGGCAAGGACATACAGGGAAATCCCAGAGTTGAGGATCTGGCACGAATGCCGCACCTTCTGGTGGCAGGAGCTACGGGTGCCGGGAAAAGCGTGTGCCTCAACTCTCTTATCCTCAGCCTGTTGTTCAGGTATTCGCCTCAAGAACTGAAATTTTTGCTTATTGATCCCAAACGAATTGAGCTTGCAGTTTACAATGACCTTCCTCACCTGGTTCACCCTGTGGTAACTGACATGAACCTGGCTAAAAACGCCCTGGACTGGGCTGTTTTCGAAATGGAAAACAGGTATGACCGGATGGCAAGGCTCAGTGTCCGCAATATTGAAGGTTACAACCAAAAGCTGGCTGCCTTTTCCGGACAGATGCCTGAAGGCCTGGAAGATCTGGAACCTATGCCGTACCTGGTTCTGATCATTGACGAAATGGCAGACCTGATGCTCACTTCCGGCAAGGAAGTAGAAATGGATATTGTGCGCCTGGCACAGCTGGCCAGAGCATCAGGGATACACATCATCCTCGCCACCCAGAGACCTTCGGTTGACGTCGTCACCGGAATAATCAAGGCAAATTTTCCCTCCAGAATAGCCTTTCAGGTCAGTTCCAGGCATGACTCCAGAACCATCCTTGACTCCATCGGAGCTGAATACCTTCTCGGACACGGGGACATGCTGTTCAAAAGCAGCGGAGGTCAGCTGCAGCGAGCCCATGGCGCATTTGTGGACGAAGATGAGATTGCCAGGGTGGTCGGATTCTGGAAAAGCAAGGCAAACCCTGATTTTGATCTTGATTTTACTGACTGGAAAAAAAATGACTCTCCTGGTAGCAAGGAAAACGGAGGAAACGACCCGGTCATTGATGATCCCAAGTATGCTCAGGCTGTGGAATTCATAATGGATCAGGGTAAAGGCTCCATTTCACTTATTCAGAGGCGCTTTCGCGTCGGATACAACAAAGCGGCCCTGTTTATCGAACAAATGGAAAAGGATGGCATTCTTGGTCCTCCTGACGGAAGCAGGCCGAGACAGGTTCTGAAAAAGTAGCCCGAAGCTTCATTGCCTGCGCTTTTTCGTATTCACACCTGTTGCATATCTGAACATTCATGAGCCGTGCGTTACCTTTCAGATTCAACACTTCCAAAGGGAATTCTTCCCTGGCAGAAACTGGTCATGGCCTATATCCTGGGCATCTGGGCCCTCAAGTATCCCTGGCCCGGTCTGTGCGCGCTTCTGCTCCTTTTTTTATTCCTGCCTCTTAAAAACCACGGTCAGAACGTCCTTGCCATGGTCATCTTTGTCTGCGGATTCGCCCTTTGCTGGTTCAGGCTGCCTGACCTTCCAGTGCACATCCCGCAGGAAGTCAAGACTACCCAAAGAACCCTCATTATGGGGCAGGTCGAATCCGTAGCAATGTTGCCCGGGAAAAGACAAAGAATTATCCTTGATAATCTTACCCTCGGACATGAAGATGAGGCCCGCTCTTTAGAGGGCAAGCTCGTCTTTACCTGGCAGGAGGCTCCTGTTCAGGTATACCCGGGACAGGTCGTTCAGGCCAACCTCAACGTCCGCCCCATCCATGGTCTGGCCAATTTTGGAGTCTGGAACAGCGAATTTTTCTGGCGTACCCAGAATGTTTTGTGGCGCAGTTATTCCCGGGGGGAACATTTCTGGTTCAGGGTCAAAGGTGACCCTGGATATTCTTCAGTCATGAGAGGACATCTCAAAGACAAGGCCAGATCAGGGCTTTCTCTTGACAGGATTGACCCGGACAGGAAAACCCAGGTTCAGGGGCTGGGCCTGGCCCTTTTTTTCGGGGACAGATACCTTGTGGATCAAGACGTTATCGACTCCATTCGCCTGGCTTCACTGGCTCACAGCCTGGCCCTGTCCGGGCTTCATCTGGGCATTATGGCCGGCATGGGATTCATCCTGGCCTGGCTGACGGGGCTGCTTTATCCCAGAATCTATCTTTTCCTGCCCTTCATGAAGCTCGGAGTTCTGCTGGCCGCTCCATTATGCCTGATTTATATCTGGATGGGCCAGGCTCCTCCCACCCTCATCAGGTCGGCCATCATGTTCGCGAGCTGGGGCCTGCTTCTGTTTTTGAATCAAAAAAGAATTCTCTTGGACGGTCTTTTTCTGGCCGCGGCAGTTATCACCATTTATGATCCGTGGTCTGTTTTTGACCTGAGACTCCAGCTTTCCATGGCAGCAGTGACCGGCATCGCCCTGGTGCTTCCTGTTCTGGAACAGGGCCTTAAGAAAGCCAAAAAAGTTTGGGAATCAATTATTCTAAAATATTTTTTGGGTCTTGCCGCCGTAACCATAGCTGCCAATATTGCCTTGCTTCCGGTTCAGGCCTGGACTTTTAACTATGTCAGCCCTCATCTTTACCTCAACCTGATATGGCTTCCCGTGCTGGGATTTATCGTGCTGCCTGCGGGGTTCGGGGGGATTATTCTATCCCTGGTGCCCGGCCTGCAGTGGCTCGGCAGCCTGCTGCTGGCACTATCCGGGCATACCCTGCATTATTTTCTTGTTTTCCTGAATTATCTTGATCTCAAGGACCTGCTTCATCCCATGGTTACTCTTAGACCCTCCTGGCATCAGAACATGGCCTTCTGGATGATCATGCTGCTGATAATCTTCTGCAGAAGCCTAAGCCTCAAAAATAAAAGGCACCTCGCGGGAATCACTCTGGTTTTTATTCTTGCCGTTCTGCCTCTTGTTGCAAATAAGCATCCTGAAGAGCTTAAGCTTAAGGTTCTGGATGTGGGACAGGGGCAGGGAGTTATCATGCAGCTTCCCGGCAATAAGACCATCCTGGTAGATGGAGGCGGCAGCTGGAACCCGGATTATGATCTCGGAAAACTGGTCATCGTTCCTTCCCTGACCTGGAGGCAATGGCCTTCAAGACTGGAAAAAACAATATTGAGCCATGCCCATGTTGACCATTACGGTGGGCTGCTCTACCCGTTACAGTACCTTGGTTCAGACGCTTTCCTGCATAACGGCATTCTGCCCCGGGGAGCAGACCGTCAGCGCCTGGAGACCGCCCTTAACCGCCGGGGTACCCCCCAGGGAATAGTTGCCCGGGGAGACATACTCAAACAAGCCCACGGATTGATTATTGAGGTTCTCCATCCAGGCAGCAATCCTGAGCATTATGACAAACTCAACGATACTTCACTGGTTTTAAGAGTAACCTGGAAAGGCAAGGGGATGATCCTTATTCCCGGAGATATCGAGGAACAGGCAATAGATGCGCTCCTTGAAACAGGCTCAGATCTTTCGGCCAAGGTGCTGGTAGTCCCTCATCACGGCAGCCGCAGCAGCGCCAGCAGAAAATTTTACAAGGCGGTCAATCCGGAAATTGCTGTTGTCTCCAGAGGATTTATGAACCGATTCGACCTTCCCCACCAGGAGGTGCTGGATATAATATCTGAAATGGGCATTGCCCTCTACGACACAAGCCGGCACGGGGAAACTGTCATCAGCTGGAAAAGTTTTGACAGCGATCCGCTTATTGTCTGGGCAAGGGAAAAAACCGGACCCAAAAATATCCCGTACTGGTTCTAGGCGATAGCATGTCATGGACAATTTATAATAAGTTAGATAACGTTAAGGGTTTGCTGACTTCGGGAACAAAATCTCGACTTGATGCAGAGTTTTGGGCTGATTCACTTTTTTCAGACACATATTGCACCCATGGAAATAGTAAGTGATCTTGGACAGATGCAGGATATCTGCATGCGTGCCAGAATTGACAACCAAAAAATCGCCCTGGTCCCAACCATGGGTTTCTTTCATGAAGGGCATTTAAGTTTGATGCGCTGGGCAAGGCTCAATGCTGATCAGGTTGTTGTTTCTGTGTTTGTCAATCCGGCCCAGTTTGGTCCAGGAGAAGACCTTGACCGGTATCCCCGTGACCTGGAGCGCGACAGCAGCATGGCTCGATCTTTGAGTATTGACTTCCTCTTTGTTCCTTATGCTGCGGACCTTTACCCTGAAGGCTTTGACACCTGGGTGGAAACCCAGAAGCTGTCAAAATTTCTTTGCGGGCAGGAAAGACCAGCTCACTTCAGAGGAGTAACGACCATTGTCTGCAAACTCTTCAACCTGACCATGCCCCGCATGGCTGTTTTTGGCCGTAAAGACCGCCAGCAGCTTTTGATCATCAAAAAAATGGTCCGGGATCTGCATATGCCTGTGGATATTGTGGGACTCCCCACCATCAGGGAACATGACGGCCTGGCAATGAGTTCCCGCAACGCTTACCTGTCCCCCCGTCAAAGGAAAGAGGCAGCAAATGTTTACAAGGGCCTGGCGATGATCAGGCAGGAGGTTTTGTCAGGCAGGACCGACCGCCTGGAACTGGAGAGTCTCCTTGGAAATTATTACCGCCAAAACATCCCGGGGGCGGTTATTGATTATATACAGCTGGTGAACGCTGAGACTCTGGAGAATGCTTCCAGGGCTGATAATAATACGTTTATGGCAGTTGCCCTGAAACTGGGGCGGACCAGGCTCATTGACAACATTGAGCTGGGGCAGTCGACTGAAGATGCATAACCTGACAGCCGCTGCAAAGAGGAGTATCGAGCAGAAACGGCTTCAGGCGGTTGTTAGGTTTTCATTTTTTACTTAATGCCTTGACAGTCAAAAGTTCTCAGGCAACGTTTTTGTTTACAGACAAATACCAGGATTTAAAATGTCCGGAGTCTTGGCTAATTTAACTGCTTGATTTTTTGTCTTTATTTTTAACCTTTTACCTTTAACTTTTCACTCTCAAGTTAATACTCCTGTGTGTGAAACAGATTATGAAAATTCGCCATTTTCTGCAGGCCAAAATTCACCGGGCCGTATTGACCGGTGTAAATATTGATTACCATGGCAGCCTCTCTGTCTGTCCTGATCTTCTTCAGGCCTCAGGCATATTGCCTTTTGAACAGGTGGACGTCTACAATCTGGACAACGGAGAACGGCTCACCACCTACGCCATTGCAGGGGAAAAGGGGAGGGTAATGCTCAACGGAGCTGCGGCCCTCAAAGGCTCCCCGGGACAAAAGGTTATCATCGCCTCTTACGTTGGCCTGGACAGGGATGAGATTTATTCTCATAGACCGGTTCTGGTTTTTGTGGATGACCAAAACAGAATTCTGGAAGTGAGCAATGGATGACAAGCATGAAAAGCTGACCGTTTTTGCAAGAATCAGGAAATTTTTTAAAGTCAACCTCATAGCAGGGCTGCTTTTTTTGACTCCCATTGCAGCCACTTTTTTTCTGCTGAAGCTTACCATTGGATGGCTTGACCAGATCCTGCTGATCATTCCAGGAAAATACCGCCCGGAAAACTTTTTGCCCTTTCCTGTACCAGGACTGGGACTGATTGTCCTCTTCGTGGTCCTTCTTCTGTCCGGAGTCTTTGTCCGCAATTACCTGGGCAACAAGCTGGTGTCCATCTGGGAAAGGATTATCAACTACATTCCCATAGTCAACAAGGTATACACAGCGGTCAAGCAGCTCATTGACACCATTGCCAGGGGAACCTCCAGGGATTTCAAGCGGGTGGTGCTCATTGAGTACCCCAAAGAAAATATCTATGCCATGGCTTATGTCACAGGCGTAGCAGTTGGGGAACTCCAGGAAAAAACCAGAAGAAAAATGATCAACGTCTACGTTCCCACAACCCCCAACCCGACTTCAGGTTTCTACCTCATGGTGCCTGAGGATGAAACAATCCCCCTGGATATGTCTGTGGAGGAATCTTTTAAACTGCTTATGTCCGGAGGCATTATCTCTCCGGAGAGAAAACATAAAAACGGAGGAAAATAATGATTTCATCCAACAAGCGCTATTTGTTCACTTCCGAGTCTGTAACCGAAGGCCATCCGGACAAAGTGGCCGACCAGATTTCAGACTCGGTTCTGGACGCCATTATCTCTCAGGACCCTAACGCCCGGGTTGCCTGTGAAACCCTGGTCACCACCGGCCTGGCATTTATCGCCGGGGAAATCAGCACCGACGCCTACGCGGATTTCCCAAGCATTGTCCGTCAAATGGTCAAGGAAATCGGCTACAATAATTCAGACATGGGTTTTGACTATGAAACCTGCGCAGTAATTTCTTCAATTGACAAGCAGTCTCCTGACATAGCCCAAGGGGTCAACCGAAAAAAGGCCGAAGATCAGGGTGCCGGAGACCAGGGCATGATGTTCGGTTTTGCAGTCAATGAAACCAAAACCCTTATGCCGGCTCCCATCTACTATGCTCACAAATTGTCCAAGCGGCTGGCCTATGTCCGCAAAAACAACATCCTGGACTTTTTACGGCCTGATGGAAAAACCGAGGTCAGCATTGAATACATCAATGGAGTACCCAGGCGCATCCACGATGTTGTGGTGGCATGTCAGCATAATGAAAATATTTCCTATGAAGAGCTGGTGGAAGCGGTCAAAGAAGAGGTCATCTTCAAGGTACTGCCCCAGGAGATGGTGGATAAGGACATGCGGATTTTTATCAACACAACAGGCCGGTTTGTTGACGGAGGCCCCAAGGCGGACTGCGGCCTGACAGGAAGGAAGATAATCCAGGATACCTATGGCGGGATGGGCAACCATGGCGGAGGGGCCTTCTCCGGGAAAGACCCCTCCAAGGTTGACCGATCTGGAGCTTACATGGCCAGGTATATTGCCAAAAATATTGTGGCTGCCGAACTGGCTGACCGATGTGAGGTCCAGGTGGCCTATGCCATTGGAGTTGCCGAGCCGGTATCAGTTTTAGTTACTTCATGGGGAACAGGGCAGGTCTCGGACGAGATTCTTACCCAGGCAGTTGAAGATGTGTTTGATTTAAGACCTTATCATATTATAAAAAAACTGGATCTGCTCAGGCCCATCTACAAGAAATCTTCATGCTACGGACATTTTGGACGCGAGGATATTGACTTATCCTGGGAGAAAACAGACTCCGTGGATGACTTAAGAACAGCCTGCAAAGTCTAAACATACAAAAGACCAGTTCATGTCTCAGAACCTGTCTGACAAGGTACGCAGTTTCTTCCTGACTAAAGCAGTCAGCGACAGCAAACATCGTCCCAGCGATTTTGACTTGCTGGAAATGCCTGTGGAAGCAGTTTTGGCCTACTGGCTGTCATTAAAAAAGGTTATTGAAGCAAAAGGCCGGGTGATTATAAGGGAGGAAAAGCAAGGCACCAGCGAACCATACGTATCGCATCTGCTTGGGCTGTTGCAATCCTCCCTTTCATCAGACAATATTGAAAAATTCGGACTGATCAAGAAACAGGCTATTTTAAGAGACCTGCAGCGAAAATTTATTCTCATGTCCATTTCAATCCTGGGCATGGCCACCAATGAAAATCCGCAAAAGGTGCTTATCCGTATCATTTCAAAATTTCCCATCTCCCCGATTTATGAACAGCAGGTCTTTGACGCGGCAGCTGCGGTGCTGAAAAAAATGGATGAAGGGGATATTAACAGGGACAAGTTTCTAAATATTGATCACCGGATGAAAATTGAATCCCTGATCCTGAATCTGATCATTTTTAATATGCTGGCCAGGCGACTGGGCAAACGGGAGCTGGGTGGGTTCATTGAGAACATCCGTTCTTTCTATTTTGCCGAAGGCATGTCGCTGATCATTGACGGATTTGAGTATGACTTTATCAAGCACCGCCTTAATCTGCAGAAAAAAGAAATCATGGATCTTACTGAAACCAAGATGGACATGTCGCTGCATCTTTGCTCAGGTATAAAATCCGGCCTGAATTATGATGACCTTCAGCTTATAGGTTCATCTTATCTTCTGTAGCAATGCCGGTTTTACCTGCCTTCAGTTCTCGTCTTTTTACTGGTTTATCCGTCATGCCCTCCTCATTTCCTCGATGATGGCCTTGAGTTCTCCTGCCAGCTTGGCCAGCTCTGCAATGGCCATGGCGGACTGATTCATGGAATCGCTGGTTTCAGAAGAAATCCTGTTGATATCTTCAACTCTTCTGGTTACCTCCTCACTGGCAAGAGACTGTTCTTCTGCTGCAGAAGCTATGGAACTGATCTGGCTGGAAGAAGTTTCCACAAGCCCAACAATTTCCCTGAGCTGCTTGCCTGACTCACTAGCCTGTTTTGTGGCTCCTTTCACCGATTCAACTGTCTTATCAACACTGCTCACATTTTTCTGAACCTCTTCCTGGATAGTCTGAATATATCGGCCTACCTCATTGGTGGCGCCCATGGTTTTTTCTGCCAGTTTCCGTACTTCATCGGCAACCACTGCAAACCCCCTGCCTGCCTCGCCAGCCCGGGCAGCCTCAATAGCCGCGTTGAGAGCCAAAAGGTTTGTCTGATCAGCTATGTCATCGATTACATTCATTATTTTGCTGATACCTTCCGCCTGCTGACCAAGATTGGCGATCTGTTTCTTGAGACCAAGAGCATTGCGCTGGACATCAGCAATGGCCTTGACCGCATCCTGTACAGTTCTGGCTCCGGACTGGGCTGTTGTCTTTACCTTATCCGAAGCCTCCGCAGCCTGAGACGCATTTTTAGCCACATCTAGCACGGTGGTATTCATCTCTTCCATGGAAGAAGCTGTGGTTGCAGCCATGTTCTTCTGTTCCTCAGCCCCTCTGCTGGCCTGCTCTACCTGAGCCGATAACTCTTCAGATGCGGAAGATACCTGTTCAGCGATTTTGTCCGCCTTGGCGGCCGAAGCTTCTATTATCGAATTTTTTGATTCTATCAGAACCTGCTGATTTTTGATATCGGTCAAGTCTGTTATAAGTTCAAATGCCCCCAGGAGCTGATTATCAAGGTCATACAGAGGTGCGGCATCAACCTTGAGAAACAGCTGCCTGTTCTTGTGGCTGGTCAGCTCCAGTTCCAGCCCCAGTACCGGCTCCCTGGTCTCAAGCACTTTGTGTACCACCGTTTCCCGCTCATCACCATAAATCAGCATGGATGCGGAACTCCCAATAAATTCACCCTCCTTCCGGTCATGCCCCAGCAGCTCCAGTAAGGCACTGTTCACATAGGAAACTTTAGCATCGGTGTCACAGACAAAACAGGGCGCTGTCATGCTGCCGAGTATTCCTTTGGAGAACCCCAATTCCTTCTTCATATTGGCCACCATTATCTTCATATGCTCAGACAAACTTCCCAGTTCATCTTTGCTTGAGACATCAAAGTCAGCTGCAAAATCACCCCCGGCAACCTTCTGTGTGGCCTGATCCATCTTGACGATGGGGGTGATGACCAGTTTGCGCATGAAAAGATAAGTGGCTGATATCATGATAGCAATTCCCACAAGAATCATCAGCGTGGTATAAAGAGCGTTATCACGCATGGCGCCCATGGTAGATGAAATATCCTGAATAACCACCATCTTGCCGAGAATCGGCTGGGACTGTCCATGGCAGTGGTAGCAAGCCGGTTCGTTGGGAATGCTGCTCACGCTGACAAATACATCTTTTCCTTGCATCTGGAAAAAATTACTCTGGTTTATGTTTCTTCGCAGGGCTGCCTCACCGATGGCAGCAATTTCAGGATGATCTATTGACGCCTGAAAGGGTTTGCGTATGCTTCCAGATTCAGTGCTGTAGGTTACCCGACCGTTGAAGTCGGTCAGAAAGGCCCTGGTCTGGACGTATCTCTGAGAAAGATTATGAAATTCCTGCCTGGTGCCCGCGTCATCACCTACCACCATGGGACGTTCAATGGTTGTTTTCAACAGCTCAGTAAATCTGGTCACCTCCATGGCCACCTGTTCCTGCATCAGGCTTTTCTGCCACATAACAGTCACCACGGTAATCAGGGAAAAGATGCTCAGGGAAATCAACGCAATGCTCAAGCCTATCTTGTAACCGATCTTTGCCAGCATTTTATTCATCATGATCTGAATCTCCGGTTTAATGGGCGCCGCTATAGATTAATGGTCTGAAATTAAATGCTTCATTACGTTCGTCTGTATGACAGTTGAGACAGTCGCTCATGGATGGAAGCCTGATAATCGCATCGGGATAACCGGTATCTGAATGCTCTTTTCCCGGACCGTGGCAGGTTTCACATCCCACATCAGACAGCTCTGGAGTCAGCTCATGGGAGATAAAGCCTCCCTGGTTATAGCCGGTTGTATGGCACCCATAACATCCTTCCAGTTCCTGTCTGGTGAGCTTGGGGGCCATAACCGAAATATTTTCCCAGGAGTTGGCCTTTTTGGAATAACTGATGAAGTTTTCATACTCATGCGTATGGCAATATCCACAGGTCTCAGTGCCCACGTAGTTGCCATCTGCCAGGGAATGGCATGACAGTCCTGCAAACAGCATCAGCGCCAGAGATGCAAAAAAATATTTTACCCAGAACATGTTTTATTTCTCCTATAGCCGGTTTGACTTGTAAGTTTCCATCCGGAAAAATTTTCTTTCCGGATAGAAACCGGTTAGCAACTGTCCAATATTTCTGCTCACCAGTGAATCAGCAGGCAGCGGCATCTCAACATTTGTATTAAATTTCACAAATGACTGCTGTTATCAAAGAAAAATCAACTCTTTTTCAGGCTGCTTGGTTGGTATTGTCCAATTCATCGGGTTTTATACTGGAAACTTTAGATTTGAACAGTTGTTTCCTGTAACAGGGTATCAATGAGCCACTGTCTTGACACTGATTTTTTTTTTCTTATATTTAAAAAAAATATCATGGAGGTGATGATCATGGTTATTGATTTCAGTAATTTCTACAATCTGCCGCGACAGCTGGACAGATTTTTCGACGAAACCTGGAGACCCTCAATGATCAGTCAGAGAAGAAATGTCTATCCTCCAGTCAATATCAGTGAGGACAAGACAAACATCTATGTCTTCTCTGAAATTCCGGGTGTCGAAATTGGCGATCTAGATATCACCCTCAGTGACGGAAGCCTGGTCATTAAAGGAAACCGCAAGCACGGCACTGGCAGCTATTACCGGCAGGAAAGACCAACCGGACTGTTCCAGAGAGTGGTCAACCTTAATGTTCCCATAAACCCGGACAAGGTAAGCGCGAAAATGAAAGATGGGATTCTGGAGGTGGTCATTCCCAAGACTGACGAGGCTATCCCCAGAAAAATCAACATTAAGGCTGAGTAGTTCAAGGAGGTGTCTCATGACTAAACAAGTTCAAAAAAGCGAAGCAGGCAGATTGCCTCGGTTTTCTCCCAGCACGGACATCATTGAACAACAGGATGGATTTCATATTTACATGGACATGCCTGGTGTTGCCAGGGAGAATCTGGTAATCGACCTAAAGGAAAATGACCTGGAAATCAGTGCCAAGGCTGATTATCCGAGAATGGAAGGTGTAAGCAACATTCATCTGGAGTTTGGGGACTGTGAGTATGCCAGAAGCTTCACTGTCTCCGATGTGGTTGACCGGGAAAACATCAAGGCAACCCTGAAAAACGGAGTTCTTGAGATGTTTTTGCCTAAGGCTGAAAAGGCCAAGCCGAAAAAGATCGAGATCCAGGCCGGATAGAAGTCTGGATGATACTTATTTCTGCAGCTAAACTTATTTTATACCCTGCTAAAGGTTTTTTCCCTGCACCCATGGAATGTTTCCAGGGCTGCTGCAAGAAAGCCTGTTTACATGAGAGATGCTGATTATTTTCGCAAGGGTTGGCTGCAGGTTGCTCAGATCTATTTTTTATCACCCTTATCCCCGGCACTGCTCTGTCACCGGGAAGTTTAAAACAAGACCTTACTTTTTACAACAACGCGGAGGTGAACTGAAATGATGGAGAAATGGTTACCCTCGAACATTTCCGGAAGTTTACCCCGGGATAAATATCCGGAAAAAATGCTGGATTTGCTTGAGGAAATGTGGACCCGTCCCTCAGCTGGATTTAGCGCATTTTCAAAAAGCTTCATGCCTTCAGTGGAGGTAGTTGAAAAAGATGATGAAATCCTGGTAAAGGCTGAGATTCCCGGCCTGGATCCCCAGGACATTGAGCTCAGCGTGGAAAACAACAACTTGATCCTGCGGGGAGAAAAAAAGCGGGAAAAAAAGGATGAGCAGGAGAACTATGTTCACATGGAATGCTCCTATGGAGCGTTTAACAGAGTGATCCCCCTGCGGGCCGAGGTGGACAGAGAAAAAGTATCTGCAGGTTATAAAAACGGGGTGCTGTCGGTTTCCCTGCCCAAGGCCAGAGAGAGCAGGTCCAAAAAAATCCCCATTGAAAGCTGAGCCTGTGCGGCTGCCAAGAGAAAGGCCGGGAAAATTCCCGGCCTTTCTCTTGGAAAATGTTTCTCCAGAAACTATAAGCTTCATCTGAACAGCCTGCTCAGATGAAAGCCACTGCATGCCATTAACAAGGCACCCTGTCAGTCAGGAGTTCTGCCTGATGCCCCTTGGCTTGAACAACAACCCGGACAACACAACAAACCTTCTTACTTTTTAAACAGAGATCCCAGGTCGGTAACCTGTCCTTTGCCCTTACCGGAAAGATTGCCCAGGTTTTTAAGATCAGCTGCGCTGGAAATAGTCAGATTGCTGGAGGCTTCCAGATACTTGTTCTTGAGATCCTCAGGCGTATTCCTGTAAAAATATAGAATGTTCCTGCCGTCAATTTCTCCTGATATATCATTGTCTATGGGATATCCGAACGGAAGCAGAAGCATCTGTACACCGCCCTGCTGGGTGGGAACCATCTGCAGCATTGCCAGATCAATCAATTTATTGTCTTTTTCACTCCACTTTCCCAGCACCATGTCACCGGTTACAATTTTAACCAGCCTGATATCATATGCCATAATTTGCTCCTTGTGCTAAAATATCAAATTGTCTTGCTTTCAAAACTATTGAAGTTAATTGCTGAATCGTATACTGTCAAGATTATCAGAACAGGCATTCTAAACAGCACCAAACCCTGCTTTGCTGTAGATGTTTCCACAGCTCATTATTCTGCCGGAGGCCTCCCATGAACAGTCTGGACATTTTTTTCGTGGTAATTATCAGCCTTTTCCTGTTCAGGGGCATTTTTCGAGGTCTTATTCTTGAGGCATCATCCATTGCCGGTCTTGTAGCCGCCTTTGTAGCTTCAAATAAATTTTATTCAGATCTCCAGCCGGTGGCGGCCAGAATCGTCCCAAGCCCGGAATGGTCACAGGCCCTGGCTTATGTGGCCATTTTTCTGACCACCATGTTTGCCGTAGCCATCCTTTCACAGCTGCTAAAAAAAATTATGCGCATGATTATGCTGGGATGGCTGGATCATCTGGGCGGAGGCGTGCTGGGTTTTATTAAGGCGGGGATCATCTGCGGGCTGAGCCTGCTTATTCTGACAATCTTTTTGCCCAAGGATCACGATCTTATTAAAGCTTCCAGAATAGCTCCATACATGTACACCATGACCAGCAGTCTTTCTGACTTTCTGCCTGAAGAACTTAGAGAATCATTTACTGAAAAAACTCAGACAGCCAGATTTTTTCTGGAAGAAAGCCTTGGAGAGATGGTCAGACCCGGAAAGGAAGAGCCATGAACCAGGAACATGGAATTGAAAAGATTATGAGCGTAATCAAAAGGCTGCTGGGTCCAGAAGGATGTCCCTGGGACCGGGAACAGACCCCTGACAGTCTTTGCGACTACCTTATTGAAGAAACTTTTGAGCTGGTCAGTGCCATTCATTCCCAAAACATCCCCGAGATAGTGGAGGAAATGGGGGATGTCTTTTTTCTTCTGCTCTTTATATCCAGCCTTTATGAAAAAGAATTCACCCTAAATGAAGTCTGGATGAATAACTCCGCCAAGATGATCTCCAGACATCCGCACGTTTTTGATGGGGAACATTTTGCAACCAGAGAAGACCTGCTGCGCAACTGGGAAAAGGCAAAAAAAAGGGAGAAGGCCGATAAAAGCTTGTCCCCTTTTGACTCCATTCCCAGAAATCTCCCTCCTCTGCTCTTGGCCTACCGCATTAATTCCAAGGCGGCCAGGACCGGATTCACCTGGAGCGATGTCCAGGCAGTAGAGAAGAAGCTGAAAGAAGAATGGCAGGAATTCCTTGAGGCCAGAAGCATGAATGATGAAAAAATGGCTGAGAAGGAATTCGGGGACTATCTTTTCACGCTGGTGGAATTCGGACGCAGAAACAGGATAAAGGCCAATACCGCCCTTTCCATGGCCAACAGCAAGTTTCTGGACAGAGTTTCTCAAATGGAAAACCTGGCCCTGGCACGAGGCCTGGATATCTGGAATCTGGACATGGAGGAAATGGACGCCCTGTGGGAAGAAGTCAAATCAACTAAGCATTAGCCCCTGGCTGCTTATTCCCGGACTGCAGGACCCTGTGAATCTCTTCAAGTACACCATCAGGGCAATATTTCCCAGTATCAATTACGTATGCGTCAGGAGCCGGCCTGAGGGGGGCTATGGCCCTGGTTCTGTCCTGCTCATCTCTTTTGATCATCTGCGCAAGAATTAGACCATAATCAGCTTTTATCCCCATGGATTCAAGCTGGGACACTCTTCTTTCCGCCCGGGTCCTGGGGGATGCGTCAAGAAAAAACTTATACCGCGCGCCGGGGAAAACAACACTGCCCATATCCCTGCCTTCGGCCACCAGAGAGGTGGATCCCCCTATTCTTTGCTGGGTTTCTTTCAGAAAATCTCTGACCACTTCAAGCTGTCCTGCCCTTGAGGCCAGCATGCCCACCTCTTCTGTCCTGATCTCCGGACCCAGCCTGCTGTTGTTCAGGGTAACCGAACTCTGCCTCGCAGAACCCTCCAGACCAAAACTTATCCCGGCAAGGATAGTTTTTATCTTTTCCTGGTCATGTCCGCAGCCTTTACGCTCAAGGATCAAACCCACGGCTCTGAACATTGCTCCAGTGTCCAGATAGGCTATGTCCAGGCTGTCTGCCAGTTTTCTGGCCAGTGTGGTTTTGCCGACCCCTGCCGGACCGTCAATGGTTATTATCAGAGGGATAGCATTCAATGCAGGATCGCCCGAAGTTCACTGATAAAAGTCTTGTTCTCTGTTTCAGTTCCCACGCTGACCCTTATCAGATGCGAAAGCCCATAACTGTTCAAGGGCCTGACAATCACCCCCCGGGCCAGAAGCTTTTCAAAAACAACCCGGGCATCTGCCGGAGGTTTGAACATAAGAAAATTGGCCTGGGAGGGATAAACCTCGCAATCCATAATTTCAAGCTCATGAGCAAGATACTGCCTGCCCCTTAAGACCAGCTCCAAGGTCGCCTGCTTGAACATAGAGTCCTTAAGGGCTGCCTGAGCCGCTTTTTCCCCAAGTACATTTATACTGAAAGGCAGCCTGACCCGCCGGACATAATCAGCCAGAAACCTGGGAAAGATGCCAAAGCCCACCCTGAGTCCAGCCAGACCGAATAATTTGGAGAAGGTTCTCAAAATGACCATTCGCTCTGACTTGAGAGCTGTCTGCAGCGAGCTGAACTTGTCCAGGGGAGAGGCAAAATCGATATAGGCCTCATCAATTACCAGAATGGCTGTCTCGGGAAGACTCATGCACAGTGTTTCAATTTCTGAAAAAGGAACTGCAAAGCCTGAAGGATTATCAGGGTTTGTCAAGAAGACAAGCTTGGTATGCTCATCAACCAGGCCAAGCAGGCCTTGCCAGTCAAAGGAAAAGTCCGGTTTAAGAGGACACTGCCTGAAATCAACTCCGCAAAGCTTTGCCTGCAGCTGATATATACTGAAACAGGGCTTAAATGCTAGAATATTGTCTCTGCCTGGACAGGCTTAAATCCTGATCAAAAGATCGATAATTTCATCAGAACCATTGCCGCAGACTATTCTGCCGGGGTCAACTCCCAGATAGAGCCCTAGTGCTCTGCAAAGCTCAGGATTGCCTGCTGAGGGATACCTGAAGGAAAGGGGAGCGTTCCTCTTGATTGTTTCCTGGACAACAGGTGAAACCCCCAGGGGATTTTCATTGCTGGCCATCTTAATGACATTGTTCAGCTTATATTTTTCCCTGATCTCATCTATACTCAGGCCGGGTGAATACGGGTCAAATATCAGCACCTCAGGCCTGATGAACCTCTGAATCAATTCCATAATGGTAACAGCCTATGTTTTTTATCTACGGTATGCCAAAAGGGCCAAGAAAGATACTCGACCTGCAGCAAAAATAATTGTCCAACGGTCAAGAACAGGTGCTGCTGATCTTTTCCAGGAGGTTTTTATCAGCCCTGATAATTTTGAGAAAGGTGCCCCTGGGCAGGTCTGCGCTCACTGGCCCGAAAAGGTTGGACCAAACTGGAAGGACCTGGGCTTTTCCCCAGGTTTCATTGGCTATGGAGATGGTTAAGCCGATCTGTTGACCCAAAGGAAAGACCTTCTCCCCGGGGATAAACAGCCCTTCAGCCCCCAGGAAGTCCTTCCTCCAGATTTTTAAAAAGTCGTTCAGACTGGTCAGCCTTAATTCCATTTTTAAAGAATTTCCGGTCTAATAAAAATCAAAAGTTCATTTTTACTGTCGCTGATGAACTGATTTTTAAATAACCATCCCAGAAAAGGCAGGCTTCCCAGACCAGGGATCCGGCCTTCTGCCTCTTCTTCTATGGTTTTCTTTATCCCCCCGATGACAATTGTTTCGCCGTTTTCAACCAGAAATTTTGTCCTGGTAACCCTGGTCTCTATGCCATCCCCTGAGGGACTGTCGTCTGTCAGCTCCAGATCCAGGATCAGTCTGTCATCAGCTGTTATCTGGGGTTGAACAGCCAGCCTTAAAACAGCATCTTCATAATCTGTCCTGGTTCCTCTCTCATCAACAACCTGAATGGGTATCCTCAGCCCCTGTTCAATTTCCGCACGGACATTATTTAAAGTCACAATTCTTGGAGCGGATACAGTCCTGGACTTGTTTTGAGTTTCGCCAAGCCTCAGCTCAGCGTCAAGGGTAAACAATGATCCGCTTACCCTTTCCAGGGTTCCGGTGAGGGACGCCGTGTACTCTGGCATTCTGGGAAAATTCATGCTGGAATATTCCACTCCACCAACAATATCCCCGCTTGGTGAAAAGGCGTTCTGTTCAGGGTACAGAAAATTCCATCCAATCCCCAATCCCCTTCGAAAATCTTCAGTGGCGTATACGATCCTTGCTTCAATGTAAACCTGTCTTTCCGGACGATCCAGATTCTGAATAAGGGCTCTTACCTCAAGCAGACTGGAAGCCGTGTCCTGAACGATAAGCGTATTGGTTCTAGCATCATGGGTAACCTTGCCCCTCTCTGAAAGAAAATCCCTGACCTGGGGCATGATTTCGCTGGCAGTTGAGTAGTTTATCTGAATGAATTCATGTTCCAGGGGCTCAAGCTGCTTCATGCTCTCCCTGGCCTGAGCCGCTGCTTCCCTGGCCCTTCTGGCCTGATCCCTCTCAGCTTCGAGCTTCTGGGCGGTAGCAATACGGATGATATTCCCCCTGTGCACCATTCCCAGATTTTTCTGGATAAGAACCAGATCCAGGGCCTGGTCCCATGTAACATTCATCAGCCTCAGGGAAATTCTGCCCCGGACCTCCTCATCAAGGACCAGGTTGTAGTCAGTTATGGATGTTATCAGCCGGATTACATGCTCAACTTCGGCATTCTGCAAATCAATGGAGATGAGCTCTCCTGTATACTCTTGCTTCATACCCGGAAAAAGGGTGTTAAGCTCCAGAAACTGAAAATCATCACCCGCCTCTCTGTCAACGGCCTGGACAGAGGAGTTCCCTCTGCTGCTTCTGACTGCCTTGACTGCTCCTATGGAAGAATCATCATTCCTGGAAAACCTGAAGGTCAGGCTGTTCTCCCCGGGCATTACTTCATATTCAACGCTTTCATCCCAAGTCCAGATGAGTCTGGTTCCGTCAGGTGTACTCCGGACAAAAAGCGACCTGACACTGGAATCAAAATCGTCCAGGCGGTAAAGGCGAACCATGGACATAGGTGCCCTGAGTCCAGGGATGAGCGCTTCCAGACGGGAGTCGTCTTGATGTGCAACAGATGGAACCGGTATATTGCTCCCTTTAAGCGACACATAGAGATATCCGTCTCTGTCCTTCCAGAAATCAAGATCGGTTATTTCTCCCTTATAGCCTGGATCAGCTGCAGCAGACAAGTGATCATGGCTGATGAGCATAAGCACCATGACCGCGACAATCAGGGAGGAAACAATCCACGTTTGTCTTTTAATCATCTAATCTTCCTTTCCGGGGCGCAACTTAAGCGTGGTTCGTCTTTCCTCGGTCACTCCGAATATGTTGGCAACCTTTTCCAGAACAACGACCTGATCGGGCAAAACCTCGATTACTTGACCCTGATGCCGACCTACCACTGTGCCCTTTCTGAGGATAAAACCTTTTCCGTCCGGCAGCTCCACCATGGCCGCAGGCTCATGCAGCGGGGCGCTTGCCCAGAGGACACCCACAAGGTTAAGCTGTCTGACATCTATCCTTTCCAAACGAGTCAGGGGCCTCTGCGGTATTGCCGGCTCCTGTCTTTCTTCCTGAACAGGAGGCTGAACAAAAGGAACGAAAGGATCGGCTATGCCTTGAGGACTGTAGGAATATGCCGGGGGCGCCAGCCATTCAGGGTAAACACTTTGATCCAGATCCATAAGCCCTGATGTGTTGTCCATGGCATAAACGGCCCTGGCAGTAAAACAAACCATGAGCAGTATTGCTGAGAGCCTAACCGCCATCCCTGGCCTCCTGTTCCGCCTGTGATAATGATCTGTATACCAGAAGCACTGCCTCCGCAGAAAGCAATATCCTTTCACCCTGCTGCCCAGAAACAGGGTTCAGCCTCAGGCTTTGAAGACTGACCAGTCTGTCAAGTCTTGCCAGCTCATCAAAATAGCTGACTAGATCATGAAAGTTCCCCTGCAGCCGCAACTGCACGCTTCTGCTGGCGTAGTAGCTGTGCACTTCTTCAGAGCCTGGCTGAAAAAGCAAAAAACGAACTCCTTTCTCATTTCCCAGTCTTTCAAAAGACGCCAGGAGTCTTTCAAGGGCATGGGCATCTTCAGGCAACAGGGCTCTGGCCAGAATAAGCTCTCTTTCCATAATTTCAAACTTGTCCTCCATCTCGGGAAGCCTGGCTGCCTGTATGGAAAATCTTGCAATATCCTGCTCCAGAGATTCAACCTCCTGCTGCAGACTGCTGATCCTGTCCAGGGCGGGGCTCAGATAGAAGTACCAGGACAAACCGCAGATTACTGCCAGTATCAGGACCTGCACCAGAACCTTCTGCGTCCTGGAGAGTTTTTCAACGCTCGATAGAATATCCTGCTTATTGATTTTCATATGTTTTAATGTTCTGGAGCAGGTCCTGCCCTGATCTGAAACTGAAATTCCACCAGATTGAGGTTCATGACCTGCCTGCTTGAAGTCCTTTGCGTGCTGACTGAGCGCACAAAAGGAGAGCTCCTGAGCTCATCTACATATCTCGCGAAAGCCTGGTTATCCAGAGCTACTCCTCTTATATCCAGGACCGAGTCCCTGCTGAGGTTGAAAGACTCAAACCAGATCATTTCCTGGTGGAGGTGCCTTACTGTCTCATCAACGTATCTAACCGGCAACTGCTGCTTACGGCGAATATCCTTGATGGCTGAAATATTGGACTGAATTTCCTCAAGCTGTCTCTGCAGCTGATTAATTCTTCCGACCCTGGCCAGGAGTAACTGTCTCTGAGTTTGTTTTTCCTGGACTGTCTCTTCCAGTTCAATGATTTTTCTCCCGGACCAGATCCCGGAGGCAACGATTGCAGCTGCCACAATAAGCACCAGAACCGCAAACACAATTATCTGTTTTTCCGTGTCTGAAGCCTTGGCCCTTTTGGAGTGCGGAAGAAGATTTATTTTGATCATAACCGGATTAAATAAGATGCCATTTTAGATTATACTTCTCAAGGCAAGCCCCGTGGCCACTGCAAACTGGGGTTTTACAGTTTCCAGATATTTAAAATCATAATCATTAATGGAAGTCTGAATATTCTTCCAGGGATCCATATGTCTGGTTTCAATTTTGAGTTCCTTCTGGAATAAGGAATCTATTCCCTTGAATAGACTTCCTCCTCCTGAAAGAAACACCTTTTGGGCCTGACCTGCATCAGGGACCGATGTCTGGTAAAAGCTAATTAGTCTTTTGATCTCGTCAACCCAGGACCTGATAATCCCAGCAATCTCTTTGGAGATATCAAGACTTAGGCTGTTGTCCAGCGATCCTGGGCCTTCAATCTTCAGCTTCTCAGCCTCCAGCCTTCCTGTGTCAAAATTTTGAGCGATAGCATCAGTAAGCTGTCTGCCTCCAAAAGACATTTCCCTGAAAAATACCGGCTGATTGCGCCAGAAAATGGTAAACACGCTTTGCATCCCGCCAATATCCAGAAGATAAGCCGGCTCATGGGCCAGCTCAGGATAATTGAACTCAAAGCAGTTGCTCAGGGCAAAGGCGTCAACATCGACTATGCCCAGGGAAAGGCCGGATTGGTCAACAAGCTTCAGCAGCTCCTGGACCACTTTCTTCTTGCTGGCCACAAGCATGACCTCGCGCGTGTCCTGCCTGGCGCCCTGTCCCAGGAGCTGATAATCAAGATAAACGTCATTAAGATCAAAGGGAATATACTGACGGGCCTCCTTGAATATGGTCTGCTCCAGATCCTTGGAGGTTCCTGCATTTAAAAATACCCGCTTCACAATCACAGCATGCCCAGCCATGGAGGAAATAACCACCTTATCCTTGAGGCCCAGATGTTCCCACAGGGTTTTGACCTTTCCTCCCTGTGCCGATGTGGACTCCAGATCCTTGTAAGACCATGGCAGACGGGCAAAACCAGCCAGAGAAACCGATTTCCCTTTGCTGGCCAGTTTGACGGTCTTGGCCCATGAGCTGCCCAGATCCAGCCCGCACATGGGCTTGCTTGACTTTAAAAAGTTAAATATCTTCAAAGTGTCAATGGTTGTTATGGTCTAATGGTCATCACTGGGATAGAGGCGGACTTGACAATCTTTTCAGCTACTGATCCGAACAGCACCCTGTCTATTCCTTTTCGACCGTGGGTGCCCATGATAATCATGTCAACATCTTCCGCCTTTGCGAAATTAAGAATTTCTTCAGCAGCATAGCCGCTCAGGACCCTGCCGGAGACTTCAATGTCGCTGAAGTGCTCCTGGACAAAGGAATCCATGGTCTTTTCTGCTCCTGACACGATTTCACCCACAAAGTTTTCAATGGAAGTTGGGGGCACATGAAAACCAACATACTGTGACAGGCTTGGAGCCACATAAACCACCTTGACAGAGGCGTTAAAAGCTTTAGCTAACAGCTTAGTGTAAGCAGCGACCTTGGCGCTGATGTCTGAAAAATCAACAGCGCACATAATGCTTTTAATTGTAGCCATGATAACCTCCATTTCAGTGTTAAATACTTTTTATTAAGTTTCATGCCTTAATCAAAAACAAAAAACAAGGCCTTTAATCAAAGTTGAAAGGAGTACCCAATGCCCATATTTGAATATTATTGCTCAAATTGTAAAGAATTATTTGAAGAACTGGTAATGAATCCTGCTACATCCAGGGTTGCCTGTCCCAAATGCGGTGAGATCAAAAAAGTAAGGAAACGCCCCTCTGCGACCTCTCTTCATAAGGTACCCTCTTTTTCAGGGCAGCCATCAACCAGCGCCAGGTGCTCATCAGGTTCATTTTCCTGAGCTTGAAATGTGCGTCCCGGTCCGGGACACTATCTGCTGGCAGTATCAAACCTAGCAAAATTCATGCTCAACCCGGCCCTGCCTTGGGTTGCTGATCGAAGATCTGTTGAGAAACCGAACAGCCTGCTAAGAGGAGTTGATGACTTTATGATTTTCAGGCCATGCTTGTCATAAAGGTTATCTATCTGCCCCCCCTTGCTTCCCAGAAGGCTGACGCATTCGCCCACAAACTCATCTGGAGTGGATATTTCCACCATCATTATCGGCTCCAGAAGAACAGGCTCTGCTTTTGATACTGCGACTTTCAAAGCTTGAAAGGCAGCCAGTCTGAACCCGATGGGATCTGACCCCTCTCTGGATGAAATTTCCTTAACCCTGACAATAATATCTGTTAGAGGATAACCTTTGAGTTCGCCTGCCTGCAAGCCGTCTTCGATACCCTGGTAAATTGCATCAATCCAGGATCGCGGCCATCTTTCTGTATCAATTTCCATTATTACTGTGTTGCCTTTGCCCCTTGAGGCCGGCTCCACCACCAGCGAGGCATGGCCGCAGTGAAAAACCTCTCCCAGCTCTTTAGCATATTCAAATTCAGCAGCAGCCATCCTGCTGACAGTCTCCTGGTAAACCACCTGAGGGTTGCCAGCCCTGAATTCAACCCCGTAATCCCTTCGGATACGGTTCAGAACCACATCTAGATGCAGCTCTCCCATTCCTGAAAGGACGATTTGGTCGGTATCCTTATCCCTTTCATAAAAAAGTGTCGGGTCTTCCTGCAGAAGCTTTTCCACCGCAAAAATGAGTTTTCCCTCATGTTCACTGTTTTTCGGCTCCATTGCCAGTGAAATCACCGGTCTGTACTCACTGATTTTTTCCAGGATCAATGGCTGATCCCTGGAGCAGAGAGTGTCTCCGGTCCGTGAATCCTTAAGGCCTGCTGCCGCCACAATCTGTCCTGCCAGGGCCTGATCAACCTTTTCTTTATGATTTGCATGTAAAACAAAAATCCTGGCCACTCGCTCAACAATGTTCTGGGTGGAATTGAAAATTTCTTGACCGGCCTGGATATTGCCAGAGTAAACTCTGATGAAAACAAGCTTTCTGCCGGTTTCCACACTGACCTTGAACGCAAGCGCGGACAATGGAGATTTAACCTGGGGAGAGAAGGAAATGGAGTTTCTTTTTTCAGGGTGGACACCCTTGGCCTGGGGCACCTCTTCCGGAGAAGGCAGAAAAGTACATACAGCGTCCATCACCGGCTGGACACCGACATTTTTCAGGGCCGAGCCGGCAAGAACCGGTACTCCTTTCAGTTCGATGGTGGCCTTGCGCAGTGCCTTTCGGATTTTGTCCTGAGAAACAGGCCTGTTTTCAAGATAATCCTCCATAATGTCATCATCTAATTCGGAAAGCATCTCCAGGAGATAATTGCGCCATTTATCAATTGCTTGCGCTTCTGAGGCAGAGGGGTCGTGCCTGCTTACCTGGCGGCCCAGGCTTTGCTCATCAAAAACAAGCTTACTCCCTGAGATAACATCGAGCATAGCTTCAAACTCAGAGCCTTGTCCCCATGGGACCCCAATCGGCATTGGTTTTGCTCCGAGCTTGGCGCGCATGGCTTCAAGAACGGCTTCAAAGTCTGCCCCTGGCCGGTCCATTTTGTTAATAAAGGCTATCTTGGGAATATGATACTTTTCCGACTGCCTCCAGACTGTCTCGCTCTGGGGTTCAACACCACCCACGGCACAAAACACTGCGACAACGCCGTCCAGAACTCTTAAGGCCCGATCAACTTCAATTGTGAAATCAACATGTCCAGGCGTGTCAATAATATTTATCAGCTTGTCCATCCATGGACAGGTGGTGCACGCAGAGCCTATGGTAATCCCTCTTTCCTGCTCCTCCGGCATGAAGTCCATGGTGGCTGTCCCATCATGCACCTCGCCCAACCGGTGAATCTTATTGGAGTAATAAAGCATGCGCTCCGTGAGGGTGGTCTTGCCGGCATCAATATGGGCAATTATGCCGATATTTCTGATTTTTTGAATGTATCCTGAACCAACAGCAGGGCTTTTCATTTTATTGTATCTCCTCCCAGAAGACCCTGTTTACAGCAAAGCACTTTTTATCTAGGTTTGGCCATAACCAGAACGGCTCCATACCGGGAGCAAAGCCCTGGGCTATGGAGCTGGACCTGAAAATATCCCAGGGACCCAAAAAAATATCATAGTGCCTTGCAAGCAGCTCCCGGCTATCTTTTTTGGCAGTATCAAAGTGGGCAGAAGCCCGAGATGCCCCGGGACCGGCAACTGTGAACCTGGTATCAGGGTGAGCCCATTTAATTATTTCATAGTCCCATGTGGAATCCTCTTCAGACCATATCAGCCCCTGAGGTTCAGGCCCCAGAACAAGTCGAGTATAGTTTTCCCGCCGGCATGGACTCTCGGGCCGCACTTCTTTGTAGGGGCTTGCTGCGCACATATCAATTACGGGAAAGATTTCCTTGCTCTTGACAAACTCTTTGATCATGGAGACAGCAGCTGATTTTTCAAGGAGATAGATACTTTCAACTCCAGATAGTTCCAGACAGGTAAGTATTTCCGCACAGGTCTTTTGGCGACCACTAACCAGAAACACATAAATATTTCCCACTCCTGAGGCAATTGCCGGGATAACAGCGGCAGTCAATAGGTTCCATGCCCGGTGAGAATTATCCGCAAAAACAAACAGCTCGGGAAACGGGCCGGATAATCTCCGGGAGATGTAACCTGCCCTGAAACTCCGAGACCAGGAGACTTCCAGAGAGGTATCCAGGCCATACATACAGGATAAATAAGCTATGTGCTTCTTCATCCAGGACCTTTTAAGCCCTCCAACATGTTCGTATGCCTCTTCCATTTCAGCGTCGCTGACCTGTAATTTAGTCCAGTCCATATTTGTAACCATTATTATGCCTATAAGAATTATCGTTGGAGACTTAAAATCTTTATATGCCGCCCATGCCTTGTCAAGGAGAACATGGCCTGACACTGTGACTGCCAATGCAGGAAGAATTCAAATTACACATATTGGTTTTGAATTACGCACATGGTCTTAAATGTCCAAGCACTTATTATCAAGGAAAATGGGACCTGGTAAGCATGCCCAGCTGATTTTTCAGCTGTAATGTTGCTTAATACAGTAAAATCTGAAGGAGCAGAAGAGGGGATCACGGTCACTTGAACCGGGACCAAAGGAGCCTGGAAAGAGCATGAATCAGCAATCAGGAGCGAGCTGCCCGGGGAATCATGACCATAAAACTCCCCGGGAAGAAGGCAGCTGGCCATGGTTGGTTTATTCAAAGAATATTTTTTCTGACGGATCCTGGACGACCTCACCTATCAAGGCACAGTCGCTCAGGCCGCGGGCGTCAAGTTCAGACAAAAGGGCTTCAGACTGGGAAGATGAACAACAAATTAGAAGTCCTCCGGATGTTTGAGGATCAAACACTACATCCCTGTAAACAGCGGAAATCCGGGGTGAAAACCTGGTCATGCACTCTCTGTATTCCCTGTTTTTGTGTGCTCCAGCAGGAACTATGCCCATAGAGCCGAACTCAAGGGCCTCGGGTATGACCGGAATGTTGGAGCTGACAATTGCCAGGCTTTTTCCAGATCCCTGGACCATTTCTGCCAAATGCCCCCCAAGGCCAAAGCCGGTGACATCCGTGCAGGCATGCACATCATAGGCCTGCATTATGCTCCCGGCGACGTTGTTCAACTGAGCCATGAGCCTGGTGACTTTTTCAATGAGCTCAGGGGTCGCCAGCCCACCCTTTATAGCCGTGTTCACAATCCCGGTTCCCAGCGGTTTGGTTAAAATCAGAGCGTCTCCTTCAACCAGGCTACTTTTTCTCAATAATTTGGCGGGGTGTACAAAGCCGGTTACTGAAAGTCCGTATTTCAGCTCCTTGTCTTCAACGCTGTGCCCGCCCACAAGGACCGCCCCGGCCTCTCTGATTTTTTCAATACCGCCTAGAAGAATCTGGCGCAGGACTTCAATGTCCATCTCGCCCAAGGGAAAACCAACCAGGTTCATAGCGGTCTTGGGCTGGCCGCCCATGGCATAGACATCGCTCAGGGCGTTGGCAGCTGCAATCTGCCCGAACCAGTATGGGTCATCGACGATGGGGGTAAAAAAATCAACGGTCTGAATCAGGGCAAGGTCAGGGGAGACCTGGTACACTCCGGCGTCATCTGCCCTGTCCAGCCCTACGATGAGGTTGCTGTCTGTGGGGAACTCAATCCCCTTAAGCACGGCATCCAGGTCCCCTGGAGGTATTTTTGAAGCTCAGCCGGCACCTTTGACGGTTTCAGTGAGACGTTTAGGTATATTCATTGTTTTCAGTCCGGTAATAGATTGAGGGGATCAATCAACGCCCTGTATTTGGAGCTGTGGGCTGCTCTGAAAACCACCTTCGCAGTGGAGGCGTTTTATTTGCACAATGGCATGCAAGATGATCAATTTCCAATAGATAATATCAATATCATTGCTTGCATTTGATAGGCTTTTTAGATGGGATGCTGTGAAGCATGTTTGCAACAGGGCGGAGATTGTAGAAGATTCTTCTCCGCCCTGTGGTAATCATTACTGCGCCTGCTGCCTGAACTCATCCTTCATCAGCTTGCAGGATACTGGAAGACAGGACTCTTTTCCGCAGAAAAGCTCCTCGGGAGTCGTTCCCAGAATAGCTTCCGAGAGCACGTCGTCCATGTGCTTCACAGACACAATCTCCATGCCCTTGAGAACATTATCCGGGACTTCTTCCAGATCCTTTTCATTGCCGTCAGGAATAAGAACCTTGGTTATCTGGGCCCTTCTGGCAGCCAGAAGCTTTTCCCGAAGACCACCTATGGGCAGAACCCGGCCCCTCAGGGTAATTTCTCCGGTCATGGCCAGGTCGTTGTGCACCGGAAGATTTAGCAGGGCAGATATAAGGCTCGTGGCCAGGGTTACCCCAGCTGAAGGACCGTCCTTGGGGGTTGCTCCTTCCGGAACATGGACATGAATGTCCACCTCTTTATAGAATTCCGGCCTCAGGCCAAAGACATCCGACCTGGAACGAAGATAGCTCAGTGCGGCCCTGGCGCTTTCCTGCATCACTTCACCAAGCTTCCCGGTTATTTCAACCTTGCCTGATCCAGGCATTATAGCCACCTCAACCAGCAGGATCTCTCCTCCAACTTCAGTCCAGGCAAGCCCGTTGGCAACACCGACCAGAGGCTTGTCTTCTCGCTCACCATGCCTGATTTTCGGCACACCAAGATAAGAGCCGATGCTGGTCTTGGTGATCAGGACCTTTTTGTCTTTGTCCTGAGCATTTTCGACCTGCCTTTTTGCCACCTTGCGGCATATTGAGGCGATTTCCCGTTCAAGATTTCTCACCCCGGCTTCCCTGGTGTACTTTCTGATTATTTCATTGATAGCCCCTTCTGAAAACGATACCTTATCAGGATCCAGACCATGAAATTTAAACTGCTTAGGGCAGAGGTAGTCTTTGGCGATTTTATTTTTTTCAGTCTCCAGGTATCCGGGAAGCTTGATTATCTCCATCCTGTCCTGGAGCGGCAGTGGAATGGTGTGCAGATAGTTGGCCGTGGTAATAAAAAAGATGTTGGACAGATCATAGTCCAAATCCAGATAATGATCATTAAACGCGTAGTTTTGTTCAGGATCTAATACTTCCAGCAAAGCAGAAGAAGGATCACCACGGAAATCGGTGCTCATTTTATCAACTTCATCGAGACAGAATACTGGATTGTTGGTTTTAACCCTTTTCAGGCTCTGAATAATTTTGCCAGGCATTGCTCCAACATAGGTCCTTCGGTGTCCGCGTATTTCTGCTTCATCGCGAACACCCCCCAGGGACAGCCTTATGAATTCCCTGCCAGTAGCCCTGGCCACTGATTTGGCCAAAGAAGTTTTCCCCACCCCCGGGGGCCCAACCAGGCACAGAATCGGACCGCGCATTTTATCCACCAGGCTTTGTACCGCAAGGTATTCCAGAATGCGCTGCTTAGGCTTTTCCAGACCATAATGATCATCGTCAAGAATCTTTTCTGCTGCGGGCAGGTCAGTTTCTGTAGTTTTGAGTTCGTTCCAGGGCAGCGATAGAATCCAGTCAATATAGTTAAGCAGAACGCTGTATTCGCCGGCATTGGGGGGCATGGTCCTTAGTTTTTTCAACTCTTCCAGAGCCTTGTCTCTGGCATGTTCAGGCATGTTCTTTTCTTGAATCTTTTCCTGCAGATGATCCAGTTCAGCTTTGGGATCATGCTCACGACCCATTTCTTTGTGGATCGCCTTTAGCTGCTCTGCGAGATAGTAGTCGCGCTGATTCTTTTCCATTTGCTTTTTGACCCTGGACTTGATTTTCTTCTCCAGGGAAAATACTTCTATCTCTCCCTGCAGATGCGCGTAAGCCATCTGCAGCCGTTTAAAAGGGTCAAGCTGCTCCAGGACGCTTTGCTTGTCTTGAAAATCAACCTTCAGATGGGGCATCACCGCATCAGCAATCGCCCCGGGGCTGGTCAGGCTGAGGATGGACAAGACAGTCTCCTTGGCTATCCTGGTATTGATTTTACCATACTCGTCCAACGCCTGGTGGACAGCCCTTACCAGAGCTTCTGATTCCGGGCTGGACAAATCATCCTCTGTTATGACCTGTGCGGAAGCAATGGGCACTTCCACGGAAAAATCAACCGTTTCAGGATCTATAACTGCCCGCTGCAGGCCTTCAAATAGAACCTTTATGGTCCCGTCCGGAAGCCTGAACATTTGAAGGATTCTGGCAATGCATCCGAACGTGTAGACACTCTTGGAGTCAGGTTTTTCAATTTTTGGCTCTTTCTGTGTTACCAGGAAAATCTTTTTATCATAGCTGTTAAGCGCTGTTTCAATGGCTTTAATGGAAGCATCCCGTCCCACCAGAAGGGGAATAATGGCCTTGGGAAACATCACAACTTCCCTGAGGGTCATCAGTGGGAGGTCCTGGTTTTCTGAACTGAAACCTTTGGATATTTTTGATCTTTTAAGCATAGGTGTTCACCTTGGTATTATTATTGAATAAAATATTTGGGTACATGGTTAATACAATTTGATCTTCATAGCACCGTGATTAAGTTTAAGCTAATCACTGCAAGATACATTGGCAACCACAAAGATGACGACGCTTTGATTAATGGCAGCCGAACCAGACACTGAAGCTTTCCCCTGATAAAAAGGCAAGGGAAACAACAACAGGGCTTAAGCCTGATACAAAGAAGCATCTTTGTCACCCGGCCAGCCCTCAAGAAACAAAAGCATTTTTTTCATCTCAATGCCGGAGGAGAATCCTCCCAGCATGCCGCTGGAGGTCAAGACCCTGTGACAGGGGACAATAAGCGGCCAGGGATTACTTCCCACTGCTTGGCCAACAGCCCTGGCCGCCCCGGGGAAACCGGCCATGCGGGCCAGTTCTTTGTAGGAGGTAGTATGCCCGTGCCCAATTTGATCCATAAGCGTTTTAAGTACAGACCTTTGAAAAGCTGAGGTTATCACTGCCCAGTCCAACGGGAGGTTGTCCCAGTCTGGGTTTTTTCCGCGGACGTGGCGCTCCAGGGCCGCGTGAATAATTCTGGAGTACCTATTGATGCAATCTCCTGAACTTTTTTTTGTCTTTCCAGGACCCAGCTCAACCCTGTGCAGCAGTCCGTCCCGCCACCAGCAAAGCATGGAATAGTGTTCGTTGGCAAAGAGTTCAGGAGCAAGGTTAAGAGTTGATTTATTGAGCTGGCCAGAGTTATTCATAAGTACAAGTAAAAGCTGGTGGTTAAGAGCAGGTTACTGATTGAGGCTTTATTGCCATGCATTGACGGTCTTTACAGACTCAGAAAAACTTTATAAAGTAAGAAACCGCGTGTTGGCTAGACAGCTCCGGGTACCAATGACTTTTTATTTCGGCGTTCAGGAAAATTTTCTTTACTTTTTTTCCATCTAACCATTTAATAGTTAAAAGTCCGCGCAAGATTACAACCCTTAATTAATAATCGGCGTTAGGAGCAATTATGAATATCCCATACTTCAGAGGCATTATCATGGGAGGGACTGTTGGTCTCACTGCCAGCCTGGTTTTCGGCATCGAACCCTTAAGATCTCTGGTTTTAGGAGTTCTGTGCGGACTGCTTGCTGTTGCCACCAAAGTTGCAATAAACAGGAACACCAAGCAGGAATAGAGCATATAAACTTAACCCCTGCACCAGTTGTAATTCCTAAGCACTGTTTTTAATAATCACCATGCCTTCCCTGAATCTTTTCTTCAAGACGCAGAGCAATTAAGGGCAGCAGAAAACTGAAAGCTTTATCAGCCAGAAAGGGTGGCAGCCCCAAAGTCAGCTTTCTCAGCAACAACCTTTTTCGCATGCTGCTGATTATCTTTCCTAAATACCCGGCATACAAATCAACGCATGCATGAGCAATGCCCTTGGATTCCAACACCGCTCGAGCGGCCATGTTGCCTGAAGCATGAGCAAAATAGATTCCTTCTCCCAGGAGCGGCTCAGCCAGTCCCGCAGCATCCCCCACAAGAAGCACATTCCTGTAGCCCGGTCTTGGCTCATAGTCACCGTAAGGCAGCAAACTGGCCTGGATTTTCATCTGATTCTTATCTGCAACTCCGTAGCTTTTGAGAAGATAGAGCAGCCTTTGCTTCAGCAGTCTTCCATCTTTTTGCTTTGCTGAGCAAATGCCGACAGCTTGTACCTTACTGCAGGGGAAGGACCAGGCATAGCCATCCTTTATCAGCCCGAGAATCAGCTCAGGGCTGTCACTAAAACTTCCATAAACCTTGGGAACAAAGGTCTCCACAGCCAGGGCTGCATATCCTGACCTGGGAGGGGATACTACTTTTTTTCGGGCCAATTCCAAGCGCACTCGACTCCCGGCGCCATCAGCGGCAAGGATGAACTTCCCCCGGTAGGTGTTTCCGGATGAGGTAACCACAGTGCAACCTGAAAAATCAACTTTTGCCGCTTTTTCAACTTTCAGCTGAACTCCCTCCTGGATGGCACTTTTTATCCACAGGAAATCATACTTTTCACGGTTGATAAGAACAAACGGATGCCTTGCCCTGGCGGTGTGCAGGTTTCTGTTTTCTGTTTTTATCAGGTAGGTCAGGCACTGGTTTTCAATAATTCCTTCCTGCTCCAGTTGAGAATAAAAGCCTGGATGGATTTCTTCAGCCAGTTCAATTGTTTTTCTGGTAATCATTCCTCCGCAAAGCTTGAACCTGGGCATGGATTTTTTTTCCAGGAGAAGGACATTTAATCCTCTGCGGGCAAGATTCAGGCCAGCGGTAGCTCCTGCGGGACCTCCTCCGATTATGATTACATCATATATTTTTCCCATAAACAAAGATATTACCTTGAAAGGTCAATGATTTATCCAACAGATTTGGCAAAAAATACTATTTTTTGCCAAAGCCTGAAGCATCCTGCCCCTTTTGATTAAAAAATTAGGCGCAGGATTCTCGTCCCATCAGTCTTGTGCCTTTAAAAGCTGACAATCAAACCAAAATGTAGCACAAAGCTTGAGCAGAAGCAAAGGAAATTCAACGCTGCACCCGGCACCTCTTTTCGGATTGATAAGCCTGATGTGCTCGAATTCTCCCTGCTCTTCAAGCTGTTCAGAAACGACCCCATCCTCATCCAGTCAGCACCTGGAGCATTCTTGTCCATCCCCCTTAATTTTTTACAGAAAATCTTTTCTTGTTTTTTCATTTCTTTTCTTCTAAACAATCATCAGACTTAATGTTTCACGTGAAACATTTTACGGGAGCACAAAGGGGAACAAATTGAATAATGTTATAGTCATTGCCAATCAAAAAGGCGGTGTAGGCAAAACCACAACCGCAATCAATCTTGCGGCCTCTCTTGCGGTTATGGAAAAAAAGGTGCTGCTGATTGATTGCGATGCCCAGGCCAACGCAACAAGCGGGCTGGGGCTGGACAAAAACAGCGTTGGCCAGGGACTTTACCAGGGTCTTTGCGGGTCGACTGAATTTCAGGATCTTGTCCTTGATACAGAGCTGAAATACCTGAAAATAATCCCGTCAACCCAAGACCTGGTGGGCGCTGAAGTCGAGATGATAAACAGGGAAAACAGGGAGTATTACTTGTACAATCTTATAAAAGACAATGTGTCGCAGTATGAATATGTACTTCTAGACTGCCCTCCCTCATTGGGCATTGTCACAGTGAACGCCCTTTGCGCTGCAAAGTGGCTTCTGATTCCTTTGCAGTGCGAATACTACGCCCTGGAAGGGGTTGCCCACTTATTCAGGACTTACGAACTAATAAAGAAAAGACTGAACACGGAGCTGGAACTCCTGGGAGTGGTACTTACCATGTTTGACAAGAGAAACAGGCTCTCTCATCAGGTTTCTGAGGAAGCAAGATCTCATTTCCAGCATAAGGTCTTAAGAACAGTAATCCCACGTAACGTAAGGCTGTCCGAAGCACCTAGCCACGGCAAACCTGTTCTGACATATGATATCAGGTCTACAGGATCCCACGCCTACCTGGAGCTGTCCCGAGAGCTGGTCAAAAAATGCGGACATTGATCCCCTGCTGTAA
>PWNK01000101.1 GCA_003557865.1 Desulfonatronovibrio sp.
ACTTTATTTAAGTTAAAAGGGGACTGTCCGGCACTCACTTAAGCAGGAAATATTTACAGAAAGCTTGGGAAAAATCAGCTTAAGTGGGTGCCGGACTGTCCCCGGTGGCCGAGGCGAGAATATATACAAAGAGTCGCTGTAGTGTTAATCAAGCTGAGGTAATATGGGCTCAAAATTTGATATCTGTTTTGTTGCGTCTGAAATGTATCCTTTTTCCAAAACAGGGGGTCTGGCCGATGTAATTGGGGTTCTTCCCCTTACCCTTCACAGGATGGGTCTCAAGGTCTGCGTTATCACCCCTCTCTACGGAAGGCTGGCCACCAGTGAATACAGTCCCCACCTGGTATACGAGGACATAAACGTGGGTTATCCCTGGCCTGAGATCAGCACCGATGTTTTCAAGGCCACCTTTCACGGTCTGCCGGTATATTTCATTGACCGTGGCGAATATTTTGACAGGCGGTACTATTACTGTACTCATAAAGGGGATTATTTCGACAACTGCGAAAGGTTCATCTTCTTCTGCCGGGCGGCCATGTCCCTGATGAAAAAACTGGACAGCCCGCCAAAGGTTGTTCACTCCCATGACTGGCACGCCGCCCTGATTAATTCCTTCATTTATTACGGCAAGAGACACGATCCATACTGGAAGGACACTTCCACCATTTTCACCATCCACAACCTTGCCTTCCAGGGAAGATTTTCAGTCAGGCTTTTCTGGGACAGCGGCCTGCCTTATGAAGCCTGGACCCCGGAAGGAGTTGAATACTACGACAGTTTCAATCTTCTCAAGGGAGGCATTGCCCACGCGGACCTGGTTACAACCGTCAGTCCTTCTTATGCCCAAGAAATTCTGACTTCTGAGTTCGGCTGCGGCCTTGAAGGCATTCTTCAAAAAAGAAGCCATGACCTCAAAGGCATTCTCAACGGGGCCGACTACACTGTCTGGAACCCTGAGAAGGACAAATACCTGGCCGCCGGTTACTCCTGGGACAGCCCCCAGGCAAAGGCCGCCTGCAAAAAAGATTTAATCGACAAGCTCTTTCTTCCCCCCAGACTTGCAGACAGGCCCGTTCTTGGTTTCATCGGCAGGCTGCGCACTCAAAAGGGCATTGATCTTCTCCTGGAGATAATTCCCCAGCTGGTGAAAAAAGATGTGGGGGTAGTGGTCCTGGGAGAAGGAGGAGCAGAATACGAAGCTCAGCTGCTGGACCTCATGGAACGTTTTCCGGGCAATATCTCGGGTCTGGTCGGCTATACCGAGGAGATGGCCCATGTTATCCAGGCCGGATCCGATATTTTCCTGATGCCTTCAAGATATGAACCCTGCGGACTGACCCAGATGTACAGCCTGCGCTATGGTACTCCCCCGGTGGCCACGGCAGTGGGGGGACTGAAGGATACCATAAAACCCTATCCGGATGCCGATGCCACAGGGTTTATTTTTGACCGGCCCGATTCGGCCCTTTTTCTCCAGGCCCTTGATCAGGCCCTTGCCTTGTTTGAAAATAAGGAAAAATGGAGAGAAATGCAGCTCAGGGGCATGCGGGCTGACTTTTCCTGGACCACTTCTGCTGAAGCTTATCTTAAGGCCTACAAGAGCCTGGGATATGCTGAAGATAAAAAGAAAATAAGCGGCAAAACGCCTTCAGACGTCATATAGGATGACTAACCCCGGGGCTTCGGCCAGGAGAAATATGTTATCCTTGAGACGTTGGCAGAATAATTTCAAACCATGAATAACAGGAGATAATAATATGAAAATGAAAGAAATAAGAGCGTTTGCCAGGGAAAAAGAGATCAAGATTCCTTTTGCGGTGACCAAGATTGAAGCCATCAGGATCATTCAGCACGCTGAGGGTAACTTTGACTGTTTCGCCAGAGCGGTAGGAGGGTACTGCGATCAGGAGGGCTGCGTTTTTCGGGATGACTGCCTGATTCTTTCACCCAAAGAATAGCCGGTGTCCCAACTGATATATACCCTGGGCGATCCGGCCGGACTGGGGCCTGAACTCCTTTTTCTTGCCGATATCAGGTCGGTTCTCAAAGATCATTCACTGCTCATTGTTGGACCGGAAAGCCCTCTCAGATTCCATTGCCGGAGCTTCAGACGTTCACAGTTCTGGACCAGGCTCGACCCTGAGGCTCTGGCCCCGGAAAGACCACCGGGAATATACCTGGTGGAACCTCCAGGTATCGCTGCTGACAATTTTCAGCCTGGAAAAGGAGACGCCCTGGGAGGCCTTGCCGCCGGCTTAAGCCTGGAGCTGGCCTGCCGCCTGATACAGGCTGGACGTGCCCGGGCCCTGGTAACCGGTCCTTTGAACAAGGCCTTTATGCTTGAGGCCGGTTTCAGGTACGGGGGACATACTGAATTTCTGGCGGATTTCTTTGAGGTTGATCCTGAACAGGTCTGCATGCATCTCTGCGGTCAGAAACTAAGGGTCAGCCTGGTCACTGTCCATCCCAGCCTGCGCCGGGTCCCCGATCTTATTTCCCGGGAGAAAATACGTCTTTGCCTCAGGCTGACCAGTAAGTTCATGGCCAGGCTGGGACTGGGCGCGCCCATAGCCGTGTGCGGCCTGAACCCCCACGCCGGGGAGCAGGGCAGGATAGGGCATGAAGAGGCCTCAGTCATCATCCCGGCCATTGAGATGGCCAGGGCTGAGGGGGTAAACGTCCAG
This sequence comes from Desulfonatronovibrio sp., assembly GCA_003557865.1. Taxonomy (GTDB): domain Bacteria; phylum Desulfobacterota; class Desulfovibrionia; order Desulfovibrionales; family Desulfonatronovibrionaceae; genus Desulfonatronovibrio. The sequence continues at coordinate 2,685 of PWNK01000101.1, forward strand.
GGTCCTTTTCCCGCGGACACTGTTTTTTTAAGGGCCTTCAGGGGCGAGTTCTGCGCGGTGCTGGCCATGTACCATGATCAGGGACTGGGCCCGCTAAAGCTTGTTGAATTTGGAAACTGCGTGAACACCACCCTGGGACTGCCCATTATCAGGACATCTGTGGATCACGGCACTGGATATGACCTGGTGGGTACGGGAAAAGCCAGTCCGGCCAGCCTGGAGCGGGCCATGGCCCTGGCCGTGATGCTCGGGAGCTGAATCTAAAGGCGTCAGCAGCACGTTTATCCATAAGGGGTTTTTTCATGGTCAATATTGAAATTGAAGGCTTGAAGCCGGGAATGATCCTGGGCGAGGACATCAGGGACGGCAATGGCCGGTTGATTCTGGGCAAAGGATTGCCCGTCCGGGAAAAACACCTGCGCATTTTCAGAATATGGGGGGTGAACCGGGTCCGTATTCAGGACAGCCATGCCGGCAGCCTGCAAACAGTTTTCCAGATGGACCCCCTCAGCCTGTGATCCGCGGCACGCCTATTATTACCTGAAAGAGCACCAGCGACATGAATGACAGAATACAGGAACTGCAAAGCAAGGTAGAACTCCTGGAAGAGGCCGGCTTGGATCTATGTCAGGCAGTTGATCTGGCATCGGGTTTTATGGATTTTCAGCGTGGCCTGGGTGACGCGCTGGATTCGGGCCTTATTCTTGATGAGGCCTGTTCCAGGATCGGCAGGCTGATCAGCTTTCAGGGCATGGCCATCTACCTGGTTAATGAAGAGGACAGTGATTTTTATTTTGCCTTTACCGACCGGGCCGGACTTGAAAAACGTTTTAACCAGGAAGTAGACCGGCTCATTGAGCGCGGTATTTTCAACAGCGCCATTCGACGGAAAAAAAAGATCAGCTCTTTATCCCTGAATGGCCATGAACATGTCGTCCTCCAGGTACTGTCCACAACCTCAAGGATCCGGGGGATGTTTGCCGGAATAATCAGGGGAAATATATCCCGGGTCCCTGATGTCATCTGGTCCCTGCAGACGATTATCCTGTCACTCACTGCCCATACCCTGGAAAGTACCGAGCTGTACGCAATTCTCAAGGATGCTGACCAAAGTCTTAAAAGAGCGGTGGTGGAGGGTACGGCAAAGTCAGTTCTTCACTTGGCACCGGACTTCCCCATCCAGCTCCCGGGCCGGGACATGATCATCAAGAAGCTGGGAAGAGATATCAGTCTGAGCAGGGAAGGGCTTCATCCCAAGCAGGTTGCCTTTATGATCATCCATCTGGATATGCCCGGAGAAGTCAAAAGAAATCTGGATGATGAAGCCCTGCATAATTTTCTGCTGCAGGCGGGACACAGACTGAGAGCCCTGGTTCCGGAAAATGACAGCGCGGCCATCCTGGGAGATGACGAGCTGGGGGCGGTTATTACCGGATCAGAGGCCGGTGAACGGGCCAGGAAGACAGCCGCGGGCATACTTGAAACCATGTCCGAGCCTTTTGAGATCAACGGGCAGCATCTGGTGCTGGATGTCAGCATTGGCATTGCTGTCTATCCTGATCACGGCAAGAACCTGGGACAGATTCTGAGTAATGCTGATCTGGCCATGTATGCCTCCAGAAGAAGTAAAACCGGGTTGATCTTTTACGATCCGAACCTGGTATCATCTGGCATCAGTCATGTCAGTCTCAGGGCTGAGCTGAAAAAAAGCCTGGATCAGGACCAGCTGACCTTTTACTTTCAGCCTGAACTGACCCTGTTCCCGGAAGGCGTCAGCGGAGTTGAAGCCTTTCCGCGCTGGATTCATCCAGTCAGGGGCATTATCCCGGGGCGTGACTTCATGCCCCTGGCTGAGCATGGGGGGTTCATCAGGGAGCTGACCTCCAGGTTAATCTTTCTGGCCGCGGCCCAGGTCAGGGAGTGGCAGAAAATGGGAGCCGCCCTTAAGATAGGCTTCAATGTTCCGGTAACGGTTTTTCAGGAAGGCCGGCTTCCGGGGATGCTCCGGGAAGCCATTGACAAGCACAGGATTGACCCCCATTTTCTGGGAATTGAGTTACCTGAAAGCGCCTTTGGGAATGCTTCCCGAAAGGCCCTGAACTCGGTTTACGCCATCCATGAGCTGGGGGTCAGCATGTGCATAGATGACTTCGGAACCGGCTGCAGCTCCCTGGCCGGGCTGAAGGATCTGCCTGTTCAGATGCTCAAAATTGATCCATCCCTGGTGCGGAACATGGACCAGGATCCGGGGGATGCCGGTATTGTCAGCTCCATCATCAGCCTTGGACATAACCTGGGATTAAGGGTGGGGGCCAAGGGAGTGCGCAGCCGCCAGGTTCAGGAGAGCCTGAAAGACCTGGGCTGTGATGTGGCCCAGGGCGCACACATCATGAGTATCTCGCCTCCCCGGGATGTGATCCGGTGGCTGATGCAGGGCAACTGGATCTGAAGCCTGTCTCGGTTCGCTTACAGCCGCTCTTGAATTACCAGCCCCGCCTTTGCCGCAACTCCATGCCAAATATGGCAAGTCCTCTTTGAAAACCCCGTGATTTTTTCTGTTGGTTTCTGACACCCAAAATTTTTTGAGGAGTGACCTTTTTGTTAAATATTACAATAGCCTTAGCCCCAGGCAGGCCGTTAAAGTTGAGGTTAACCAAGAAGCATGATCAATCGTAACTATTCAGTAAGATCAAAGAAGAAGACCTGGACCCCGGATCAAGTCCGGGGTGACGGTTAGAGCAGGTTGATACCATTTACCGTCATTCCGGCGAAGCTTGTCCCGGGCTTGAACCGGGAGCCGGAATTCAGTGCCTTTGAATAACCATATTCCATATGTGGTGAATAGTTACGATCTTGACATTCAAAATTTCCAGCAAAACATTTTGATTTTATTAAATAAACCTGCTTCAGCAAACAGTCATTCCCGCGCAGGCGGGAATCCAGTGATTTTAGACTGTTAGAATCAATGGCTCTCAGGAATTCTTGACTCTCAAGTTACGATGAA
>PWNK01000162.1 GCA_003557865.1 Desulfonatronovibrio sp.
ATAGACAATATATCTTTATATTTTTCCTAGCAAGTTAGAATCAGCTCAAAAAAACCACGAGGCAGGTATTGCAATCCAGCAGCGCAAATAATCCCCTTATTGACCGTTTTCTTGAACATATCCTGATTGTCAGAGGACTTGCCTCAGCCACTGTCAGTTCTTATTCTCAGGATCTGAGTTCATTTTCCTGCCATCTCCATGAAAAAAATATTGATTTAACAGCTGTCAGTGAGAACGCCATCTTTATTTATCTAATGTCCCTTCGCGGCAAAGGCCTGCAGAGCCGAAGCCTTGCCAGGCATATGGCAGCCCTGCGAGGCCTGTTTGCCTTTCTTTTTGAACAGGGACATATCAGCAGCAACCCTGCTGGAATACTTGAAAACCCGAAACTTCCCAAGCTTCTTCCCAAAGTCCTTTCAACCAAAGAAGTTGAAAGCATTCTAACCCAGCCGGACGTGAGCACCAAGCTGGGAGCCAGGGACAAGGCCGTGCTTGAGCTGCTTTATGCCGGCGGGCTGAGAGTTTCTGAGGTTGCTCAGCTGAGGGTGCTTAACCTCGACAGGCAAAGTGGCATGGTTCGTGTCTGGGGCAAGGGAGGAAAAGAACGGATCATACCCCTGCATTTTACGTGCTTGCAGTGGCTGGAATCTTATCTGCTGAACTGGCGGGGATCATTTGCTCCCAAAAAAGACCTGATGTTTTTGAATCGATCCGGTCTTGGACTGTCAAGACAAGGTATCTGGAAGATGATCAAAAAATATGCTTTAAAGGCCGGCATCAGAAAACAGGTCTCCCCTCATACCCTGAGGCACTCATTTGCCACCCACCTGCTTGAAGGCGGGGCTGACCTGCGTACCGTACAGACCCTGCTGGGACATTCCGATATTACAGCCACTGAAATCTATACCCATGTCCAGAGCGACCGGCTTAAGTTCATCCATGAACAGTATCATCCGCGTTCACTAAAAGCATGAACAAGGAGGCAGGAATTTTTTGTTTATCAGGAGATCTTGAGAGTCGAGAATTCCTGGGCGCCATTGATTCTAACAGTCTAAAATCACTGGATTCCCGCCTGCGCGGGAATGACAGTTTGCTGAAGCAGGATTATTTAATAAAATCAAAATTTTTTGCTGGAAATTTTGACTGTCAAGAGGAGATAATAACCGCTTAAAACTCATTATCCTGTCATGAAAAAAAATAAGATAACCGCCCCAACTGTAATTACCTGTCATGTAAACGCCGATTTTGACGCCCTGGCGTCCATGATCGCTGCCAGCAAGCTTTATCCTGACTCTACACTCATCTTTCCCGGCAGCCAGGAAAAGAACCTCAAGAATTTTTTTATCCAGAGCGCTACTTATCTCTATAATTTCAAGTCATTCAAAGACATAGATCCTGACTCGGTTACAAGGCTGGTCATTGTGGACACAAGGCAGAAATCCAGGGTAAAGCATGTTGCCCCCCTGCTGGAAAATAAGAGGATAAACATCCATCTTTATGATCACCATCCTGATTCTGATGAGGATATCAAGGGGGACCACGAAGTGATCAGGCCCTGGGGATCAACGACCTCGATTATTTCCGACATCCTCATGGACAGAAGTATTTCCCTGATTGAAGATGAGGCAACCATACTGGGGCTCGGAATTTACGAGGACACCGGTAGTTTTACCTTCAATTCCACCACCAAGCACGATTTTGATGCTGCCTCATGGCTTCTTACTCAGGGGATGGACTTGAACATGATTTCAGACCTGATCAACAGGGACCTCTCTGCTGAACAGATATCCATTCTCAACTCTCTCCTGGAAACTGCAACAACTCACAAGATAAACGGGATAGATATCGTGGTTACCGAGATATCCCTGGATCACTATGTGGGAGACTTTGCCCTTCTGGCTCATAAGCTGCTCGACATGGAGAATATCCGTGTCCTTTTTGCCATGGGCAGAATGCAGGACAGGATTCATGTTGTGGCCAGAAGCAGAACAACAGACGTTAATGTCGGCAAGATATGCTCCTCCATGGGAGGCGGAGGACATTCCTTTGCCGCTTCAGCCACAATCAAGCATAAAAGCCTGACCCAGGTTAAGGATGAGCTTTTCGGACTGCTCTATTCCCAGGTAAATCCACAGATTCTGGTATCCAATCTCATGTCTTCACCTCCTGTAATCATTGAAAAAAATAAAACCATACTCCAGGCTACAGAAGTCATGACCAGGTTCGGCCTGAAGGCGATTCCCGTGGTAGACCAAAATGGCGGACCCTGTGTGGGTATTCTCGAGCACCAGACCGCGGACAAGGCCGTAAGTCACGGACTGGGAAAGATACCCTTGAAAGAATACATGGTTACTGACTTTTCCACGCTGGATACAACCAATGATATCTACAAGGTGATGGAAGTGATTATTGGTCAGAGACAGCGGCTGATTCCCATAGTTGAAAATGACAGGATCATTGGAGTGGTCACCAGGACCGACCTGATAAACAATATAATTCAGGAGCCGGCCAGGATCCCGGAAAGTCTTCTTCCAGAAAAAAAACGGGAGAGGAACATTAAAAAAATTATCAGGGACCGTTTGCCCGCGGATATTTTCGATCTGCTCATAAAATGTGGGGAAATATCAAGAGATATGGGTTTTGAATCCTATATGGTTGGTGGTTTCGTCCGGGATATCCTGCTGGGTCGGGACAACTTGGATGTTGACCTGGTCATTGAGGGAGAGGGAATCGCTTTCGCCAAAAGACTCGCCCTTGAACTTGGAGGAAGAGTCAGGGCTCATCATAAATTTCAGACAGCTGTTGTTGTTCTTGAAAATGGACAGAAAATTGATGTGGCCACAGCAAGGCTTGAGTACTATGAACATCCTGCCGCCCTGCCCACTGTTGAGCTGTCTTCAATAAAAATGGACCTCTACCGCCGTGATTTCAGCATAAACGCCCTGGCGGTCCATCTCAATCCAGACAGTTTCGGCAGACTTGTAGATTTTTTCGGGGGACAGCGGGATATAAAAGACAAGGTTATCCGGGTTTTGCACTCTCTCAGTTTTGTGGAGGATCCCACGAGGATCATCCGGGCCATTCGTTTTGAACAGAGGTTTTCTTTCAGGATAGGGGCCCAGACTGAAAAACTCATCAAAAATGCTGTGGATCTGAGCATTTTTCACAAGCTTTCAGGCAGCAGAATTTTTCATGAACTGAAAATGATCTTTGATGAAAACAACCCTTTGGGCTGCATATCAAGAATGGAAAACTTCGGCCTGCTGCGAAACATTCATCCCCTTCTGAAGCTTACTCCGGCAATAAACACCATCCTGCTGGAAACTGAAAAAGTGATTAACTGGTTTCAGCTCCTGTACACCGAGGAGGAAATTCAAAAGTGGATGCTGTACATGCTGGGTCTGCTGAACACCATCAATGACACTCAGGCTCAGATCATCTTTAATCGTTTCAACATATCCCAGAGACAGGAAAAGGGTTTTTTTGTCATCAGGGGGCAGATCAGGGAAACTGTCGCCAAAATGTATCAATGGCAAAGGAACAAGCAAAGCCTCAGTGATCTCTATTTTATCCTGGCTCCGCTGCCGGCTGAAGCACTGCTTTTTTTGATGGCCAGAAGTCAGAAGGAGGAACTGAGAAAACAAATATCCTATTTCATAACCCAGCTTAGAAACATTCAGCCTCAGATTTCCGGAAAAGACTTGAAAAAAATGGGCATAGAACCCGGCCCTGTATTCGGAAAGATACTCCAGGAAATTAAGGCTGCTCAGATAGACGGTCTTCCAAATGACCGGCAGGAGCAGCTGGAATGGGTGAAAAGAAACTACCCCGACCTGGCAGGATCTTCTTTAAAATCTTGATTTTTCGTAACAGTTTAGCCATGCACATGTAGCACGGGGACTGGCTCTCCCGGTACTCACTTGGCCATAAAATATGCATACAACTTCAAAATGCAGCTCAAGTGGGCTAAACTGTTACGATTTTTCTATCACTACAGCGACACTTAGTGTAAATTCTCTCCTCGGACACCGGGGACAGGCACTTTTGCCGACCTCAAACCGTAAAACGGCCGGACTATCCGGCGGCAAAAGAGCCAGTCCCCTTCCAGCTTAAATAAAGTGTCGCTGTAGTACTATATGACTCCGTGATCCAGCATGCAGTCAGCCACTCTGACAAATCCGGCCATGTTGGCCCCGGCCACCAGATTATCCTTGGTTCCGAACTCATCCGCGGCTTCCATACACTGTCTGTGTATTGCCTTCATTATTTCCCGGAGCTTGTTATCAACCTCTTCTCTGCTCCATTTCAGGCGCATGGAGTTCTGAGACATTTCCAGGCCTGATACCGCCACCCCTCCGGCATTAGCCGCTTTTCCCGGACCAAAGAGAATTCCTGAAGAGAGGGCCAGCTGCACAGCTCCGGGCTCAGTGGGCATGTTGGCCCCTTCGGAGATCAGCATGCATCCATTCTTAAACAGGGTCTGAGCGTCAGAAAGACTTATTTCATTCTGGGTGGCTGAGGGAAAAGCGCAATCACATTTAATCCCCCATGGTCCCTTGCCTTCAAGGTATTCAACTCCCTTGAATCTTTCGGCATACTCCTTTATTCGTCCATAACGGATTCTTTTGAGTTCCATGACAAAACGCAGTTTGTGCTCGTCTATACCCGATGGATCATAAATTGAACCGTTGGAATCTGAAAGAGAGACAACCTTCCCCCCCAGCTCAATAATCTTTTCAGTAGTGTACTGGGCCACGTTGCCTGAACCGCTGACAACACATATTTTCCCCCTGATGTCATCATTGCGGGTTCGAAGCATTTCCTGGGCAAAGTAGACAGAACCGTATCCAGTCGCCTCAGGTCTGATGAGCGACCCGCCCCAGTTCAGTCCCTTTCCGGTGAGCACTCCGGTAAACTCGTTGCGCAGCCTCTTATACTGACCGAACATGTAACCCACTTCCCTGGCCCCTACTCCTATATCGCCTGCAGGGACATCTGTATCAGCCCCTATGTGTCTTTGCAGTTCGGTCATGAATGACTGGCAGAAACGCATTACCTCAGGATCAGACTTGAATTTGGGATCAAAATCCGATCCCCCCTTCCCTCCCCCCAGGGGCAGGGTGGTCAGTGAGTTTTTAAAAATCTGTTCAAATCCAAGAAATTTGATGATGCCCTGATTGACACTGGGATGGAACCTGATGCCCCCTTTATACGGTCCAAGAGAGCTGTTAAACTGAACCCTGAACCCGCGGTTGACGTGAACTTTTCCCCTGTCATCCTGCCACGGCACTCTGAAGGCTATGGTCCTTTCAGGCTCCACAATTCTTCCAAGGATGTTGGCTTCAATATACTCCGGCCTGATGGCTATTACCGGCTCAAGTGAGTCCAGAACCTCCTTCACGGCCTGATGAAATTCCAGTTCCCCTGGATTGCGTTTAACAACCTGTTCAAAAATGTTCTGGATATGCTCTTTTGCCGTCATTTGCCTTCCTTATTGCTTTCTTGTAGTTGTTGTATCTGTTTAGCGCTTTTAAGAAAGCAGGGGACAGGCACTCCGGGACCCACTTGAGCATCATTTTGTGCTTAAAATGTCTTATTTTTGGGGCAAGTGGGTCCCGGAAGAGCCAGTCCCCGTGCCACAAAAATAAGACATTTTAAG
>PWNK01000063.1 GCA_003557865.1 Desulfonatronovibrio sp.
AAGGTCATCTCCGGGGATGAAGCTTCCAGGATCATAAACCGGATGCACAGGGGAGAAGTGGCCACCAGCGCAGATTTTATCGTCACCTATGAGGACGGGAAACACTCGGCCACTTATTATTTGTCACTCTATGATCATCCTTTGGAGGCTAAAAAGGCCATGGAAGACATGGCCCGGGTCATGAGTGAGAACGGGCACGGTTTTTCGCACCTGATGCCCAGGTCCCGGTACGGAATAAACTTTTACATGGCCCTGGGCCAGGGTCAGGCCCACTACTTTTTCGCCCGGAATGTTGAACTTGTCTGGCTGGCAGTGGATGTGGAAATCGCTGAAGAGGCCATTGCGGAGGTGCTGCAAGTTTTTTCAGGAACCGGGTAACTTCGGCGACCATAAAACCTGTCTGCGCCCGCCATGGGTTGGACGATGCCACTGCAGATACCCCAAAAAAATCGAGGATGTCAAAAGACGGCAGGGACAAAACAGGGACAAAAAAAGGGCTTCCAGGAAAACCTGAAAACCCTTGTCAGTCCTATGGTGCCGGAGGAGAGACTCGAACTCTCATGACCGTAAGGCCGCGGGATTTTGAGTCCCGTGCGTCTACCAATTCCACCACTCCGGCTTAAGTTCCTGAGAATAATTTGCAAGGTAATTGCAGTCAAGAATATTTTGACCATCCTCAGAATGTATGGCAGTGATCAACTGCTGTTGATCAGGATTTGAGATGACGGTGGGAATACAGGAACTATAATATACAAGCGGGACAGTATGCTAAATGAAAAATTTCTCAGTGACCTGGAAAAGTATCTGAAATCAGGAGAGCTGGAAGGAGACTTTGAATGCTCCTCAGAGGAAAGGCGTCTTGAAATTCTTGACTACCTGGAAAGACTCATGGACCTGGCTGAAGCAGCAGATGAAACAGCCACCAGATTAATCTTTAAAAACAGTGAACTGGGTCAGATGTTTGATTCCAGGGCCAGGAAGTAGCGGTCCTTGTTATTGACCCGGTAATGCATCTCATCAATTAAAGTAAAGCCTGCCGGATTTTCAGCCTCACTTTTGTCTTTGCTCAGGATTATGAGCATCCCTTTTATTGCGAGCAGCTCTTTTGCCAGGGGCAGAAGCTTCGGCCCAGGCATGAACGCCCTGCTGATGATCAGCCCGGCCGGAAGAATGCTTTTGTCTAACTGCTGAACCCTCCCATTGATGACATGGGTGTTTTCAATGTCCATGGCCGCAAGTGCCTGGTTCATGAAGACCGCCCTTTTGGTTCTGCTTTCAACCAGATAATAGCTGCCCGCCTTCCAGACCAGGCGAAGCGGTATCCCTGGAAGACCGGCCCCTGCTCCCAGATCCAGGGTCTTCAGGCCCTTGCTGTCGGTTATTGTCCGGGAAAGAAAAGTGCTGAGGTGAAAGCTGTCCAGAATGAGGTCGTGCAGGATAAGTTTCCAGTCAGAGGGCCCAACCAGGTTTATGACCTTGTTCCATTTAAGCAGCAGCTCCAGATAAATTTGAAGCCCCCTGATCTGATCCCGGGAAAGACTGAATCCGCAGCGCTTCAGTTCCGCTCCCAGTTTATGCGGATCCATGGGGCTTGGGGGTTGTTTTTTTCAGAAAGTGTTTAAAAATATACCGGAGCCTGGTTAAGAGTTGATCAATGTCGTTAAGAGTGGTCATTCTGCCCCAGGAAAACCTGATGGTTCCCATGCCGTAATGAGGATCAACCCCCATGGCTTCCAGGACCCCGCTCATTTTTGGTGAACCGCCGTGACATGCGGCCCCGGCTGAAGCAGAAAGACCGCAGGCCACCATTCCGGACAGGATATCTCCGGCCCTGTATCCTCCGAAGCCGACGGACATGGTTCCCGGCAGTCTGGGGGCGCCTGCGGCGTGCAGCAGAGTGTCCGGACATACCCGGGGCAGGCTGCTCATGAATTTTTGACCGAGATTATCCTGGCGCTTGGCTTCCTGCTCAAGGTCCGGGGCAGCCAGATCCGCGGCCCGGCCAAGTCCCGCAATATAAGGGATGTTTTCCGTGCCGGGTTTGAGGCCTTTTTCCTGTCCCCCTCCGGAAAGCATGGGTTTCAGGATGTGGGTGCGGGCGGCGAATAAAGCCCCGATTCCCTTGGGAGCGTACATTTTATGTCCGGCAATGGTTAAAAAATCCACACCCAGCTTTAAAACGTCAACTTCTATCTTGCCCACAGCCTGGGCTGCGTCAGTATGGATGAGTATGTCCCGGGTTTTCAGGGCCGAGGCGATTTGAGCCACGGGCTGGATGGTTCCCACCTCGTTGTTGGCCAGCATGATGCTGATGAGCCTGGTCCTGGAAGAGACAAGGCTCATGACCTTATGAGGGTCAACCAGTCCGTTTCCGTCCACAGGGGCGGTTATTAAACGTATTCCATTTAATTCAAGCTCCCGGGCGGGCTGGGAAACGGACGGATGTTCCACGGCTGAAATGATAAGTTCGTCTCCAGGTTTCAGGATGCCCTGCAGGACCAGATTGTTGGACTCTGTGGCACATGAGGTGAAGAGGATCTGTTCCGGCTGGGCGTTGATGAGCCCGGCCAGCCGGCTTCTGGCCATGTCCACGGCCTTTCTGGCTTCAAGGCCGTGCAGATGCGCGCAGCCGGGGTTGCCGAACTTATCCGTAAAATAGGGGAGCATTGCCAAGACAACCGATTCATGAACCGGGGTGGTGGCATTATAATCAAAATAAAGGGGTTTCATGGGATTTTGCAGGGTGTTTATGTTGACATGAGCTGATCTCAGAAGCTATTTTTTAAGCTTATTGTCGTTTTTTTTCAACTGTGGGCATTGGTCCATCTACAGGAATAACCATGAAAGACTATTACAGACTGACTGATGAAGCCCTGGTGGCCGGGGTTATTGCCGGGCTGTCCGAAAAATGGAAGATAAACAGGGTGGGCTTCCGGATAGCCATGTTCATGGTTTTTGTTCTGGTCAACTTTATTCCCGGGACAGGAATGGGCATATCCATCCTGCCCCTGCTGCTGTATACCGTTGCCTGGATGGCTTTGCCGGCGAGAGAGCAGGGCCTGACGGATTCCCAGCTCAGGAAAAAAATTGAGAGCAGAAAGTCCTTTTATAATTACGCCATGCTGGGAGTTACCGGCAACCTGATCCCCCTTATCGCCATGGGCATCTTCTACCAGGATCAGCTGCTGCTGCTTCTGTTTACCGTGCCTGTTTTTCTGCTCCTGCTTCCGGCCACCGTTTTCATCATCGCGGGCATTGTCAAGGCCGGGTGATTGAACATCGTGAAAGATCCGCTTGCTTCAGGATATTTATCTCAAAACCTGAAAACAGTACTCATGGCCGCCCGGACCGGACCCGTCCTTGACCTGGCCTGCGGATCAGGGGGCAATGGTCTTCTGGTGGCTGAAAATGGGGCTGAGGTTCATTTCTGGGATAAAAACATAGAATTCCTGAAGGACATTGAGGCCAGGGCTGCTGAAAAAGGGCTGCTGGTCTACACCCGGCAGGTTGATCTTGAATCAGGAACAAGGGGATTGTTTCCTCAAGAGTATTTTGCCGCGGTTATGGTCTTCAGGTACCTGCACAGACCGTTGATACCGGATATCAAAAGCTCGGTCCAGAGCCGGGGAATAATCATCTACGAAACATTCACCGCCAGGCAGGCGGATATTGGAAAGCCCTCCAATCCGGATTTTCTGCTCAAGGACCATGAGCTGCCCGGGCTGTTCAGCGGCTGGCAGATCATGGATTATTACCAGGGACGTCTTGAAAACCCCCAGAGATATATGGCCGGGATCGTGGTCCGCAAAGAACAAAGCCCTGCCCATAAATCAGCAGCTCAAGGCATTGATGATCTAACGCTCTGAACAGGTTGTTCAATTTGACAAGTACGCTTAAGGCGGAAGAACCGATAATTCGTAACTATTAACCATAACCCTGGCCTGCCAGGGACTAAGTTTTCTTTTGCCTGCGAACTCCCTGTCGCGGTTCCGTAGGATAAACATTCAATTTACTATCAGTAATCGACTTAGAGCTTAAACAAGTCTGGATAATTATCAAAACCTTAAGGACTTTCATGTTTGCCCAACGGAACCGTCGACGGTCAAACAGCGCAGGCATTGGCGCAACCTTAGCCCCAGGCAGGCCTTTAATGCTGATGCTAATTTAAACCTGTTGTGAATAGATACTTTTAACTTTTCACTCTCAAGCTAAATAGACAAAGCAGGGAGACTGGATCATGGATAAACAGATTGTGGTGTCATTTCAAGGGGGATTGAAAATCCAGGCAGCAGTGGGCGAATGGGAAATACTCACTGACCAGCCGGTAAAGGACGGAGGAGAGGGCTCCGCGGCCAATCCTTTTGAACTGTTCCTGGCTTCGCTGGCTGCCTGCGCGGGGTATTACGCCCTGACATTCTGCCTGAAAAGAAAGATCAACACCGTGGGCTTGGGGGTCAGGGTCTTGTATGACTGGGATAAAACCGAAAAGCGAATCACCAGGATGGATTTTGAGATAGAGCTTCCTTCGGATTTTCCGGAAAAGTATCGTCAGGCCATTGTCCGGGCGGTGGACTCGTGTACTGTGAAGAAGCACCTGACCCGGCCTCCGGAGATGCAGGTTTTTATCAAGTCTCAGGTTCCGGGCTGAAATGACCAAGCCTGCAAAATGATTGTAGGGGCATGCTCCTGAGACATTGAGGCGAAAAAGTAGACCGGGAAAAGTTTGGGGCAGCGGGAATGGAAACTGACTGGCCAGGCCGGTGAGCATTGAAGCCCTGAACTCAGTCCTGGAAAAGGTCCAGGGCGGCTGTGTTCAAAACAAGCTGAAATGTATTTGCCCTTGCGCTCAAGATTCGCCGTTTACCAAACATCTGGTGTTATCCGCGGCAATTGGCCCTGGACCATAACCAAAAACCGGTTACAAAAAACATTCCAGCTGGGAACAGGCCTTGGGCATGGCAAAGATGATCAGATGGTCCCTGGGCTGGAAAACAGTGCTGCCATCCGGAATTATCACCTCTTTGTTTCTGATGATGGCCCCCACCAGCAGCCCTTTGGGAAGGTCGGCCCTGGCAATGGATTTGCCCACAACTTCAGCCGATTCCAGAAGTACAGTCTCCTCCACTTCAGCCACTTCATCTTTCAGGATTGAAAGAGAGACCACTGCCTCTTTATGGGTATAACGCAGGATCTGAGCGGCGGTTATCTGATGCGGATTGACAATGTGGGTGATTCCCACGGTATCATAAATATGCTTGTACATTATCCTGGTCACTTCGGAAATGACAATTTTTACGCCCAGGCGTCGGCCCATTACCGAGGCGACAATGTTGGTCCGGTCATCGCCAGTAACGGAAACCAGGATGTCAGCCTCTTCAATTTCTTCCTCGTTAAAATAAGAGATCTCGGTTTCATCGCCCTGAATCACTGTGGATTTGTTCAGGTTCCGGTATAGCATTTCACAGCGCTTTTCACTCTTTTCAATAATTTTGGTAAGATATGTTTGCTTAGGGTTGGACTCCAGAATGGTTGCCAGATTGTAGCCGATGGTCCCGCCACCGAGGATGATCACCCTTTTTACGTTGTTTTTTTCAGGGTACAGAAG
>PWNK01000055.1 GCA_003557865.1 Desulfonatronovibrio sp.
ACGTCCATGAAAAGCGTCGGGGAGACAATGGCCATTGGCCGGACTTTCAAGGAGGCGCTTCAAAAAGGTCTGCGCTCTCTGGAAACCGGGAAAATCGGCCTGGCATCAAGCTTTCAGGATGACCTTCCTCCTCTGGAAGACATCAAGACATCTCTGAGGGTTCCCAATTCTCAGCGCATCTACTCACTGCGTCATGCAATTCTGGCCGGACTGTCCATCCGGGAGATTTTTGAACTTACCGGAATTGATCCATGGTTCATCCGGCAGCTGGAAGAACTGGTCCTCTTTGAACAAGAACTTATCCAGTTCAGTTTAAGGGAAAGGCTTTCCGTTAACAACCCGGACCTGCATCAGCTGCTTTCCCAGGCCAAGAAGCTCGGTTTTTCAGATAAGCAGCTGGCCCTGCTGTGGAAAAAGAATGAAAACGATATCAGAAAAATCAGAAAACAACTGGACATCCTTCCCACTTATTACCTGGTGGATACATGTGCCGGAGAATTTGAGGCCTATACCCCATATTTTTATTCCACCTATGAACAGGGCAGGGAAGTTAACCCGGAAAACTCCAGAAAAGTCATGATCCTTGGAGGCGGCCCCAACCGGATAGGACAGGGAATCGAGTTTGACTACTGCTGCGTTCACGCCGCCTACAGCCTGAATGAAATGGGAATCAAATCCATAATGGTCAACTCAAACCCCGAAACCGTCAGCACCGACTATGACACCTCTGATTTTCTTTACTTTGAGCCTCTCACGCTTGAAGACGTGATGAATATTATTGACTTTGAAAAACCCGAGGGCGTCATTATTCAGTTCGGAGGCCAGACCCCTCTCAACCTGGCTACCTCTCTGATGAAGGCCGGTGTGCCCATTCTGGGCACTTCACCGGACAGTATTGACCGGGCAGAGGACAGGGAAAGATTTCAGGCATTGATCAAGAAGCTTGGCCTGCTCCAGCCAGCCAATGGTACTGCAAAATCCTTCAGAGCAGCTGCCGCGGTCGCCTCCAGCATCGGCTATCCTGTAGTGGTCAGGCCTTCATATGTTCTGGGAGGCCGGGCCATGGAAATTGTCTTTGATGAGCAGCAGCTCCAGTCATATTTCAAGCATGTTGTCCTGGTCTCCCCTGAACATCCCATTCTGATCGACAAATTTCTGGAACACGCCATTGAAGTCGACGTTGACGCTCTGAGCGACGGGCAAACAACCTATATTGCCGGAATAATGGAACACATCGAAGAAGCCGGGGTCCATTCCGGGGATTCGGCCTGCGTTCTGCCTCCACATACCATCGACCAGGCCGTGGTTGAAGAGATCAAAAAACAAACCGCAATGCTGGCCAGAGAACTCAAGGTCATCGGACTGCTGAACATCCAGTTCGCGGTCAAGGAAGGCCAGGTGTTCATCCTGGAAGTCAATCCAAGGGCATCAAGAACATCTCCCTTTGTGAGCAAGGCCACAGGGGTTCCCCTGGCCAAAATAGCCACCAAAGTCATGATGGGCGCCACCATCAAGGAACTTGATCCCTGGTCCATGCGCAAATCAGGCTACTATTCAGTCAAAGAGGCGGTTCTGCCGTTCAACAGGTATCCCGGAGTTGATGTTCTGCTTGGCCCTGAAATGCGCTCAACCGGGGAAGTAATGGGCATTGATGACAACCTCGGCCTGGCCTTCATGAAAAGCCAGATGGGGGCGGGTCAAATGCTCCCGGAAAGTGGCTCTGTTTTCATTTCAGTCAACGAGTATGATAAACCGCAGAGCATAGAACCCGCCTCAATCTTCACCGAACTCGGCTTCCAGATTCTGGCCACAAGGGGGACGGCAGCCTTCCTCCATCAACACGGGATCAAGGCCGAGATTGTGAACAAGGTCTTTGAAGGACGTCCCCATGTCATTGACAGCATCAAAAACAAAGAAATCCAGCTGGTCATCAATACCTCATCGGGCAAGAAGACAGTAAGCGACTCATCATCCCTGAGGCAGGCAGCGGTATTATACAGAATTCCCTATACGACGACCATTACCGCAGCCAAGGCCCTGGCCCTGGCCATCAAAGAAAGGGCGTATTACGGACTCAGCGTCAAAAGCATGCAGGAATACTTATCATAAATGAAAAAGGAATATTGCGGACTTTTTGGGATATACGGTCATCCTGAAGCCGCCAGGATGGCCTATTTCGGGCTGTACGCCCTGCAGCACCGGGGGCAGGAAAGCGCGGGAATTGTTACCTGGGACGGCCAAAAAATCAGGGAACAGAAAGGAATGGGACTGGTGGCAGACGTCTTCAATGAGGAGCACCTGGGCCATCAGCTCAAGGGGCAAATCGCCATGGGGCACCTCCGGTACTCCACCACCGGCGCTTCTCTTATCCGCAACTCCCAGCCCTTTCTGGTCAGGTTCAAAGGAATGTCCATTGCCGTGGCCCACAACGGAAACCTGGTCAACACCTATGAACTGCGAAAGGAACTGGAGGAACAGGGCTCAATCTTCCAGACAACCATGGACAGTGAGATTATTGTTCACCTCATTTCCAGGTACATGAACGGCTATTCCTTTGAAGAGGCTTTGTCCAAGGCCATGAGCAGAATCAAAGGTGCCTACTCCCTCCTGATCCTGGCCAACGACAAGCTCATAGCCGTCAGGGACCCCAATGGCTTCAGGCCGTTATCCATCGGCCGGGTTGGTGATTCGTACGTTTTTGCCTCAGAAACCTGCGCCTTTGACCTGCTTGAAGCCGAATACCTCAGGTGTATAAACCCCGGGGAAATGGTGACCATCGACCGCGGAAGTCTGATCAGCACTTCCATTGCCGAGATTCAGGCCCCGTCATCCTGTATCTTTGAACTGATCTATTTTGCCAGACCGGACTCCATCGTCTTCGGTCAGGAGGTTTATCAGGCCAGGAAAAGGATGGGAATGGTTCTTGCCCGGGAGTCTTCCATTGAAGCTGACTTTATCATGCCCTTTCCAGATTCCGGGATGTACGCCGGGGTGGGTTACGCTCATGAGTCCGGCCTTCCCTTTGAAATGGCCATGATCAGGAATCACTATGTTGGCAGAACCTTTATCCAGCCAACTCAGGACATGCGAGACTTCGGGGTCCGGGTCAAGCTCAATCCGGCCAGAAGCATGATCAAAAACCGCAACATCCTCATTGTTGAGGACTCCATTGTCCGCGGAACAACAATTAAGACTAGGGTTAAAAAACTCCGGGAGCTGGGGGCCAGAGAGATCCATATGCGGGTAAGCTGCCCGCCCATTAGATACCCGTGTTATTACGGAATTGATTTTTCATCCAAAGGAGAACTCATCGCCGCCAATCACAGTGTGGAAGCCATTGCCAGATATATTGGCCTTGATTCCCTGCATTACCTTTCTATAGAAGGTCTGCTCTCCGCCCTCAACAACAGGCAGGATTTCTGCCTGGCCTGTTTCAACGGCCAGTACCCAGTGCCACCAGGTCCCAACTGCAACAAACTGTGCTTTGAATGGTAATAATGACCGATTCTCATGACAAATTCCTTGAACTGGCCCGAAAAGTCCTCAGTATTGAGATGGAAGGCATTGAGGCCGTCAAGAATGACCTGGACCACTCCTTTTGTCTGGCCCTTGAGGCAATGGCCGGCTGCAGGGGCAGGATAGTAATCACCGGCATAGGCAAGTCCGGTCTGATAGGCAGAAAGATAGCCGCCACCCTGAGCAGTACAGGTTCCCCGTCATTTTATCTGCATCCAGTGGAAGGGGCTCACGGTGATATGGGCATGCTCACCGGAGACGATCTGATTCTGGCCATATCCAACAGCGGCGAAACCGATGAACTGAACTCCATCCTTCCCAGTCTGAGTGCCCTCGGCCTGAAAATCATCGCCTTGACCTCTGATCCCGACTCCTCAATGGCCAGAATGTCGGATATTGTCCTGCGGGTAAGAGTCCCCAGAGAAGCCTGCACCATGAATCTCGCACCCACGGCCAGCACCACAGCCGCCCTGGCCATGGGGGACGCCCTGGCTGTCTGCCTGATGAAAAACAAGCACTTTGAACAAGAAGATTTTAAAAAATACCATCCTGGAGGTTTTCTGGGACAAAGGCTCAGAAAAAGTATCGTGGAACTCATGCATACTTTCCCCATACCAATAGCCCGGGAAGATGACAGCCTTGAAAAGGCCCTTGAGGCTCTGAACTCCGGAGGCTTTGGAGTTGTATTCATCGTGAACGAGCAGGGCCTTCTTGCCGGAATCATTACTGACGGGGACGTGCGCAGAATTGTCTGCGGAAAGAAACTTGATCCCGCCCGGCATGCCAGCGGATACATGACCGGGAACCCGCTTGCTGTCGGTCCGGATACCCCTGCGGCATCGGTCCTGGATATAATGGAGGAGAACGCCATAACAGTTCTGCCCATAGTGGATGACTCCCGAAAAATCATGGGCCTGATCCACCTGCACGATCTCCTGGGAAAAGGAAAGTATAAATTCTCCGGGCAGCAGACAGCGGTTTAATGAACAGCATTCCCTTAAATGAGGACTATATCTGTCGCCGATGCAGCCGGGTCTTTCCCACTTGCTGCAGGTTGAGTCCGGGGATGCAAAAATTCTGCTTTCCCCTCTCCCCTCATGAAATCATGACCATAAAGCACTATTTACAAAGAGATGATTTTTTTATAAATGAGATAAATGATAAAGACTTTTTAACCAGACTCGCCAGGCTTGTTCCCGTATCCAGGAAGGCTGTCCAGACAAGCTTTCCCCTTGACAATTTCCACAGACGTTTAAAAGTTAATCATGACGGGAGCTGCATACTGCTGGGGGATGAGGGGTGCCTTCTGCCTGCGCGTTTCAGGCCATTTTACTGTAGACTTTATCCTTTCTGGTTCCGGGACAAAAGACTCTCTTACCTAAATGATGATTCATGTCTGGCCCAGAAACAGGTGCGCAAGGTCAGAGACCTGATGTTAATATTCGGGGCTGATCCGAGGCAGCTTAAAATGGATTTTCACCTCATGATGGACAATCTCGGACTTGGCCCGAATGGTTGAGCGCACAGGCTTAATGGCCGGGCTGACAGAACATCCATGTGATTATCTTCATTAACCTTAACCCATGGTTTTGAGAACAGACAGACCAAAGATAACTCATGAGATTTGTCAAAATATTTTCAATAATTCTTGTCTTGCTGATCCTGATTTCCATAGGGGCCTTGGCAGGTCTTTACAAGTGGGCCGCCCAGGATCTTCCCGATTACAAGGATATCACCGACTACAACCCGCCCCTGGTAACCAAAGTTCTGACCAGTGACGGACAGATTCTGGGGTATTTCTTCAGGGAGAAACGCTTTCTGGTGTCCCTGCATGAAGTGTCTCCATATCTGATCAAGTCTTTCCTTGCGGCTGAAGACGCTGGTTTTTACGAGCATGAAGGAGTTGAACTGCTGGGTATTGTCAGGGCTGCGATCCATAATTTCCGGGCTGGAGAAATCGTTCAAGGCGGCAGCACCATAACCCAGCAGGTAATTAAATCCCTCCTGCTCACCCCGGAAAGAAGCTACACCAGGAAGATGAAAGAGGCCATCCTGGCTTACAGGCTGGAAAACCACCTGACAAAAGATGAAATCCTGACAATTTATCTTAACCAGATCTTTCTTGGTGCAGGAGCTTACGGTGTTGAAGCTGCGGCCAGGGATTACTTCGGCAAACACGCCAGCGAGCTGACCCTGGCCCAGTCCGCTCTCATAGCTGCTCTGCCCAAAGCACCTTCCAGGCTCAATCCGTATCGCAACCCCCAGGGCGCAAGACACAGGCAGGCTTATGTCCTCTCCCGGCTCAGGGACCTGGACTGGATTACCCTGGAGGAATACGAAGAAGCCATGGCTGAGCCCATTGAACTTCAAAGGATGCATGACCCTTCATGGAAACATGGTCCATACTATCTGGAAGAAGTCAGACGTCAGCTTATCCGCATGTTCGGCGAGGACAAGGTCTATGAAGGCGGCCTCATTGTAAGTACAGGCGCGGACATTAAACATCTCGACGCGGCCCAGTCCGCTCTGCGCAAGGGACTTATTGAATCCACCAAAAGGCGGGGTTGGCAGGGTCCACTTGACAATATCAGTCCTGAACAGCGTGAGGTCTTTCTCCATGGTCTGGCAGTTGATCCCCATGAATTGGAAGCAGGGACATGGGTCCGGGTCCTGGTAACCCAGGTCAGCCAGAACAGGGCACTGGTCCGCTTTGGTGATTTCAAGGGGCAAATAGATGTCTCCACCATGTCCTGGGCCAGAACTCCTGATCCATCCAGAGCCCCGGAGGAAGTAAGAGCCATCAGGGACGCCACCAGAGTCCTCAAGGAAGGCGATGTTGTCTGGGCCTCACTGCAAGAAAAGGCTGAAAATGAACCCAACATGTGGAACCTGGCTCTGGAGCAGGAGCCACAGGTTGAAGGAGCGATTTTATCGGCAGACCCCAGGACCGGAGAAGTCCTTGCCCTGGCCGGTGGCTACGACTTTCACCGCAGCCATTTTAACCGGGCTACCCAGGCCAAAAGGCAGCCGGGATCTGCTTTCAAGCCTTTTGTATATTCCGTGGCCCTGGAAAACGGATTCACTCCTGCCTCCATAGTTCTTGATGCCCCAATTGTATACGATGATTATCAGACCCTGACCAGCTGGCGTCCCAAAAATTTTGAAGGCATCTTTCATGGTCCAACTCTTCTGCGCGACGCACTGGTCAAATCAAGAAACCTGGTCACCATCAGAATAGCCCAGCGCATGGGCATAAACACCATGGTAAACAGATTCAGGGCATTCGGCATAGAGGAGACCTTCCCCAGGGATCTGTCCATCAGCCTGGGCTCGGTCCCCATGACCCTGATGGATCTATGTCAGGCTTATTCCGCATTCGCCAGGGACGGATCTTACATTCCCCTGAGACTTATTAACAGGGTGGCTGATTCCTGGGGCCAGGAACTATATGCTAACCAGGATCTTCCGGTAAGGGCAGTAAGCCCTGAAAATGCTTACATCATCACCAGCCTGCTTCAGGAAGTTGTCCGTGACGGCACCGGATGGAGAGCCCGGGTCCTTAACAGACCTGTGGCCGGAAAAACCGGAACCACCAACGACCAGAACGACGCCTGGTATATCGGCTATTCACCTTACCTGTTAACCGGAGTCTATGTGGGCTTTGATCAGCTTACTCCCATGGGCAAGTTTGAAACCGGTGCCAGGGCCGCCTCTCCCATCTGGGTCAATTACAGGCTCGAGGTTGAAAAGGATTATCCTGTTCAGGACTTTGAGCGTCCTCCTGGAGTGACCATGGCCAGAATTGATCCGGTAACAGGACTTCTTGCCCCGTCTGATTCATCACAAAGCTATTTCATGCCGTTTTTGGCCGGCAGTGAACCTTCGCAGAGAAGTGCCCGGGCGGACGATCCCGAGAGAACCGGTTCGGCGCCAACAGCTGAAGAAGATCTTTTAAGACAGATTTTCTAGAAACCAGGGACCGTGATGACCAGCTTGGTTTCAAACCTGCGTTCCCTGTTTCTGGAATCATTCAAGGCCTGGTTTGAGCTGCTGAAAATTATGATCCCCATAATCATCGGGGTCAAAATTGTTGCTGAGCTTGATCTTTTAAAATACATGGCCATGGCCCTGGAGCCGCTCATGCATCTCATGGGCCTGCCGGGGATTATGGGCCTGGTATGGGCTACTGCCATGCTCAACAACATCTACAGCGCCATGATTGTTTTTGTGGCCCTGCCCGAGAGTTTCGAGCTTACTGTTGCCCAGGTCACAATCCTTTCCACGGCCATCTTGATGGCTCATGCCCTGCCCATAGAGCTTAGGATAGCCCAGAAGGCCGGAACCAGGCTGATCTTTCAGGGCCTGTTCAGGGTTGGGACCGCCCTGGTTCTGGGCATCTTGCTCAACTTGTTTTACGAATGGGGGGGATGGCTTCAGCATGCCAACACTGTGATCTGGAGGCCTCAGCCCCAGCCTGACGGTCTTTTTTTCTGGATAATTGACCAGATAAGAAACCTGGGAGTAATTTTTCTCATAATCCTGGTACTCATGGCCGTACTCCGAATCCTGGACCGGATCGGGGCAACCAGCCTGTTTATCAGGCTCCTGACGCCGTTTTTAAGGGCTTTGGGTATCGGCAGGGAAGCAGCCACCATCACCGTTGTCGGTCTGACCATGGGCCTGGCATACGGGGGGGCGCTGATCATCAGGGAGGCCAGATCTGAAAGGATTGACAGTCAGGACATATTCTTTTCTCTGACCCTTATGGGGATCGCTCACAGTCTCATCGAGGACACTCTCTTAATGATGCTTCTGGGAGCACATCTTTCCGGCATTCTTTTCATCAGGCTGATATTCTCCATTGTCCTGATTTTTATCATGGTCAGAATCCAGGCGCTGCTCCCGGATATTTTTATCCACAACTACCTGTACCCTTTAAGCAAATCAGAGGTAAAATCATGAGTCTGAACAAGGAACTGCTTAATATTCTGGCATGTCCCAAGTGCAAGGGAGACATTGAACTGGTGGGCCGGGAAGAAGGATTGAAATGCGCGGAGTGTTCCGTGGTTTATCCCATTAAGGAAGAGATACCCATTATGCTTATTGATGAGGCTGTTCCTCTAGCTGACTGGGAAAAGGGTGTCAGGGAAAGAAAATAGCATGGGCAAGAAAAAACAGAGGCCTTTACCCCAGGAGCTCAACCTTCCTGCGGGCGGTGCCGACAGTCATGTCCATCTGGACATGGGGCATCTTTCCCACACTCTTGATCAGGTCCTTGCAAGGGCGGGATCATGCGGAGTTTCAACCCTGGGCCACGTATTCCTGGGTCCTGAATCCTACCGACGGGGAGAGAAAAATTTTTCCGGATATGATCAGGTTTTTTTCATCCTTGGAGTACACCCTCATGATGCCCGGAACTTTTCCCGGGATGATGCCTCGGACATTATCGAGCATGCTGGAAAGGACAAAAAAATACGGGCTGTGGGTGAAATAGGGCTGGATTTTTTCTATGAGCACAGTCTGCCACAGGAACAGATTCAAGCCTTCAGGACCCAGCTGGATTCAGCCCGGCAGATGAGTATGCCGGTGGTCATCCACTCCAGGGACGCTTATCCTGAAACCGTCAGCATCCTGATGGACATGGGTCTTAAGGATTACCCTGTCCTGTGGCACTGCTTCGGACAGGGACCGGAGCAGGCCCGGGAAATAATATCTTTGGGCTGGCATATATCTATTCCTGGGAGCGTGACCTATAAAAAAAACACCATGCTCAGGGAAGCGGTAAAAACCATTGACCCGGACCGTCTGCTCCTGGAAACCGATTGTCCCTTTCTAGCCCCCGAGCCATACCGGGGGAAGGAAAATGAACCCGCCCTTCTGGGCTTCACCGCCTTGCAGGTCGCACAGATAAAAAATATGCGCGCTGAAGAACTCTGGATTCAGTGCGGCGCCAACTGCCGCCGGTTTTTCAATATTGCCGACACCTTGCCCTGGCATTGAACCCAACGGTCTGGTCATGCCCTGTATTTCCACCCATTATATTTAAGCGTCCTGCAGAGCCTTTTCTCTTTCAAAAAGCGTCGGGTGCGAATAGTAGAAGCTGCTGTACAGGGGATGAGGGGTAAGGTTGGCCAGGTTCTTTTGACTCAGCTTGCGCAGGGCGCTGATCATGGGCGCTTTGCCGGTATGATTTCCGGCAAACTTGTCTGATTCGTACTCATGCTTTCTGGACAGAAGTCCAAGAAGCGGAGAGAGCCAGAATGTAAACAGCCCGGACAAAAGACCGAACAAAAGCAGGGCCGGTCCAGGACCGCTTTGCTGAAAATCAAATCCAAAGGCCTGGATAAACCATGGAGCCTCCAGCAACCAGGCAATAATCCCCAGCCCGGCCAGGCTCATGACCGCAGAAAGAGCCAGCATCCTTGGAACATGACCCTTTTTATAATGACCGATTTCATGGGCCAGAACCGCTTCCAGTTCTTCCGGCTTTAACTGCTGGATCAGAGTGTCAAAAAGCACAATTCTTCTGAACCTTCCAAAACCTGTAAAAAAAGCGTTGGAGTGACCCGATCTTTTGCTTCCGTCCATGACCTGAATGGTCCTGGCCTTGAAGCCAGTCCGGTCAGCCAGATCCATGAGCCTTCTTTTAAGGTCGTCATCAGGCAGGGGTGAGAGCTTGTTAAACCATGGCAGAATAAGCATGGGATAAAGGACCATCATTACCAGCTGAAAAACAAAAACAGCGGCAAATGCCCAGATCCACCAGAATGCCCCCAGCCGCTGAATCAGAAAAATGACCAGGCATACCATGGGTATACCAATAACCAGTCCAATTATCAGCCCTTTGATCTTATCCGATATCCACAGCCTTAAGCTGCTTTTGTTGAAGCCGAAACGCTCCTCGATCCTGAATTGGGCGTAATATTCAACGGGAATCGCGGGAATGGAAATAATGACCATGGCAGTCACCAGGTACAGTCCCTCGCCCAAAACCTGAAAATCTGCTCCGGGACTGAAAAAAGAGTAAAGCCATGGCAGTAAACCTGAAAAAAGAACCAGCAGCAGGATGAGCGACTCATAAAAGGATCCAAAAAGGCTGAACCTTTCCTTGGTCAGGGTATAATCAACTGATTTCCGATACGTCGGCTCATCCATGACTTCAAGAATCTGGCTTGGCGGAGACTTGCCCCTGCGTTTGACCTCCCGGATATTTAAAAACGATAACGCGCATTCCCACGCCAGCCTGGCCGGAATCAGGATCAGCACCATACTTACTATTACTGTTTCCATGGCAAACCTTCATCCCTGCTTGGCAGTAAAGACTGTTGTGTATTTCCTGAACAGGCCTAACCTGTGCATGCTTTAGCTTTAACCAGGTTAGCCTGAATTTTTGGAGTTGATTTTTTAAACATCTAAATCCTTGCTGCACGAGATAAGCAAGCTCCAAAAAGCCTATATGCCTTGAACAGCGCGCTTTATTGCCTGTCCGGACCGTCTGATAATCTCCTCTGAAACGCAAAAGGCCAGACGCACGAATCCAGGATAACCAAATCCAGTTCCTGGAACCACCAGCACCTTCTGTTCGAACAGTTTTCTGGTAAAGACCTGATCATCACCTCCCGGGGCTTGGGGGAAAAAATAAAAGCCTCCTCCAGGCATGGAAAATTCTACACCTGCTTCTTCCAGGACATCAGCCATGGCCTGTCTTCTTTGCTGGTATACCCTTTGGTCTACACAGGAATTGAGGGCCTTTTCCATAAGGATCTGGCCGATTACCGGGGCATTGACAAAACCCAGAATGCGGTTGGTCAGAGTAATGCCGTTAATCAGTTCCTGCTTTTCAGGCATTCTGGGATTAACAGCTACATAACCGACCCGCTCCCCGGCAATGGACAGGCTTTTGGAAAACGAGCTGACCACTATGGCATAGTCATACATGGCCATCAGCGAGGGCACCTGAACCTGGTCATAAACAAGAAACCTGTAAGGCTCATCCGCCACCAGGAATATGGGACGTCCCTGCTCCAGGCTTTTTCTCTGAATGATGTCCACCAGTTTTTTCAGTTCTTCCCGGGAATATACCCGCCCAGAAGGATTATTGGGTGAATTGATGAGCACGACCCTGGTTCGGGGGCTGATGGCCGCCTCCAAGGCTCCCAGATCCAGTTCAAAGGTTATGGGCTTGCATTTTACCGGGACCAGTCTGCCCTGAAAGTTTTCCGCATAAAACCCATACTCAACAAAATAGGGGGCCGGGCAGACGACTTGGTCCCCGGCCTCAAACAGAGCCCGAAAGAGGGCGTTAATGCCCCCGGCAGCTCCGCAGGTTATAACCAGGTCTCCAGGTCCAAGCTCCACTTCCTGTTCCCGGGAGAGAAACCCTGCCAGGGCCTTTCTCGCGCCTGGCAGGCCGGCATTGGGCATGTAGCCCAGGGTCAGCGGCTGATCAAGCCTGGCAGCCAGTTCCTCCAGGGCTGTTTTAACTGCTCTGGGAGGAGGCAGATCAGGGTTGCCCAGACTGAAATCAAAAACATTCTCCGGCCCGAACTGCTGCTTCAGCTCTGCCCCGGCCTCAAACATTTTTCTGATCCAGGATGCTTTTTCCAGATATTCGCCAACCTGCTTTGACAGTAGTGACATTGTTTCTCCTTCTTGCTGTCAGGATAGTGACCAAAAAGATCATGACCCGGCTTTAAATGACCAGACCTTCCTTTTTATATTCATTGAGCTTGTTACGCAGGGTTCTGACTGAAATGCCGAGAAGTTCGGAGGCCTGGGTCCTGTTGCCTCCAGTCTTTTCAAGGCTTTTGATGATCATGATTTTTTCCATCTCCGATATGGAAAGGATCTCATTCGGATCATGGGGGCGGTGCAGGTCGGGTTGATCAATGATTTCCTGCCCTGAACCGCCCTCCTCTTCCTGTTCATCGTACCAGTCTTCTCCATCCAATAAAAAATGCCTGCTCCTAATCACCCCTCCCTGTCCGGACAGAAGAACAGCGCGCTCCATGAGGTTCTGCAGTTCACGGACATTTCCGGGCCATTCATAGTCCATAAGCCAGCTCCTGGCTTCAGAGGCAAAAGTCATCCTTTTCAGGCCATACTGGGAACAGAAATGGGTGACAAAGTGCTCCGCCAGCAGAAGCACATCATCTCCCCGTTCCCTTAGGGGAGGGAGCCTGATGGGAATGACGTTCAGCCGGTAGAACAGATCCTGCCTGAACTCCCCTTTACTCACGCAGTCCTCGATATTCCTGTTGGTGGTGGCCAGGACCCTGACGTCCACCTTGATGCTTTCAACACCACCCACCCGGTCAATCTCACTTTCCTGAAGAACCCTTAGCAGCTTGGCCTGCAAAGAAATATCCATTTCAGATATCTCATCAAGAAGGATGCTTCCCCGGTGGGCCAATTCAAATTTTCCGATTTTTCTGCTGATGGCCCCGGTAAAAGAACCCTTTTCATGGCCGAAGAGCTCAGACTCCAGCAGATGCTCGGGAAGGGCTGCGCAGTTGATGGCCACAAAGGGTTCTTCGGACCTGGGGCTGTTATTATGAAGATATCTGGCAAACATTTCCTTGCCCGTGCCTGATTCTCCGCTTATAAGTATGGTCGCCCTTGAGGGGCTGACCTGTCTGGCCAGAGAGAGCACCCTTTTCATGGACGGATGACTGCCGATTATGGAGGATTGCCCGGGGCTGCCCTGAACTGAATGCAGGACTTGTTTATTATCTCTGGGTAAAACAGCCTTGACTTTTTCCCAGATGAGGGGAGTTATCCAGTAATCCCTGGCCCCCAGGGCCATAATTGCCTGAGCTTCTTCTGGACTGCCGTGTTCGGATATGACTATGATTCTGTTCAGTATCTCCTGGTGCTTAAGGCTGGACAGGAACTGATCCGCCCTGAACCCGGGCAGAACTGACTGGGGAAAAATGAGACAGGGGGATTTCTGCTCTATCACCTTATGTGCCCCGGAATGCGTTTCACTCATGAGCAGCTCGTATCCTTCGTCCCTGAGTCTGGACAGGACCGGGCTCATGATATCCGGCCTGGCAATAAAAAGTATGGATTTAGCAGACATGGTCTTTAATCTTACATCCAATGCTTTTATTTTTCAATGTGTTTATAGCCTGTGTCAAACTCAGACTGATATTTATCCCTGAAGCTTACCAGCTTAGAGCCGGCCATTATATTTGACCGGGATGCATCAAAATGTGATTCATCGCCCGGGACAGCCTGGACAAAACAAACCATGGACATATGACATGACTGACATTTATCCTGATAACTACAATACTCAAGAACCATGCTTAAAAGTGAACTTCTAAAAATTCTGATGCAGGTATCATCAGGCTCCCTGTCCCCTGATGAAGCTCTCAAAGGCATTGTGCAGCGTCCATTTGTTGAGGCTGCCCATGGTCTCAATCTGGATACCCACAGAGGTCTGCGCACTGGCGTGTCAGAGGTTGTATTCGGTCCGGGCAAAAGCCTTGCCCAGCTCTGTGGCGCGGTTAAAGCCCTTTCGGAAGGGAAAAAGCCGGTCATGGTGACCAAGATAGAACAAGGTTCTGGCCTTGATCTGCAAAAGCGGTTTCCTGAAGGAAAGTACTGGGATATTCCCGGGGTTTTCCTTCTGAACAAAGATATTGATCTTGCCCATCCCTGGCCTGCCCTGGGCAGGACCCTGATAGTCTCTGCAGGAGGAGCTGATCTGCCCGTGGCCCTGGAAGCCCTGGCAACATGTCTTTTTTTCAATCTGGATGCCGGGCTGGTCTCTGATGTGGGCGTTGCCGGACTGCATCGTCTATTCCCCCACCTGGAAGCCCTGTCTCAAGCCGAAATTGTTATTGTTGTCGCGGGCATGGAAGGTGCCCTTCCATCAGTAATTGCCGGACTGTGCGACAAGCCGGTGATTGCCGTTCCCACCTCAATAGGTTATGGAACCAGCTTCAGCGGGATCACCCCGCTACTGGCCATGCTCACCTCTTGCGCTCCAGGGATAGCAGTGGTTAACATCGACAACGGGTTCGGCGCGGCCTGCTTTGCGGTCAAGCTTATGGGGGATTGAAAGCTTAAGGCTGCCCTGTTACAATATTGCTGACTGGGTCTTTTGTTATTCCCCCGGGCAAAGCTTCATACCATGGCAGATGCACAAGCTGTAATCCTGTTGACTTCTTTTCTTTACTTTTAACTCGTTATCTTAGACTACCTGCTAATGAGAATTACCAAAAAAATAACTGTCTCTTTGTTGATTCTCCTGGTCCTGCTGGCCTCCATGGGCGGACTGATCCACTGGAGGATGAATCATTCTCTGATCGCAGTACTGCCTGGAGAGCTTTA
This sequence comes from Desulfonatronovibrio sp., assembly GCA_003557865.1. Taxonomy (GTDB): domain Bacteria; phylum Desulfobacterota; class Desulfovibrionia; order Desulfovibrionales; family Desulfonatronovibrionaceae; genus Desulfonatronovibrio. Next base: position 14,857 of record PWNK01000055.1, read on the forward strand.
CCGATCAGCTGAAATCTCCCCTCAGGAACTGGCCAGAATAGCTCACAGACACGGCATCAGAACGGTTATTGATCTTAGAACCATGGACAGTGACAAGCATGATCCAGAGGACATTATCCTGGAGGGGCAGGCCCTGCGTTCAGTGGGCATCCGCCATATAAACCTGGCCACAGGACAGACTCCTGATATGAAAGCAGTGGCCAGGTTTCTTGAGATTCTTGATGAACCAGGAACTCGTCCGGTCCTTATCCACTGCTATCACGGAATAGGCAGGACTGGAGTCTTTGTGGCCCTTTACCTCATGGAATACGCCGGGTACAGTAATGAAGATGCTATAAAGGCGGTGGCAGGCTATTACAGCCTCAGGCCTGGAGGGAGAAAAGGGTTCAGACAGGGATCCAATAAAGGGGATTTTTTGCTGAACTACGAGCCAAGAACAGTGAACAGCTCTAATTTGCCTTTGCCTGGAATTTTTCCGAAGATTTCAGATGTACATCAGGACATTAGGGCATTCTCCTCCAGACTGCTTATTTTTCAGCCCGGCAGGGGTCAGTCAGTTTCCTGCCTAATAATGAAGGCATACCCATTTGAAAGGGCCTTTGCCGGATAAGGATCCTCCTGCGGCCGATTTCCGGCCGGAAACCATCACCAATTGGTGTTCAATAATACGCTTTGACTTCCCATACAGTTATTCCCCAACCTGTCCTGCAGCGCCTCAGGTCTTTGGACCCAGGCTGTTCAATTTCCAGGATAATCAGGGACAAATATCCGCGGATCATCTTCCAGGCAAAGATCAATGGTCAGGACTGCCTGGTGAAGGCAGTTCGAAAGCTGTCCTTTTGGAACAAGCCCGGGCGCTGCTTGCGGTTCATGAAGGAAATTTTTATTTACAGACAGCTGGAACAGATTGAATTTAAGCACTTTTTTTATCCTAAGCTCAAACACACCGACGGAAAGACGCTTATCGTTACCGAATTTGTTTCAGACAGCGGATCTTTGCCTGTAGACCGGAAATTCTATGATTCAGCAATCAAAGCTATTCTGGAGCTCAATACCTGCGATTTCCCTTTCTATCAAATTGGCGGCCCGGGGTGGGTCTGGGAGAGGATCAACCGCTGGAAGTTTTCCAGATCCACCAAAACTCTGCGTCACCTTTTTGAAAGTTTTTTCATAGCCAGAAGCATGTCTTTCCAGGTGTTTGTTAAAATACTTTTCTTCTGGGCCAGATCTTTTGGCTCATCATCCAGGCTCAAAAAACCCCTTCTGGTTCATCGAGATATCTTTCATGCCAATATCCTCAGACCTGATTCAAAAAGAACTTTTTTTATTGACTTTGAAAAAATGGGTATGGAAAAACGCTGGGTGTTTGCTGACGCTCTGAAAGTCATCCTGGCCGGACAAAGCCTGTCCTCAAAAAAACAAGGTGGAGCCGCTGATGGCTTTGAGTTTTTTGCACACCTTGACCCTGCCCTGCTTAAAACCTACTGGGATGAGCTTCTGCTTAAAAGACCGGAGATCGATCCTGACCCAGACAACTTCAATCTTCAGTTGAAGTTCTGCATTCTGGGATGGATACTTTCCAAGCTGGCCAAAGGGAAAGTCAGCCCTGCCACCAAAAGGGAGCTGACATTATTTATTGAGAAGATCATTCTTGGACCTGATTCTCAGCTTGAAAAATGGCTCAATGAATCGCCTGAAATAGACTCACTTGAATAAAGCATGAAAAAAGTCAGAAGAACATTCAGAAGAAAGCTTAAGCAGCTCAGCTACCCTGTTACCTGCAGGCTGTTCCTGTTCATGGGTTTTCTGGTCAGGAAAATGGATATGGAACGGTCCCGCAGGCTGGCCTTAAAACTGGGCATCATCGCCTTTGATTTCCTCAGGATCAGAAGAAGTCTGGTGATAAACAATCTGAGTGCGGTCTTTCCGGAAAAAAGCAGGACTGAAGTCATAAAGACGGCCCGGAAGGTATACCAGAACCAGGTCCTGAATGTTATTGAGCTGCTCAGGATGCCGCTCATTAAAGACAGATTTGACGCCCGGCAGCTGGTTGAACTGGATCCTGGAAACTTTTTTCAAAAGACAAGAGAGCGAAATAAGGGCGCGGTTGTCCTCTCCGCCCATCTGGGAAGCTGGGAAATGCTGGGACTTTGCACTGGCCTGCTACTGGGCCCGATTCACGTTGTTGCCAAACCCCTGAAGAATACTCATCTGGATGCGCATCTGACCCGCTGGAGAACCATGCACGGCAACAAACTGCTTGACAAGGACAAGGCCCTGCGGGAAGGGCTGAAGGTCCTGCGGCAAGGAGGAATTGTGGGGATACTGGGAGATCAGTCCAACCGCAAGGGTGATTATTTTGTGGATTTCCTGGGCCGAAAAACAACGATTTTTCTGGGTCCGGCTTTTCTGGCCCTGAAAGCTGATGTCCCTGTTTTCCTGGAAACATGCAAAAGATTAAGTGACGGCAGGTACAAACTGGAACTCATTGAAGTTAAAACCCATGACCTTGAATGCACCAGGCAGGATATCCGCACCCTTGTGCACAGGTACACAAAAATACTTGAAGACTTTATCCGCAGCCACCCCGAAGAATGGCTGTGGCTGCATGACCGCTGGAAAGTTTCACCTGATCATGAACCAGAGAAGCAATCATTGCCATGAGGGGCAGGGATCTGAACTGGCACAGTTATAAAAACCTGGAAATAATCTGCCTGGATCCAAGGGCTGTTTCCTTTCTTGATGACGGGGAAAGTCCAGGTTCATGGTTTCGGACAAAAGCCCGGATACTTAAATCAAATGAAAAAATAGACGCGGGCCTAGTGCCAGGACCTGACGGCATGACTTTTTTTGTCAAGCGCTATCGGACGGCCAGATTATGGCAGCGAATCATGTTCCGGCTATTTCGGGACCATGTGGCCCGTACTCTCAAAATTTCCCGTAAGCTTATCAAGGCCGGTATTTCCGTGCCAGTCCCCCTGGCAGGAATCAGGGACTTTGGCGGCAAACCTCCCGGAGCGTACTTTATCTGCCAGGCCCTGACCGAAGCCATGCCCCTGAGAAACATGGTCAATAACAATTTGATAACTGCGGGAAAACTTTCAAAACTGTTGACCAGAATAGCCGGGGCCCTAGCTTTAATGCACGGCACGGGCATCGCCCACGGCGACATGAAATGGAAAAACATCATGATCCGGCAGGTTCCCGAACCTGACTTCCTGTTCATTGATCTGGATACCGCCGCCAGAATGGGCTTTTCGGGAAGCAGACTCTTCGCCCTGGACCTGGCCCGGTTTGCAGTGGACATCGCTGAAACAACCAATTCTCAGGACCTTCTGCGGGATTTTCTGACTGCTTACTCCAGGGAAACAGGCCTGGAAATTCCCATGCTGATTTCAAAAATGAAACCTTTTTACAGAAAAATATCCGTTAAACATAAGAAAAAGCGCGGCACTGAAACGCCGCCCCTTGTACTTGAAGCATGAATATCCTGTTTATCAATACTTCCAGGATCTGGGGCGGTAATGAAAAATGGACCCATATGGCCGCCCATGGACTTGCTGAAAACCACACAGTATTGCTAGCCTACCGGGCCCCAGATCTGGGGGTCCGTTTTTCAGTCAATAAACTAAGGCTGCCCTTCTGGAACAGATTTGATGTTTATACCCTTACCCGGCTTTCCCGTTTCATAAAAAAGCAAGGAGTGGAAATGGTTGTTTCCACCAACAGGAAATTTTACTTATTAGGAGCCCTGGCTGCAAGATTCTCCGGCTGCAGGCATTTTGTGCGCTGTGGTATAGTCTGGGAAGTCCGGGATAATAAATACTACCGGATATTATTCCAGAAATATGTGGACGGAGTGATTGTCAATGCCGAGCCCATCAGGCAACGGCTTGCCGGGACCGGTTTTATTGATGAAAAAAAAATTCATCTCATCTATAATGGTCTTGATGTCCTCAAGCTGGACAAATCAAGATGCGCTGACCAGGAGAAGCCCTTTCATTTTACCATCGCATCAATGGGTGAACTTATCCCAAGGAAAGGATATCCAGAGCTTATCCGGGCCTTTGCCCTTTTTGACAATAAAAACCCAAACAACAAAGCCGGTTTGGTGATAATCGGCAAGGGAAAGCAGAAAGCCAGGCTGAAGAAATTGTCCCAAAAGCTTGGGATCGGGGACAAGGTTTTTTTTGCAGGTTTTATCGATAATCCCTACCCCTTGCTGAACATGGCGGACCTTTTTGTTTCATCTTCTGTGAACGAAGGTCTGCCCAATGCCCTTGTAGAGGCCATGTACCTGAAGATCCCGGTCATCACCACCGCAGCCGGGGGATCCGGTGAAGTCATTGAACATGGGCGAAACGGCTGGCTGGTGGAGCAGGACAACCAGGAACAGCTGGCAGGCCTGATTGAGAACGCGGCTCTCAAAATAAACGGTCAACAGCTGAACCAGATGGGAGATGCCGCAAATAAGACCGCGGCGCAAAAGTTTTCTCTGAAAAGGATGTCCCGACAACTTGAACATGCTTTCGGACATTCCCATTATTCAGCAGGCCGGGAAAAAACGCTTTAATAATCAATGACCAGTTTAACCAATTATCAAGTTCAAGAACATGGACAATGGGAAGTTGTGTACCATAAACAAGTTCCCTTTGCTGAAGCCCGGCGCATCCTTTCAGAACTTGAAAAAACCAGGCCCGACCCTGAAATTTTTGAGAAAATCCCGTCATCGGTCAATGCCAGGGTACTCAGGACGTTTTTAAAGTCACATGAAGAAACGACCACGGTTTACATCAAGCGATACTTCTTCAGGTCAAAGCTTGATTTTTTCAAGCACCTGCTTAGACCCGGCCGGGGAAAAAGGGCTTTCGACGCCTCCCTGATGCTCATGGAAAACGGGTTTAACGCGCCCGAACCCCTGATCCTCATGCAGAAAAAAACTGGGCCTTTCCGCACTGACAATATCCTGGTATCAAAAAAGCCCCCTGAAGCAGAATATTTTGGTACGGTGTTCAACAGGATAAGATCATCACTTCCTGCCAGGAAGGTTTTTCTGACTGAATTCGGACAGGTTGTGGGCAGGATGCACTCCCTGGGGATAATTCACGGTGATATGCGCCTGAGCAACGTGCTGGTTCAGCGGGACCGGGAAAAATATATTTTCTGGTTTATTGATAACGAAAGAACCTGGAAGTACGGAAAAGCTCCGCTTATGCTGGTCCGCAAAAACCTGGTCCAGGTCAACCTTTTTGGTTCGAATATCCCGGATACCGACCGGATGCGGTTCATGCGG
>PWNK01000168.1 GCA_003557865.1 Desulfonatronovibrio sp.
ACAGAATGTTTCTCAGGGGTCTAAACTGGCCTACGGTAATGCCATGGCGTCCAGCATGGGCCAGACATTCACCAAGACAATGATTGTTTCCGTCATTACCTTTGGCGCCTATGGGGTAATATCAGGGGATATGACCCCAGGAGGCCTGGCCGCGTGCATGATGCTTTCGGTGCGCTCCCTGCAGCCCCTGCGCAGGAGCCTGTCGGTCTGGATGCGCTATCAGGCATTTACCGACTCCAACGAACGTCTGGATACATTAAAAAGCCTGCCCGCGGAAAAATCAGATTCAACCCTGGATTTACCGGAAATAAGAAACACTCTTGAACTGAAAAGTATCGGGCTGGCCAGAGACGAGGAAAAAACCGACTATCTTTTCAGGGAGCTCAATTTGCACGTGCCCATGGGGTCCTGCGTAGTCCTGCAGGGCGCCAGCGGAACAGGAAAGTCCAGTCTGTTATCCCTGATCAATGGCGATGTCCGCCCAGATCATGGCCAGGTTCTTGTTGACGGCCGTCCTTTGACGGATTTCAACCCGGACAGCATCCACAAGCGCATCGCGATTCTTCCCCAGCATGGACAACTGTTTTCCGGGACCATCATGGAGAACATGACCCTTTTTGACGACAGTCTCAATGAAAAAGCCATGGAGCTGTCAAGGCGTCTCGGGCTGGACAGGCTGATCTCCGGAATGAGGCTTGGCTATGACACCCCGGTGGGAGACGGACTCAACCAAACCCTGCCCGCCGGAGTCAGTCAGCGGGTGGCCATTATCCGGGCCCTACTTCCTGATCCACAGGTGATTCTTTTTGACGAGACCAATATTTCCCTGGACGTGGAAGGCGACCGGTATCTCAGAGAATACCTGGTTCAGGAAAAAGGAAGAAAGACCATTATCCTGGTCACCCATCGTCCTTCTCTTTTGTCCCTGGCCGATGAAATATTTACCCTGCGTGACAAAAAGCTGGTCAGGGGCCGGGCAGTTATAAAAGACAACGCGGACGACTGTCATGACGGGATTTCCTGCGCTCCTCATCCAGACCAGGATTCTGATCATTCACGCCGGGAATACCTTGATGTCCTTCCTTTTTTTCAGGAACAGTCAGATCTTGGCATGTGCCTCAATCCCCTGCTGAAAAGTCTGGGCTGGCAGGGCAGCGGCCAGGAGCTTTCCGAGGCTTTACCGCATATGCATTACAGCCTGGATATCACTGGACTGAGGACGGTCATGGCCAGCCTGGGGTTTGAGGAAGAAAGCTTTCGCGGGCGGCTGAAAGAAATTGATCACCGTCTTCTGCCCTGCCTGTTTGTTCCGGCCGGGAATAAGGCATTGGTGGTCCAGGAACAGATGACCGACGGTCGTTTCCGGGTTTACGACAGCCGGAAGGACTCAGAGACGGTTATGGATCCTTCAAATCTCAAGGGCGATATTTTTTATTACCGGGCCAGAAAGGACAGACCTGAAGCAATTGAGCAGGGCAGGGGAGTGGCCAGGGAACTGTTAAGCCGCTTCAAGTGGCATATCGCGCTGACTTTTGTAATCAGCATAATCAGTACCCTGCTTTTTCTGGCTGCTCCACTTTATGTGCGAGCAATTTACAACCGGGTTCTGCCCACCGGGGATATGTTCATGGGATACACCCTCCTGGCAGGGGTGATCATAGCCCTGGTACTCAGCTGGTATCTGGTTCGTTTCAAGGCCAGGCTCATTGCCTACATGTCCGGCAGGGCGGAGTACATCATCGGAAACGCTGTTTTTCAGCGTCTGCTGGCGCTTCCTCTCAGCGCCACCGGGAGTTCCTCTTCAGCCCGCCAGTTCATGCGTTTGAAGAGTTTTGAAAATATGCGCGAGGTTTTCCTCGGCCCCCTGGCAATTCTGGCCTTTGACCTGCCACCGGTGCTCATTCTCATCGCGGTGCTGGGAATATTTAATCCCATGGCACTGCCTGTTCTGGGGATCTCGGCTCTTTTGTTCATAATTCTCGGACTGTCTGTTCACGGTTTTCAAAAGCGCAATGTCCAGAATTCATCGCAGAAAACAGGGCAGCGCTGGGAGTTTATAATAGAAACACTGAACAATGCCCGCTCACTGCGTTCCGTGGGGGCAGCCCCGCTCTGGACAGGCTTTTTCAGAGACAAAAGCGGAGACACGGTTCACGCGTCATTCAAGACGCACTGGCTTAACGCCAAAGTGGCCGCGGCAGCCCGGTTTATCGGGATGCTCACCGGCATTTCTGTTCTGGGGGTGGCGGTGGTCGCGGTCATTCAAGGAAAAATGTCCACCGGAGCGCTTATAGCCACCCTGATTATAGTCTGGAGGGTGGTGGGTCCCATGCAGAACGCTCTCATGGCCGTGGGCAGTCTGTCCCGGGTTACAGCCACTTTCCGCCAGCTTAACGCCTTGATGCGCATGCCCTCCGAGGATGAGGGAGGTATTTTTCGGACCAGAAGACCTGAGGTTCAGGGAAGAGTCAGTTTTTCCAGGGTATCTTTCAGGTATTCCAATGATTCAGAGCCCGCGCTTCTTGGGGTGACCTTTTCGGTGCCGGCCGGCCGGATGGTCGCCATTGCCGGTCCCAACGGAGCCGGCAAAAGTACCATTCTAAAACTCATTGCCAGGGCCAATACTCCCCAGGCCGGGGCGATCCGCCTGGACAATGTGGATCTCAGGCAGATACCTGTGGCCGACCTCCGATCCAGGATCAGTTACATGCCCCAGACCTGTGAGCTGTATTATGGCAGCATTGCACAGAATCTAAGGCTCGCGCATCCGGTAGCCAGCTCTGATGAAATTGAATGGGCCCTGGATATGGCCGGGCTGACCAGGGAAGTGAAGGAACTGCCTTCAGGGATTCATACAAGGATTTCCGAGAGCATGGCTGAAGAATTGCCCAATGGTTTCAGGCAAAGGCTGTCTCTGGCCAGAACGATTCTCAAGCCGGCCCCTGTAGTACTTTTGGACGAGCCTGGAAACGGCATGGATGATCTGGGCGACAGGGCGGTGGTGCGTTGCCTGAATTATCTTAAGGGCCGGTCCACTGTTTTTCTTGTTTCCAACAGGCCGAGCCATCTGCGCATGGCCCACGCGGCAATATATCTGGAAGGCGGGGTTGTCAGAAAAATCGGATCAGTTGAGCAAATCAATGAAATCGTGACCACGGAGCTGAACAAATGAACAGTAAACAAACATATACTTCCAAAAATGGATCTGAAAACGGATCCATCCTGGGCAACAGGGAGCACCGTCTTTTTTCTCAGGCTGTTCAGATAGAGGAAACCCTGATGCCCCGCTTTGTACGGTCCATGCTGCTGCTGATAGCTGTTCTGGTGGTGGTCTTTCTGGTCTGGGCATCCTTTGCTCAGCTGACCGAAGTGGCCAGGGCCCCTGGGGAGATTATTCCCATAGGTCAGACCAAGGTGGTTCAACATCTTGATGGCGGCGAGGTTGCCGAGATCCTGGTTGATGAGGGTGATTTAGTCGAGCCGGGTCAGATACTGCTCAGAATTGACGGTTCTCAGGCCATAGCGGATCTCAAGCAGATGGAAGCGAGATGGCTGGCCTTAACCTTGAGATCTGAAAGACTGCTGGCCTTTGCCGAGGGACGGACACCCAGTTTTGAGCCTTCCCGGCTTCCCGAGGGATATATTGTTGATCCTGATGATCCAGAGATGGGTTATGAAGTACTTGTCTCCCCTCATATGGGCCTGGTCAATGATCAGTATGACATATACCTGAAGCAGGTTTCAGTGCGCAATTCTTCTCTTGCTGTTGTCTCAAGCCAGATAGATCAGCTTGGCCAGAGGATGAATCAGACCAGAAAATCTCTGATTTCAGCCAGGCAGCATATGGAACTGGTTGGCGAGCTCCTTGAAATGCGTGAAGCCATGGGTGATCGTCAGCTGGTGACGCGGACAGAACTTTTGGAAACCCGCCGGGCCATGGTTACCTCCAGATCAGAGGTGGACCGTCTTGTAGAAGAAATTGATGTCCTGCAGGAATCCCTTAAAGAGGCCCAGCTGAGACGTCAGGATATTGATAACCAGTTCCGGCGGGACGCCCTGACCGAACGCGGCGATGCTCTGGCTGAACTGGCGGAAGTGGAAGAGGCCCTGAAGAAGCTCAGAGCCCGGGTGTATCGCCTCAATATCCGGGCCTCTGTCCGGGGACTGATTCATGATTTTCGTATCTGGACCGTTGGTCAGGTAATTCAGCCGGGTGAAGTTTTAATGAATATAGTCCCCACTGATGCCATCCTGGAGGCTGAAGTCCGCATTGAACCCAGGGATATGGGGCACGTTGCCACCGGTCAGCCGGTGAAAGTCAGGGTATCCAGCTATGACTACCGAAGGTTTGGAAATACTGAAGGGGTGCTGCGCCGCATAACCGCCACAAACGTGGTCGATGATGACGGCGAACCATACTTCAGAGGATGGGTTGAACTGGACCGCCACTATGTGGGGGATGACTCCCAGCGTTTTCGAATCCTGCCAGGCATGAGTGTTGAGGCGGAAATAATCACCGGCCGCAAGACTCTGCTCGCTTATCTTTTTACTCCTGTTGCCGATATAATTGACAGGTCTTTTGGAGAAAGATGACCAAACTATAACTTTTGGACGAATTGACCAGGCTGTTTCATATATCTATAAAACAGTCGGACAAGGCTTTTCTGAAGATCCTGTCAGCCTTTAATATTGCGGGCTGCGGACATTATTCAGCGTTCATTTCAAGAGTTATATGGCAATGGTTTGGTTTATGTCTTTTGAATAAAGACCGGCCCTTGAATCGCTTATGGTTGGGCAGATTTTCAAGGGCTTAGAGTACTGTTTCGGCTTTCTTTGGCCTTCACTCATGTTTCGTTAATACTGAGGATAATACCATGGCAGATAAGGAAAATGAAGTAACAGGAACCCCGCCTGCTGGAGATTCAAAGCAGGAGGCTGTTCGATTTGATGAACTGACCAGCCTTTCAGATGTTCCTGACGCGCCCTCCGATCCTGATCCCGATGTTGATGAATCCTCTCCAGACTTTACAGATGACAGCGGCCTGGAAAATATTCAGGCCGCGGATCCTCTGGGTGATACCGAAAGAGAAATTCCCGAAGAAGATACAGGTTTTGATTTTGAAGAACCTGAGGTGCCGGTGCGGGAAACCGAAGAGGGTGAAGAACTTCCGGATATTGAGACCATGAGTGAGGGGGTCCAGGCCCCTGTCCCGCCGGTAGACCAGCCTCTGCCTGACGCTGAAATTGACAGGACAGATCCTGATCCAGATTCCGATGATTCAATTGATACCAGGGAGTTTGAAGAAGTCACGCCTTTGGGTGGTGATCCCGAGCCTTTAGAGGGTCCTCTTGAAGGCGATGACGACGATGATACCGATACGGACACCGACACTGATACAGACACCGATACTGATACTGATACTGATACGGACACGGATACTGATACAGATACGGATACCGACACAGATACGGACACAGACACAGACACAGATACTGACACTGATACAGACACAGATACTGATACGGACACCGACACAGATACAGACACTGACACAGACACTGATACGGATACGGACACCGATA
>PWNK01000127.1 GCA_003557865.1 Desulfonatronovibrio sp.
CAGGGCTGTCCTGGCTGCGTCCATGGCCACATTACCTCCACCCACAACAACGACCTTGTTTCCATGGGGAACCGGGGTATCGTATTCCGGAAACCTGTAGCCGTGCATCAGGTTAACCCTGGTCAGATATTCATTGGCCGAGTATACTCCAACCAGGTTTTCCCCATCAATATTCATGAATCTGGGAAGGCCCGCACCCACTCCGATGAAAACCGCCTGATAACCATCTGAAAAAAGATCATCCAGGGTCACGCTCATGCCGCCCACAAAATTACATTTAAAATCAACCCCCAAAAATTTCAGGGATTCAACCTCTCTCTTGACCACTGATTTGGGCAGCCTGAATTCGGGTATTCCGTAGACCAGAACTCCACCAGGCTCGTGCAGGGCTTCAAATATTGTCACTTTGACCCCTCTCGCGGCCAGGAAGCCGGCCAGGGTAAGGCTGCTGGGTCCAGACCCAAAGGCTGCAACCTTAAGCTTTTCATCCGGCATCAAGCATTCCATGAAACCGGTTTCTTCTTCACAGGAATTACTGGCGTAAAAATTGTCGGCCACAAATCTCTCCAGCCTTCCTATGGCAATGGGATGGCCGGTAGGTCTCAGCTTGCATGTCTTTTCACACTGGTTTTCCTGGGGACAGACCCTGCCGCATATGGCGGGAAGGCTGTTGGTATCCTTGATGATCCTGAAGGCCTGGCGCAGATCATTTTCTGCCACCAGGCGGATGAAAGACTTGCAGTCCACCTCAACAGGGCAGCCTTTCCGGCATGTCGGTTTTTTGCACTGCAGGCATCTTTTTGCTTCGGCAACAGCTTCCCGGGTCTGGTAGCCCAGAGCCACTTCTGAAAATATCCTGCCTCTTTCAACAGGATCAAGCATGGACATTTCAACTCTGGGGGCAACCCTTGGCTTTCTTTTCCTGGTCATGAGAACCTGCCGGCAGTAAAGAGTTCCATGGATTTTTTTTCCTGTTCTCTGAAAGCGCCAAGTCTTGACATGAGTTCATCAAAATCAACCTTGGAGGCCTCGAATTCAGGACCGTCAACGCAGGCAAAGCGGGTTTCTCCGCCAACGCTCACCCGGCATGCTCCGCACATGCCTATGCCGTCAACCATGATGGAATTGAGGCTGACAACGGTATTGACTTTGAAGGGAGCGGTGACCCTGGCAACAGCCTTCATCATGGGTACAGGCCCCACAGCCACGACTTCTTTGACAGCATCGCTGTCCTGCAGGTACTTTTCCAGAACCTCGGTGACGAATCCCTTATGTCCCAGAGTGCCGTCATCAGTGGCCACCAGGACCCTGGAGGATATTGTTTCCAGTTCAGGTTTGAACAGCAGAAGATCCCTGCTTCTGGCTCCGATTATCGAGATGACACTATTGCCGGCTTCATAATTTCCCTTGGCAATATGGTGCATGGCGGCTATGCCGGTGCCCCCTCCGACACAGACCACCTCTCCCAGGGTCCTGATCTCGGTTGGCTTGCCCAATGTTCCGCAGAGATCCAGGATAACATCTTTTTCCTTGAATGTATCCAGAAGCGCGGTGGTTTTTCCAAGGACCAGGTAAACAATGACGATTGTTCCTTTTTCCGGGTTTTTGTCGGCTATGGTCAGGGGGATTCTTTCCCCGGTTGCTGTCAGGCGGATGACCACGAAGTTTCCGGGGCGGGCTTTGGCCGCAATATGCGGGGCGTAGATGGTCAGTTCGCTGACCTTGTCCGGAATCAGAATTCTCTTTTTCAATATGGAGTTTAGCATGGCTTCCTGAACTATCCAGGCCAATGAAGGCATAAAAAGCTTGCCTGGGGCGTTAAGGTTATTATAAACTATATGAATTCAAAACAATAAAACATTCGTAACTATTGACCATAACCTTAGCCCCAGGCAGTCCTTCAAGGCTGGGGTTAACCAAAATCCATGGTCAATAGATACAAGAATTACCCAATATGAGCCTGATTACAAGCTTAGTCCATCATAATCCTGTTGAGCACTACGCCCTGGTAGACAGAAAGACTTCCGTGAGACCGCAGGCAGTGGCCGGGTCCAGGATGAACTCTGTTTCCAGGAGCTACGGCTTCAAATGGAAAGGCCTGGGAATTGAGTATAGCTCCCAGGACATACATGTTACTTCACCCGGCAGGCTCACCAAAAATTTTGTTCACGATCTGCGCGAAGCCAGACAGATCAGGTCTTTACCCTGCCGCCATGATCAGCGCCACCCCGGACCAATCCAGCCCGGACCTGTTTCCAAGGCTTATATCAGGCAGATGGAAGCTTCACTGGAACCCATGAGGCCGATGATCAGCGTTTCTGTCTGATGTCTGGTCTTCAGCTGGTTTCATCAACTACCAGGTTCAAAGAAACCCTGGCGCTGTTCGTTCAGGAGTGCCTCCAGCCTGGCCATGGCCCTTTCAAGTCCCCCGGCATCGGTACCACCTGCCTGGGCCAGGTCCGGCCGCCCCCCGCCGCCGCCGTTTATTTCTGAGGCGATGTCCTTGATAAGTTGGGGTGCAGTGAATCTGTCATGCAGGTCTTTGCTTACAAAAAGCAGCAGCATGGGCTTGGACTTGTTCTGCGATGCCAGAAGGGCAATTCCTGACTCCATCCTGGATCTGATGTCGTCCATTATTTTTCTCAGCCCGTTCATGTCGGTGTTCTCAATCATGCGGGCAATAAAATTGATTCCTGAAATATCTCTGCTCGAGGATGCCAGCTGGCTTCCGGCTTCAGCAGAAAGCTTTTCCTTGAGGGACTTGTTTTCCCTTGAAAGCTGCCTGAGCTGATCCTGGATGGCGACGACCTTTTCAAGCAGCTGATCCGGACCGGCCTTAAGCATATTCTGGAGTGATTCAATACAGGCACGCTTGTCCTGCCAGTATTTCAGGGCTGCCCATCCGGTGAGGGCTTCAATTCTGCGCATTCCGGCGGCAACCCCGCCTTCGCTGACGATGCAGAAGCTTCCGGCCTGGCCGGTTGACTTTAAGTGAGTCCCGCCGCACAGCTCCATGGACACGTCTCCCAGAGAGACCACCCTGACCTTATGCTCATACTTTTCTCCGAAAAGGGCCAGGGCCCCCTGCCGGACTGCCTGTTCATGTTCCATTTCCATGGTTTCCACGGGGATGTCCGCCAGGATGGAGGCGTTGACCTCTTCTTCGATCCTGGCAATTTCCTCCCTTTCCACTGCCTTGATATGGGTGAAATCAAACCTGAGTCTGTTTTCTTCAACCAGGGAGCCGGCCTGACGGACATGATCGCCCAGGACCCTGCGCAGGGCCGCGTGAAGAAGATGAGTAACCGTGTGGTTTCTGGCAATGGCAACCCGTTTGCCTTCATCAACAACCAGTTGGATCTCCTGGTCGACAGCCAGGCTCCCCGAGGTAATTTCTATCTGGTGAACGATAATCCCCGGCAGGGGTTTCAGGGTGTCCAGCACCTTTGCTCGGCCTTCTTTGAGGATTATCCGCCCTTTGTCCCCGGTCTGTCCTCCGGATTCGCCGTAAAATGGTGTGGAAGAAGAAACAAGCCAACCCTGTTCACCCTGACCAAGGCTTTTGACCGGAGAACCCTCAGGGTCCAGAAGAAAAACTACCCTGCCGGTGGAAGAAAGCTCCCGGTACCCCAAAAAATCAACCTGGAAATCCTGTCCAGCGCTTTGGCTGAGGTAAGCAAAAACATTTTCATTGTCCGCTCCCTTCCAGGCTGCCTTGGCTCTCTTTTTCTGAAGCTCCATGAGCCTGGTGTAGCCTTCTTCATCCACCACCAGGTTGTTTTTCCCGGCAATGTCATTGACAATATCCAGGGGGAAGCCGTAGGTGTCGTAAAGTTTGAAGGCCACTTCTCCTGGAAGGGTGGTTTGCTGAGCGTCTTTAAGCTTTTTTATCTCATCTTCCAGAAGAACAAGTCCTTTATCCAGGGTTTCGGCAAAACGTTCTTCTTCCTGTTTTATGACCTTGGTCATGAAGCCTTGAGCCTGTTCAAGCTCTGGAAAGGCCCTGCCCATGGCCCTGATAACCTGTATACAGACCTGGTGAAGAAAGGGACCCTGGATGCCTATGTTTCTTCCAAACCTGTACGCCCTTCGAATCAGTCTGCGCAGAATGTATCCCCGGCCTTCGTTGGAGGGCAGTATTCCGTCGGCAACCATAAAGGCCGATGCCCTGGAGTGATCAGCAATGACTCTCAAAGCCACCTGGTCTTCATGGCCGCGGCCTTGGGGAAGATTTGCCGTTCTGGCGGTGTAATCAATTAATTCTCTGAAAAAATCAGTTTCATAATTGGAAGAGACTCCCTGACAGACAGCGCTGATCCTTTCCAGTCCCATACCGGTGTCTATACTCGGTCTGGGCAGTGGGTTAAGATTTCCATGAAGATCCCGGTCGAACTGCATGAAAACCAGGTTCCACACTTCCAGATACCGGTCACAGTCGCAAACACCTATGCCGCAATCTGGACCGCAGGACATTTTTTGACCCTGGTCATAGAGAATCTCCGAACACGGACCACATGGGCCCGTGTCTCCCATGGACCAGAAATTATCTTTTTCTCCCAGGCGGAATATGCGGTCCCGGGGAACGCCGGCCACTTTCTGCCAAATTTCCATGGCATCGTCGTCATCCCTGTATATGGTGATGAACAATCGGTCTGGACTGAGTCCAAGCTCCACGGTCAGAAATCTCCATGCCAGGTCTATGGCTTCCTTTTTGAAATAGTCTCCAAAGGAAAAATTGCCCAGCATTTCAAAAAAGGTGTGATGCCTTGCAGTCCTGCCGACGTTTTCCAGGTCATTATGCTTACCGCCCACCCTCAGACACTTTTGGGAAGTAACAGCTCTTTTGTAGGCTGTTTTTTCCTGGCCCAGAAAGATTTTTTTAAACTGAACCATTCCGGCATTGGTGAAAAGAAGGGTGGGATCGTCCTTAGGAACCAGGGAGGAACTGGGGACCAGCGTATGGCCGTTATCCTGAAAGAATTCTAGGAATTTATCTCTAATCTCGGATGAGGATGGCACAAATATCTCCTGGCTGATTATGATTCCGAGGCTGCCTTGCTTTCCTCGGGCTTGTCCGGCTCAAGCACGCCGAGATGAGTAAGCAGGTCTTTTTCAATGGACTGGGCCATCTCCGGATTGTCCTGGAGAAAAGCCCGGACATTTTCTTTGCCCTGGCCAAGCCTCTCCGACCCGTAGGAAAACCATGATCCGCTCTTGTCCAGGACACCGAGTTCCACGCCCATATCCAGCAGCTCTCCGGTTCGGGATATTCCCAGCCCGTAAAGGATATCAAACTGGGTTTCCCTGAAGGGAGGAGCAACCTTGTTTTTTACGACCTTGACCCTGACCCGGTTTCCCACGATCTCTTCCTTGTCCTTGAGGGATTGTATTTTCCTGATGTCCATGCGGATTGTAGAGTAAAACTTGAGGGCGTTGCCTCCGGAAGTGGTTTCCGGGTTGCCGTAGCCCACAGCCCCGATTTTCATGCGGATTTGGTTGATAAAGACCAGGGATGTTTTGGATTTGTGAATGGTTCCGGTAAGTTTGCGCATGGCGTGGGACATGAGCCTGGCCTGTCCCCCAACCTGGGTTTCGCCCATGCTTCCCTCAAGTTCAGCCTGGGGAATAAGGGCGGCCACCGAATCGATGACAATAACATCCACTCCTCCGGAACGGACCAGCAGGTCGGCAATTTCCAGAGCCTGTTCCCCGTAATCGGGCTGAGAGATGAGCAGTTCTTCGGTGTTGACTCCGAGCCTCCTGGCATAGGTTACGTCCAGGGCGTGTTCTGCATCAATAAAGGCTGCCACGCCACCTTTCTTCTGGGCCTCGGCAATTATATGCAGGGCCAGTGTTGTCTTTCCCGATGATTCAGGTCCGTAGATTTCAGTGACACGGCCTCTGGGAATCCCCCCCAGGCCCAGGGCCAGATCAAGACCTATGGAGCCGGTGGGAATAAAAGGAATGGACTGATGAGCATCATCAGAGAGGCGCATGACAGATCCCTGACCGAATTTTCTTTCAATGGTGGTGATGGCTGTTTCCAGGGCTTCCTTGCGCAGTTCTTCAGGAGAAATGCCTTTTTTCGCCATGAGAATACTCCCGTAATCCGCCGTGTCCGGCATAAAGATTGAAAAATGATGGATTAAAAATAAAGAGTTGAACCATACCCTTAAGGGTAAATAAAATCAAACCCGGAAATGAGACCTTTAAAGCCTGGATATTTTGGCGTATGCGCTGTGATTGTGAATGGATTCGAAGCTTTCAACCTCCACTTCATACCATTTGATTAAACGGTGCTCATCAAGACGGGCGGCAGCCTTGCGCACAACGTCCTCTACAAAGGCGGGCCTGGAAAAAGCGTACTCAGTGACAAACTTTTCATCTGACCTTTTAAGAATAGGATAAACCGGGGATGACCCCGACTCGGAGGCGATATCAATGAGTTCCTCCAGCCAGAGAAGACCTTTGAATCCGCATTTGATGCGCACCAGGGCCCTCTGGCTGTGAGCGCCCTGCCTGCTTATGGCCAGGGAGCAGGGGCAGACGGTCATTACCGGGACCTCCACCCCGAGAACCATATCCACATCCTGGCCTGAAAGCTTGCCGCAAAGATATGAGGGGAAATCAATAACAAATTCGCGTCCGCTCACTGGAGCCCTGGAGGTATAAAAGTAAGGGAAGTCAAAGCGGAGGACCGCGCTTTGGGCCTCAAGCTTGTGCCGCACATCCCTCAGCAGTTCCCTTAAGCTATCACTGTTAAGTATCTGGGACCAGGAGCTGATGACTTCGAGAAACCGGCTCATGTGCGTGCCTTTGAATCTGGCAGGGAGATCAACGCACAGATCAACATCTGCAATGGTATGCTGGCTGCCTTGAAAACGGTCCTGGACCAGCAGGGGAACCTTCAGGTTTTTAACCCCCACCCGGTCAATGGGCATGAGCACCTCTGAAGGGCCGTTCTGAACGTCCTGCATCAGGCGATATCTTTGCCGGTGGTAGTCAGGTTGACCTTTCCGTGCTTCACCCCCTTGGTGGAGATGAGCTTTTCCGATGTCTCCCTGATGGATCTGCCCGGACCCCTGAGGATGAGAACCTCAAGGCAGTTATGATGATCCAGGTGAATATGCATGGAAGTAACCACAACATCCAGAGACTGATGCTGTATCTCGGTCAGCTTCTGGGAAAGATCACTCTGGTGATGGTCATAAACCAGAGACAAAACCCCGATGGTTTCCTGATCCTCTTCTTCCCACTGTTTTTGAACAAGAGCGTTGCGGATAAGGTCTCTTATGGCTTCCGACCTTGTCTGGTAACTTCTTTCATCGCACAGTTCATCAAACCTGGTCAGCAGGTCAATATCCAGGGAAACTCCGAACCGAATAGTCTTGCCCATCTCAATCCTCCGGGTTTAAAACATTATCAATACTGCACCCATAAGGTCCTGTCATTTCTGCACCTTCCGGTGAAGATCAACTCCAGCGGTGTCCGGGTGTCAATTCCAGCAGCCTGACAGAGGCCCTGCTTGAGTCCAACCAGGCTTCTTCCCTGCTGATTTCATTGACCAGGAAACCGCTCTCTTGAAAAGATTCCCATATCTTTGGGGACAGATTTCTTTCAGGATCAGCTATCCAGATTTTTCCACCCGGCTTGAGGCACTGTTTCATAAGGGCGGCCAGAGGCTTGCAAAATCTGGTTTCATAGAGAATATCCGCAGCCCATATGATGTCGAAAGTTTGGGGTTTGAAAGCAGGTTTTCTCCAGTCCATGCAAACCCGGCTCAGGAAAGCGACCTTGTTCAGCACAGCGTTTTTGCCGGCGAAAACAAGGGCCGGGAACTGAATGTCCATGGCCACAACCCGGGCTCCCAGAGACCCGGCCACAAGAGAGGTTACCCCAAGGCCGCATCCCAGATCAAGGCATGTCCGTCCGGACAGGAACTTTCTGCACCGGGCAATATGAGCCGCCAGGACTTTTGATGCAGGCCAGACCTCTGCCCAATAAGGGATGAAATCCTCATCCCGGGGACTGTCCCCGGTCATCTTATCCCACAGCTCCTCAAGACTGCCTGCTTTGGCGATCACCCATTTTTTTCCGGCCAGGTCCAGCTCCAGGCTGCCCTGGGTTGTTCCTGCCCAGTTTTCAGGCCCTGAGTTCTTAGGTCCGCAGCCTTGCATCAGTCATCCTTAATCTGCAACTACTCACCGTAACCTTGGCCCCAGACAGGCCATTAAGGCTGAGGTTAAACAAATTCCATGGTAAATCAGATACCCTAATCTTTGCTTCGAGCCAGAAAGCTGCTCAGGATACCTACCCCGGTCAGGGCGCTCAAAAGAGAAACAGTGTATAATGGAGGAAGAAATTCTATCCTGATCCAGAGAGGGGGAAAGAATAACAAGTCTTTGATCATCACTTGAAGTCCTTTAAGGAGCAGAATAGACAATAGTCCACCCAGTAGGCCCTGGAGCGCTCCTGTAATCAGCAGCGGAAACTGGATGTACCATGAACTTGCGCCAACCAGGGACAGAATCTCAACCTCTTCCCTGCGGTTTATCTGGTTAAGCTTGAGGGTGTTGGCCACCACAAGGCAGGTGATGACAAACATGAAGCCGATAAGCGGCCAGAATATCCTGGAGGTAATGCTCATCCAGGTCCGGGCCATGTCCATCTGCAGCGGATTGTAACTGACCCTTTCTACTCCGGGCAGCTCTTCAAGCCTGTACAGGGTGTCTTTCGCCAGCTGGTCGGGGTCTCCAACCCCCAGGGAAATTTCAACCAGGGCGGTGGGAGGCAGGGGGTTTGACCTTGAAAGATGTCCGGGGTCAAAGTCTCCGGCCATGGAGTCCACCAGGACCTGCAGGGCCTGTTCCGGGGTAAAGGTCTTCAGGGAAACAATATCCCAGGACCTGATCTCTTCCCACTGACCGGCAACATCCTGCTCGGGCAGCCCCTTTTCCCAATAGACCTGATACTGAAATTTATCCTGGGTCGAGGTCACTGCCAAGTTAATATTATACAGCAGCAACAGGAAAAGTCCTGCCAGGAAAGAAACAAAGACCACCGCTCCAATGGTGAAAACCTGAGCCCACTTGTTGCGCCCGAGGTTGACCAGGCCCAGGTATAAAAGATGTCCGAGCATCATCATGCTTCGCTTTCCTCCAGAGGCCAGTTGGCATCAACTACGGCCCCCTCCTTGAGAGACAGGATCTTAGCGTTGTGCTGGCTTTTGATAAGGTCTTCATTGTGGGTGGCAAAAACAATGGTCGTTCCGTGGACATGAAACTGTCTGAAGACATCCATGAGCTGCATGGCCAGGTTTCGATCCAGGTTTCCGGTTGGCTCGTCAGCCAGCAGAACCTTGGGATTGACCACAACGGCCCTGGCCACGGCGACCCTCTGCTGTTCCCCTCCGGAGATTTCCCTGCACAGGCACCATGATTTCTTGTCCAGGCGCAGTCCTCTGAGAACAGCCCGGACCCTTTTCTGAACCTGAGTTTTGACCATTCCCTTGACCACCAGAGGAAGGGCTACATTGTCCCAGACAGTCCGCTCGGACAGGATTCGAAAATCCTGAAAGACAATGGCTACCTGACGTCTCAACTGATGAAGCTTGCCCGGAGTAATTGTCCCCAGGTCAAAACCCGCGATCTGGGATATGCCCCGTTGCAGGGGGATGCTGCCGTGCAGGATGCGCATCAGGGTGGTTTTGCCAGCCCCGGATGCGCCGGTCAAAAAAAGAAAATCACCCTTTTCCAGGGAGAAGGTGATATTTTTCAGGGCCCAGTAGCGACCAAAGGAATGAGAAAGATGTCTGACTCTGATCATGAATCCTGGGTTTCCTTTTCCTGGTCAAGATTTTCCAGCAGTTGCAGGGCTTCGTTAAAGTCGGGTTTGATCTCCAGGGCTTTCTGGAGGTATTTTCTGGCGATGGTTTTATTGCCTTCCTTGGAATAAGCACTGGCGATGTTATACAATATCCTTGGATTGTCCCTGTCTTTTTTAAGAGCCTGTTTGTAAACCAGCAATGCATCTCTGAGCATGTTTTTCTTGCGCAGGATAATTGCCATGTTGTTCAGGGTTTCAGGGGTCAGGGATTCAAAGAGGACAGCTCCAAAGTCAATCTGGACCTGCTCCACCAGGCCGTGCTTCAGATAGGTGTTCCACACGGTCTGCTTCAGATCCATGTCTTTGGGATAAATGTTGAGTGCTGTCATGAACTTTGATTTTGCCTGGACGAGATTTTTGAGATGAAGACAGGCTGTTCCCTGATAGATGAGGAATTCAGCGTTTCTGGGATTAATATTCAGGGCATCCTGCATGGTTTTTATGCTCTGTTCCCATTTGCCCTGCATGCCCTGCATCCTGGCTTTTAGAAACAGCGCTCTGGACATTTCCGGGCTTTGTTTCAGTGCTCTTTCTGAAATCCTTTCCGCTTCAGCCCACAAACCTTCCTCTTCCAGGATGAGCCCTATCTCCAGGCAGATCCTGGATTCGAAATCAGGATTTTCTTTCAGGAAGCTGAACAGTAAAGTTTTGGCCTTTTCCAGGTCTTTCTTGTCTCTGTACATGCCGGCCCGGACAACAGTTTCCTTGAGACTTTCTCCCTGGGTCTTCCCGGACAGGGTTTCAAGCTTGTTTTTCAGGATGGGCAGGTTCAAAGGCTTGACCATATATCCTGTAGCCCCAATATCAGTGGCCTGGGCGACGTCTTCGGATTCACTTTTGGAGGTGACCAGAAAAAAGGGCAGGTTTTTCCAGCGAAGATCGCTCCTGACCCTGGCCAGCAGTTCAATGCCGGACATTTGAGGCATTTTCCAGTCCGAAATGACAAGCCCGACATTCTCGTGGGATTCAAGCTGTTCCCAGGCCTGCCTGCCGTCGGCGGCTTGGATGGTATTCTTGTAGCCCAGGACATTCAGGATGTTCAGGATGGTCTGTCTTGCGGGGCCGATATCGTCAACCACAAGAATCAGCTGGTCTTTACCGAGCATGACCAACCTCTGCAGAGGGCATGGTTACGCAGAATCTGCTGCCGTGGGGCACGGCGTCTTCTACCCAGATCTTGCCGCCCATGAGGTTTGCGATACGGTTGCTGATGTAAAGCCCGACCCCTGTCCCCTGAATATGACTGCTGCCTGCTGCCCTGTAAAACCGTTCAAAGATTGCTTTTTTCATCTGGTCCGGAACCCCCTGACCAGAGTCCTCGACGCAGAGTTCAACAATACTGCTGCATTTATCCGTGATTCTTTTGGCCTGTTTTGGAATCCAGGAAATTTTCACCGTTCCATTGTCAGGGGTATATTTGACAGCGTTGGTCAGGAGGTTGTTCAGCAAATGATGAAGCATGCTGTTATGGGCTCTGACCTTTAGGTCATGGTCTGAGATGACTTCCACGGAAATGGATTTTGCTTTGGCCGTGGGCAGTATGTTCTCAACCTCCTGCTGCACCATGTCTTTGATGAAGATGTCATCTGTCTGATCTGATTCCTGCCATTGATCAAGCCTGGCCAGCTGCAGGAAGTCATTGATCATCTCCAGAAGCTTTTGGGATCCATCCAGGGCGGTGGCAATGACCGGCCTCTGATCCCTGCTCATTTCCATATAAGACAGCAGTTCCAGGTTGGAGATAACCGCTGAAAGGGGGCTTTTAAAGTCATGAACCACCATCTGCACAAGCTCCGATCGTTCGGCAGTGGAGATCATCAGCTCTTTTTGCTTGATTTCCAGCTCAAAGCTCAGCTGTCTGTATTTCTCCTTTTCCCTTTTCAGATCTTCCATGAGCAGGGAGCTGTTGAGTATAGGAGAAATCCATGCCGAGTAATCCAGCAGAAGATTGAGATCATTCCGGCTGAAGGATGAGTCCAGTCTGTGATCCGAAGCGTTGATGACCCCGAAGGCGGTGTCTCCCGCATCGTTCTTGAGAGGCACGGATATGAGTGAGTTGGTCCTGTAGTTGCCCGGCCTGGACTTTGGAGCAAACTGGGGATGGTCATTGATGTTTTTGATAAGCACTGGTTGGCTGGACAGAAAGGTCTGTCCGGATATTGATTCAGTGGATACACCCTGTTTCTTGCCGATTATTCTTTTATTGGTGGCTGCCCAGACCTTGAGTTCAGTGCGGTCATCAGAGTTGATCATAATAGATCCGTTTTCAGCATTAATCCCGTCAAGGATCATGCCCAGGCTTTGGTCAAGCTTCTGATTCAGGGGCAGGTTCCTGGCCGAAAGCAGCTTGATGACTTTGAGGACAAGCTCCATATCCCTGTTCAAACCGGGTTGATTATTACCCATGTCTTTATTTTCCCCGAATTCGGTCATTTCCGGCGTTGCCCGGCTGCGGGCAACTGAATAGTGATCAAAAATATGCTGCGCTATAAAACATGCCTTAGCCGCATTTGGTGTATCCACAGGCGCCGCACACAAAACAGCCTTCCTGAAAAACCAGCTCCTGCCCGCAGTCAGGGCACAGGGGCCGCTGAAGGTCGACGTGGTTCCCGCTCTTTTTTTCTCCCTGGAGATACCTGTTTTCCAGGACCCATCCAACTGCATCCGGGATGGACAATAAAAGGCCTTTTTTCTGGAAAACCGGGTGTTCCCCTCCGATGCCCTTGATCTGCTTGACCACGTCCCGAACATCTATACCTGAGCGCAGAGCCAGAGAGACAAGCCTTCCGATAGCCTCGGCCTTGGCCGTAATGGAGCGCCCGGAACGCCCTATGGTGGCAAAGACCTCAAAGGGTTTTCCGTCCACTTCATTGACCGTCAGGTAGAGTTCTCCCAGACCTGTACGAACTTTCTGGGTAAAACCGTAGACAACTTCAGGCCTTTCCCTGACCTTTTTCCTGCCTTCCTGTTCCTTTTCCCTGGACTTTTGACCATCTCCGGTGCACAGGACCTGAGAGCTTTTGCATCCGTCCCGGTAGACTGTCACCCCTTTGCATCCCAGTTCATAGGCCATCCAGTAAATCCCCCAGATATCATCCCGGGTTGCCTGGTTTGGGAGATTGACTGTCTTGGAAACAGCGTTGTCCGTGAATTTTTGAAACGCCGCCTGCATTTTCAAATGATACTCAGGCAAGATATCCATGGAGGTGACAAAGACATCCCGGATTTCCTGGTCCAGAAAAGTCATTGTCTTGATGCTGCCCTTATGGCTGATTTCTTCCATGAGCTTGACACTGTGACTCCGGCTTGTTTTCAGAGCTTCTTCCAGATGGGGGTTTACCTCCACCAGTCTTTCTCCATCCATAACCTGACGGACAAAGCTCAAGGCGAAAAGGGGCTCAACCCCTGATGAGCAGCCGGCAATAATGGACAGTGTTCCGGTGGGAGCGATGGTTGTGGTGGTGGCATTCCTGTAGGGGCCAAGATTGTGCCGGGCATAAACAGACTGATCATAGGCCGGGAAAGGTCCTCTCTCCTCGGCCAGGGTTTTTGACGCGGACTTGGACTCCTTGTTCACGAATTCCATGATCTTTTCAGCCAGAATGAGAGCCCGATGACTGTCATAAGGGATCTTCAGCTGGAACAGAAGATCTGCCCAGCCCATTACCCCGAGACCGATCTTACGGTTTTTGTGGACCATCTCAGTGATCTGCTCCAGTGGATACCTTGAGGCGTCAATAACATTGTCCAGGAAGCGAACGCTGAGATGAATGACGGCCTTCAGCTTTTCCCAGTCAATGCCGTCTGATGATTTGGGATCAAAAAACCTGTCCAGATTAACAGAGCCGAGATTGCAGGCCTCGTAAGGAAGCAGGGGCTGTTCACCGCAGGGGTTGGTGCTCTCAATTTCCCCCTGATCTGGAGTGGGATTGTCCCGGTTGATTCTGTCCAGAAATATTATGCCCGGATCACCGCTTTCCCAGGCCTTTTGCACCAGAAGTGAAAAAACCTCCCTGGCCTTGAGCCTGCCTTTTTCATTGCCGGTATGAGGAGCCAGAAGAGGGTAGTCCTGATCATTTTCCACGGCCTGCATGAATTGTTCAGTCAAGCCTATGGAAAGGTTAAAGTTGTTCAGGTCCCCGTCCCTTTCTTTGGCCCTGATAAAATCAATAATGTCCGGGTGATCAACACGCAGGATGCCCATATTGGCCCCTCGCCTGGTGCCTCCCTGTTTGACCTGTTCTGTGGCGGTGTTAAAAATTCTCAAGAAGGAAATGGGACCTGAAGCAATACCTCCGGTTGAGCCCACCCGGCTGTCCCTGGGTCTCAGCCTGGAAAAAGAAAACCCTGTGCCGCCTCCTGATTTGTGGATAAGGGCAGCGTATTTAATGGCATCAAAAATTTCCTCCATGGAGTCGCCCACGGGCAGAACAAAACAGGCGGCCAGCTGTCCCAGGTCAGTCCCGGCGTTCATCAGGGTGGGGGAATTGGGCAGAAACTTGTAGTCTGTCATCAATCTGTAAAAAATATGAGCCAGCTCATCAGCCTTGTACCGGGATTTTTTGTATTTTTTCTCTTCATTGGCGATGCTCGAGGCCACCCTCCAGAACATTGTTCTGAAATCTTCAACAGGCTGACCATCAGTGCCCTTGCGCAGATATCTTTTGTTCAGGACTGTCCGGGCGTTATCGCTGATTACGGGTTGTGCCAGATCCGAAGGCATTTTGCTGGGCTTCATTTGACTCCTCTTAATAAGGCTTTAATAATGTGATCAGGGTAATGTAAAACATACCCGAAGTTTTCTGACGCGATAATGGAAAATAACCAGAATAGCAAAAAATGCGGCCTGAATAAAGCTGTAATCCGGACATGATTCCCGGGCAGGTTATGTATTCTCAAGGCGATATTTTTAAATGGGTATCACTTGCCAAGTCAAGGAGAATAAACCCGTGCCGGCCAAATACGAAGATAAATGCTGTTAATGTCTGGAAAAATTAGCATAAAGCTCAGGGCTTTGCCAGAGAGCTTCTCAACTATCAGGCAGTAAAATAAATAGTTTCCATCCGGAAAGTCTTTCTTTCCGGATGCGGAAACTGTTGGTTTTCTTTCCGGAAACGAGGAGTTTTTTCTTTTGGCAAGGAAATCAAGCAATTATGAGGAGGCGTATCTTAATACGTTGACGAATAATTGTGCAGATTGACACTGCCAAAAGGAAAAAGAACCGTTTCCGGATGAAAACAAAATAGCTGCCAGATATATGCAACCTATGAATGCCCGCAGCTACATAAACCGCAAATGGCTCAATTTCATCCAGTCCCTGATGATCATCTCCGCCATGTCCCTGATCCTGGCCCTTCTGGGCTGGCTGATTGCCGGATCAACAGGAGTAGTCTGGGCATTTGTCACTGGTGCTGCAGTGTTAATCATCTCATCCAGATTATCAACCTGGCCGATGCTGCTGCGGGTGTACAAGGCTAGGCTTTTAAGGCCAGAACAGGCTCCGGTGCTTTATCAGAACTTGCAGGTTCTGAGCCGCAGGGCAGGGCTTGGTAATGATCCTGCCCTTTTTTATATTCCGAGTCTCTCGGTAAATGCCTTTTCCATGGGAGACAGAAAAAGTCCAGTAATCGCCCTTACCGACGGGCTCCTGAGAACCCTCAATCTAAGGGAACTCAGGGCTGTCATGGCCCATGAGATAAGCCATATTCGAAACAACGACCTGACAATCATGAATATCGCTGACGTGGTCAGCCGAATGACCGCAATTCTGGCCCTGGGGGGGCAGATACTGCTGTTTATCAACCTGCCTCTTATTCTTATGGAAGGCTACCACATATCCTGGTGGATTATCATCACCCTGATACTTGCCCCCACCATCAGCACCGTCATGCAGCTGGCCCTTTCCAGAACAAGGGAGTTTGACGCGGACACGGACGCAGCCATGCTTACCCAGGACCCACAAGGTCTGGCCATGGCCCTGGCCAAGCTGGAGTACACCTCGCCAGGATGGCTTTCCGGGGTGTTCATGCCCGGGAAAAAGACGGACCTGCCCTCAATTCTCAGGACTCATCCCAGGTCAAAGGACAGGATTGACAGGTTGCTCAGCCTGGCTCAAGATAGCGGGCATGAACACATTTCCGGGCAGGGTCCTGAGTATCTGGTACTTCCGGCGTCCATATCTAAACCAGGTCCGGCCCGGAAAAACAGGTTCAGGGGCATGTGGTTTTTAAACATTATCCTGTGGTCAGACAGATGATTAAAGCACTGGTTTCCATCCTGGGGATAGTTTTCTTTGTGTATCTGGTTCTTGCGGGATACCTGTATTTCTTCCAGCACCGCATGGTGTACATTCCATTTTCAGAGGTTGAAGCTGATCCGTCACACAGGGGGTTGCTTTTTGAAGACATTTTTCTGGAAGCGGGCAATGAAATGATTCACGCCTGGTTTGTCCCTGCTGAGGATGAGCGGGGAGTTGTTCTTTTCTGTCACGGAAACGCCGGCAATATTTCTCACCGCCTGCAGACCATCGAACTCCTTAACTCCATGGACATGTCAGTCATGATTTTCGACTATCAGGGCTATGGAAAAAGTTCGGGGAGTCCGGGTGAAAAAAAGACCTACCAGGACGCCAGGGCCGCATGGGACTATCTGGTAAAGGATAAAAACATTGAACCTGAGCGGATATTCATTTTCGGGCGCTCCCTGGGCGGCGCGGTGGCGGCCGACCTGGCAGCGCAGACCAATCCGGCCGGAGTAATTCTGGAGTCCACCTTTACCAGCGTCCCGGACCTTGGTTCGGAGATGTTCTTTTTTCTCCCGGTGAGACTCCTTTCCAGGTTCGAGTACGACACCAGAGGCAAGCTGAAAGAGATATCATCTCCCATAAAAATCATACACAGCCAGGATGATGAGATCATTCCCTTGGCGCATGGCCTGAAACTCTGGGAGTCTGCTCCTGAGCCCAGGTATTTCACCCGCATCCGGGGAAGTCACAACTCCGGTTTCATGGACAGCCGGGAAATATATATGCGGGAACTGGATATCTTTTTCTCAAAGTATTCAAGGTGAGGCTCCTGGTTTATTTTTTTCTGACTTCCAGGGTCAGCCCTCTGTTGCCTTCGACCACTACCCTCTCTCCGGGCTGGTGGACCTGTCCGTCAGTACTTTCGGCTCTCCAGATTTCTCCCCTGAGCGCCACCTGCCCCACGGGATCAAGAGTGGTTTTGACCACAGCGCAGGAGCCGTGAAGCCGGGCAATAATGTTTTTGGGGCTATGGCTCAGGGCCTTTTTGTAAAAACGATAGAAAAAAACATCCTTGATCGCCCAGGCGCTGATGACCATCCAGGCTGTCAAGGCGGTTATCCAGCCTCTTTCATTGGCCAGCACAAGAATAATGCCCAGAAAAAGAAACCCGGGGATCTGCAGCAGGGTATAAATAACGGGTGTCCTGATTTTCTGAAAATCAATAATGTGCTTCAAGGGTCTCCTTTCGGACAGCGGGGTTTAAGTTTCAGTTGACAGCCTGATCAAGAGTTAATAATTATTCAAGGTTACGGCCCCCGTAGCTCAGTAGGATAGAGCACAGGATTCCTAATCCTGGTTAGCCCAAGTTCGAATCTTGGCGGGGGCACCATGATTTCAAGGGGTTGCAGATTTAAGGTCTGCAACCCTTTTTTTAAGTTAAGAGCGGGAGTAAGGTGAAAACCTGCTGCCAGAACTCCAGGGCGGGGGGTTTTTCAAGACATCATGGAAATTATCAAGATTGAGAAAGATGAAGGCACTTACTTAAACCTCTTTCTGGCCGAGCTCACAGCCTGATTCATGGCCTCAAATGACAGTTCAACCCCTGCCTTGAGGTCTTCCCAGGCGCCTTCACCAGCCTGCTGCAGCCGGGAGAGTTTTTTGCGGGCATCGTCCCGGTAGTTTTTCAATTCCTGGATCTGATCATCATACTCAATCCTGACATCAGCCTCTGCCTGTTCAGCCCTGGCCTGCAGCCGATCTATTTCAGCATTCCATTCATCAATCCTGGCCTTGATTATCTGGACAAAGGCGTCCCGTTTTTCACTCATCAACAAACCTCCATAAGTGTCACTGTTGAATAATTTCAGATAGATACGCATCAGCTGAGGTATATGAATGTTAATGGGAACTCCAAAAAATATCAACCTGAATTTATCAACTGTTTTCAGGTTGATTCAATCAGCAAAAATTTTTAACCTCAATTTTTTCTCAAAATCAGATTTCAGGCTTTCTCTTGACCGGGGTTGATATTTTCCCGCTTGAAGCTTGCAAATCATAATCCTGGCTTGAACTGCCATTTAAAATTCTTCAGGAGCAATATTGCCATGTCCAGTGTTAATAAGAAAAAGATCTTTCCATCCGCCCAAGATGACGCAGCCGCGTCCCAGCGGACCGTGGTCACCGTACAGACTGAGTCTCCCGCCTACCGCCTGGCGTTCATGGATGATGATTTTATTCTGCAGCCTGAGCTGCGCCCTGTGCGGCTCCAGCTGGAGCTGCTCAAGCCTGAATTGCTTATGCAGAAAAACAGTATTGAATCCACAGTGGTCATCTTCGGCAGCGCCCGCCTCCAGGACCGGGAAACCGCTGATGAGCAGCTGCGCAGGACCGCTGAGGCAGTCAAAGAAAATCCGGCTGATCCCGACCTGAACAGCAGTCTTTCCAGGGCGCGCAGGGCCGTGAACAACAGCAGGTATTACGAGGAGGCAAGAAAGCTGGCAGCCATCATTTCCCGGCGGTGTCAGAAAGGAGGCAGAAACACGCACGTCATTGTGACCGGAGGAGGCCCCGGAGTAATGGAAGCGGCCAACCGCGGAGCGGATGAAGCAGGGGCCAAGAGCATTGGACTGAATATTGTCCTGCCCCACGAACAGGCACCCAATGAGTACATAACCCCTGAGCTCTGCTTTCAGTTTCACTATTTCGCCATCCGCAAGATGCACTTTCTGATCAGGGCCAGGGCTCTGGTGGCCTTCCCTGGAGGGTTCGGAACCCTGGATGAACTTTTTGAGGCCCTGACCCTGATCCAGACTCATAAAATTAAGCCCATGCCCGTGCTTCTGTTCGGCAGGGATTTCTGGCAGAGGATCATTAACTTCGAGGCTCTGGTTGAGGAAGGAACCATTTCTGCTCATGATCTGCATATTTTCAACTACGTGGAAACGGCCGAAGAGGCCTGGTCGCATATTGCCCGGTATGACGAACTAAACAGCGAAGCCTGGCAGGAGGCGCGATGATATCCCCTGGAAGTCAGCAGCCCCGGCAGGCGAGCCTCCGCGGAAATGAAAAGAGTGGAGAACGCCATTGCCAACCCTGTTATTCAGCTTGAACTCTTTGGGATTACCGTCTGCACCGTGGCCTTTGGCGGCAATAAAAAAGGGGTTACGATTTTCACCGTAACCCATTGATTTTTATGGTCGGGAAGACTGGATTTGAACCAGCGGCCCCCTGCTCCCAAGGCAGGTGCGCTACCAGGCTGCGCCACTTCCCGTAATCGCATAATCTTATATACGACCTCTTCCGCTGTCAATCATATTCTCGGGCAGAAACGCTTTGCTCAGCTAAATTCCAGTGGTCAGCAGCCGGGACATCCGGTCATGGATCAGGCCATTGGAGCCCAGGATCTCCCGCATGCCCGGCCTGTAGGGACCCTGGTCAAAGGTGGAGACCATTCCTCCCGCTTCCTTAATCAGACATACCCCGGCTGCAGTATCCCAGGGATTGAGGCCAATTTCGTAAAAAGCGTCAAAGCGTCCGGCAGCGGTGTAGGCCAGGTCGATGGCCGCGGAGCCGCATCTGCGCACCCCCCGGGTACTGACCAGGGCGTTTTTCATGTGTTTGATGATCATTTCGATTTCCTTGAGCACTGAATAAGGAAATCCCGTGGCAATCAGGGCCGGCTCCAGAGTCCCGGTCCCGGATACCTTTATTGCCTGCCCGTTGCAGTAGGCCCCTTTGCCTCTGGCTGCCCAGAACATTTCATTAATTATGGGCAGATAGATGATGCCCAGGTCCACGTCCGATCCGGTCCACAGTCCCACGGAAACAGCCACGAAAGGTATCTTATGGGCAAAATTGGTGGTCCCGTCCAGGGGGTCGATGATCCAGACAGGCCCTTGGTCCAACGATGTATCATCTGCTGTTTCCTCGGCCAG
>PWNK01000041.1 GCA_003557865.1 Desulfonatronovibrio sp.
AACGGTTCTTTTTCCTTTTGGCGGTGTCAATCTGCACAATTATTCGTCAACGTATTAAGATACGCCTCCTCATAATTGCTTGATTTCCTTGCCAAAAGAAAAAACTCCTCGTTTCCGGAAAAAAACCAACAGTTTCCATCCGGAAAGTCTTTCTTTCCGGATGGAAACTGTTTAGTCCGGAATCAAAAAAAAGACCCTTGTCTGAAATCAGTTTTGTGATTCATTGAGCTTTAGGCCAAAAAGGGTTTTTCCTTGAAAAATATTCTTGACCAGCGATGAGGTATTATTTAAAAATTTCAGATTACGTAAAATATTGACAAACCTTTCTGCGCCTGTAGCTCAGTCGGATAGAGCAGGAGCCTTCTAAGCTCTTGGCCGGGGGTTCGAATCCTCCCAGGCGCGCCACAATTTTACCACCAGTCTGAACTGCATCCCAGTAACATGACCTATCACTTACTTATTGAAGCCCGGGACAGAATGGGTCTGATCCATTCCATCAGTGGTGTGTTATATGAGTTCGGGCTGAATATTGAACAGAACAACGAGTTTGTTGATCCTGGTCATGGACGTTTTTTCATGCGAACCGAGTTTTCCGGGGACATTGACGAAAGTATACTGGCAGCGGCCATCAGCAGCCGCCTTCCCGATGTACTGATCAGGATTTCACCAAAAAGTGAAAAAAAAGTTGTGGTCATGGTCACCAAAGAACCGCATTGTCTTGGTGACCTGCTGATCCGGGCCAGGTATCGTGAACTGGGAATGGATATTCTGGCGGTGGTCAGTAATCACCATGGACTACGGGATCTGGTGGAAGGCTTCGGGGTTCCCTATCACCATGTGCCTCATGAAGGAAGAAACAGGGAAGAACATGAACACGATATTCTGGAAATTATCAAAGAATATGATCCGGAGTATGTGGTTCTGGCCAAGTACATGCGGATTCTGAGTTCATCCTTTGTTGGACAGTTCCCTCACCGGATAATAAATATTCACCATTCATTTCTGCCGGCCTTTATCGGTGCCGCACCCTATAAGCAGGCTTATGAACGGGGTGTGAAGATCATCGGGGCTACCGCCCATTTCGTGAATGATGAGCTGGATGACGGTCCCATAATCACCCAGGGGGTGATTCCCATCAACCATACTTTCAGCGCTCTTGACATGGCTCAGGCCGGCCGTGATGTGGAAAAACAGGTTCTGGCAAAGGCCCTTAAGCTTGTATTCGATGACCGGGTCTTTATCTTTGGCAAAAAAACCATTATTTTCGAATAGGCTGCTGTTCCCATATCAGGAAAAAAGGTCACTTCACGGAAGTTTCAGGCTTTCCTGAGTTGTTATCAGAGTTGTCAAGGATCTGGCGGATTATTGCCAGGAGTTCTATGGTCTGAAAGGGTTTGCCCAGGAACCCGGCAGCTCCTGAATCAAGGGATTCTCCTGCCTGGCCGAGAGCTGAATAACCACTGGCTATCAGCACCTTGGCTGCGGGATTAATCCGCAGCAGCTCTCTGAGACACTTATGCCCCCCCATGCCGGGCATATTCAGGTCCAGAATTATCAGATCAATTGAATCCTTATGTTTCGAGTACACTTTCAGAGCCTCTTCTCCGTTGACAGCCAGGACAACTTTATAGCCCATGGACTGGAGAGTGTCCCTGGTCAGATTCCTGATATCCTCCTCATCGTCAACTGCCAGGATGGTTTAGTTCCCGCCGGACAATGATGAACCTGATTCATCAGTACTATCATCTATTCCTTTAATGGCAACAGGCCAGTATATTTTGAAGGTGGTCCCTTTTCCCGGTTTGCTGGAGCAGACGATATGACCTTTATGGTTTTTAACAGTCCCGTAAACAGAAGCCAAACCAAGTCCGGTTCCTTTGCCTACTTCCTTGGTGGTAAAAAAAGGATCAAAAATATGCTTTACGGTTTCCTTGTCCATGCCGGTGCCGGTGTCAGAGACAGTTAACAGGACATACTCTGTAGTTTTGGCCTCCATATGGTTTTTGACAAATTTTTGATCCAGGGAAATGTTTTCAGTTTTA
This sequence comes from Desulfonatronovibrio sp., assembly GCA_003557865.1. Taxonomy (GTDB): domain Bacteria; phylum Desulfobacterota; class Desulfovibrionia; order Desulfovibrionales; family Desulfonatronovibrionaceae; genus Desulfonatronovibrio. The sequence continues at coordinate 2,043 of PWNK01000041.1, forward strand.
ATCACCAACCTGCCTCCATCAGGCATGGCGCAGCTGGCGTTGGAACCCAGGTTAAGCAGGACCTGTTCCACCTGAACCGGATCGGCCTTGATCATCCTGAGATTTCTATCAAGGTCAAGCTTGATTTCCACCATCCTGGGGATGGTTCTTTCCAGAACCAAAACAGCCCTTTTTACTTCCTGGTTCAGGTCCACCATTTTTCTTTGAGTTTTTGCCTTCCGGCTGAAAAGAAGAAGCTGCTTGACCAGCTGGGCCGCCCTGTCGATGGATTGGGCCACAATCTTCAGCCTCTCCACATCTGGATTGTCCTCGCTCTTGTCCTGGAGCACCAGTTCGATGTTTCCCCCCATTGCCTGGAGCAGGTTATTAAAATCATGTGCAATTCCTCCTGCCAAAGTGCCGACTGACTCCAGCTTGTGAACATGCAGCAGGTGGGCCTGAAGCTTCTCCTTTTCCTCCTCAGCTTGCTTGCGTTCTGTAATGTCAAGAAGGAAGCCGTCGTGGTAAACCACCTGACTGTCCTGGTTGCGAACCGCCCTTATGCTTATCAAAGCCCAGAAAGGCCTTCCATCCCGGCGCTTAAGAAGAATTTCACTGTTCTGGACATGGCCGTGTTTACCAAGAAGTGTCAGGTGATTCTCTCTGTCTGAAAGGTTTAAATACAGCTTTTCACCCATGTCATGAAATTCCTGCATCATCTCCTGAGGCGATTCAAAGCCTGTTATCCTGGCGCAGCACGGATTGACCTTGAGAAAACGGCCATCAGGACTGGTCCAGAAAATACCTACCGGGGCGTTTTCGAAAACATCCTGGTAGAGGCGCTCGGTGTGCTGGGCGTAATTTTCAAGCTCCTGGTTGAGCTTACGCATGTGGTTGTATGTTTCGATGCTTTCAAGGGCAGAAGCGCTGGATAAAAGCACAATGGATACAAGTGAATAACTGGTGTCCGGGATGCTCATCTTTTCCTGGTCAAGAATACCCACAAACATGCCTCTAATCCTTGAGGGCGAGCTCAGAGAGCGCAGGAGGAAGTTTTCCTTTCGGTTCATGCAGGGCAAAATTACCGGCCCGGTGCGATTGAGAATCCAGGCAAAGGTATGGTTGTCAATAAGCTGGCTGACTTCCTGATGGAAAAACTGACTGTAATCCCCGGGATCACAGTAAGCCCGGTAAAAGGAATTGTCGCTCTCGTCTACCAGGTAAAAGGACAGGGCCTTGAACCTGATGAGTGTCTTCAGTTTTGTTGCTGTTTCTTTTAAGATGAAGCCGGAGTTGAGATTCTCTCCCAGGGACCTGTCAAATCTGCCAAGACTGGCGGCCATCTCCAGGGAGTCCACAGCCTTTCTTCTTTCTTCACGCAAAAAGCGGACTTCTTCTTCGAGACGGCGGATTTCATCATTGACCTGGCTCACCAGTCTACTCCCTGTCCAGGAAAATCTGAACAATATCCTCTGTTTGCTTTTCTGCCTGTCTAACTATCGGCAAGAGGTCGCTGGGATCAATCCCGATACTATCCCATCCAGTTTCGCTCAGCCCGGGGAACGCGCCTTCTGGCACGATTTCCGGAAGTGTCGCCTGGGACAAGATGTTCGCCAGATGAACTACACCTGCTTCTGAAATGTTTCTGGCCTTATCAGGTTCATGATGATTAAAAACCATCTCTTCCAGGGTAACGGGCATTTTCCATTCCCGGCAAAGCAGTCCTCCAACCCTGGCATGGTTAAATCCGAAAAAGGACTCCTCTGCCTGGTATAGAGGAATATTTTCCTTGATTGACATAATCAGGGCCTTTAGGCAAGCATTCGGCATACTCTTGATCATGATCAAGCGGCCGAGATCGTGCAGGAGACCGGCCACGAAAAATCTTTCCTCGGACAAACTGCCCATGCGTGAAGAGATCAGACCGGAGAATACCGCGCAGCTGATGCTGTGTTTCCAGAATTTTTCCATATTCAGGACATGCTCAGGGATTCCTTCAAAGACTTTAAGAACGGAGATGCCAAGGGCAAGGGAGGATATTTCCTTGGTTCCCAAAAGGGTCACTGCCCTGCTGATGGAGTCGATTTTGGAGGGAAAGCCGTAAAAAGAGCTGTTGACAAGTTTGAGCAGTTTGGCGGCCAGACTGCTGTCCTTGTTGACAACATCAGCAATATGGACTGCAGAACTGAATGGGGACCCAATAACCTCAATAATCTGAAAAAAAATATCGGGCAGAGAAATGAGCTCGCTCTGATCACGGACCAGGCTGATGGCTGTCTGACCGGAGTCAGAGCTTTGCTGTTCTTTATCGACTGGGCCAGGGATTTCATCCGGGTCCAGTCTCGTTAATTCGGAGTAGACTCCTGATGAAATTTTTCTGGCAATACGTTCAACAGCAATATTGTAAATTTCCCTTGAGGCTGGATGGTCAAGATCAAAGGCTTTAAAAAAAGGTTTTATCAAAAGCCTGCTTTGACTTATATGTTCAGGGGCCAGGGACTTAAGCCTGGCAGCACCCAGCTTATTTTGGTCAAGCCCGGCAATGTCCGCTGCACTGATTCCCCATGCCTTGCAAGTCTTTATAGTCTCATGAGTAAAGACGGCCCCTTCTGGCAAAAGAAAACGTCCTTGGGGAGTGAAAAGGTCTGAAGACAGAATCATGCCCGGTTTAATATCATCTATCCTGATCAGCCCCACTGGTGGTTCCTTTTGTTGGTGTTGGGATGAATGTTTTAACGCCGCTTAAGCCGTATGGCACGCCTCTGTCAACGGGAGCATGCGGCTGCAGTCCTGTTCCAAGGCACTTGGGTTTTGTTCCGGAGAAGTTTTTCCAAGTAAATACAAGTCAAGTAAAAAAGATGACGGGGTAAAGAGCCGGTTATTGTGCTACACTCTGACGTCCTGGTTTCTGATTAATTGATCCAGGTATTCCATCATGTATTGGCGCTGTTCCGCGGTTGCGTAAGCAATGCATTCACATCTGATTTTTTGTTCACAGCGGACCAGAAGCTCCAGTTTAAGCCAGTCATCTCCCGCCTCAACAGCCATGTAGTAAGGACCGCACTTTACGTGCTCCAGTTGTTTGCCGGAGTGAAGATGCCGGGGAAGAGTTATCCAGAAGAGCCCCTTGATTGGAATCTTGTAGGCCTTGCTGCTCAGTGCTTCAAGCAGTTTGGGCATGTCGGCTGGACTGATTTCCTGAATAAAATATGATCGCATGGGGTTACTCTCTTTTTTTGCTGTGGTGAGCGTCCTGGGGAATCTGTTCTTCATCAAGGTTGAAAATTCTTCTGGCCAGATCAATGAATTTCTGGGATGAACCTTCTTCTTTTGATCTTCTTTTAAGAAAGACAATAGGTTCATGGTACAGTTTGCCTACCAGGGATACGGCCAGCTGTTCCATGGCCATGGACGTCGTCTCATCTGTTCCTGGTCCCAGAGAGCGCAGGGTCTTTTTCAATTCCTTGCGGGCGATGGATTCTCCCTTGTTCAAAAGATCAACTATGGTCGGGTTTAGATCCAGCGATTTTAGCCAGTCTGAAAACTTATCAACCTCCTTGACGATGATTTCCCCGGCCCTTTCAGCCTCTTCCCTGCGATTGGCCAGATTTTCCTCAACAACCTCTTTTAAATCATCAATATCGTAAAGGTAAACATTGTCCAGCGAATTGACATCAGGATCAATATCCCTGGGAACCGCTATATCAATGAAAAACATTGGCTGGTGCTTTCTTTTCTTCAGAACTTCCCTGATCTGGGCTGCGCTGATGATGCTGGTTCTGGATCCGGTTGAGCTGATGACAATATCTGCCCTGTGCAGGTTCTCAAGCATTTTCTCCATGCACATGGCATGACCGTTGAACTTCCGGGCCAGTTCTCTGGCTCTTTCAGGGGTTCTGTTGGCGATCATGATCTCTTTCAAGCCGCTGTTTATGAGATGAAGTGCGGCCAGTTCAGCCATTTCCCCCGCTCCTATGAGCATGGCCCTTTGCTCATGCAGTTCTCCAAATATTTTTTTGGCCAGTTCAACTGCTGCGTAGCTGATGGAAACTGCGCTTGAACATACTGCTGTTTCTGTACGAATTTTTTTGGCTGCTGAAAAAGACTTATGCAGCAGTCTGTTGATAATGACACCAGCTGTTTTTTCATCCACAGACTTGCGGTAGGCATCCTTGAGTTGTCCCAGGATCTGAGGTTCACACAGGACCAGGGAGTCCAGGCTGGAGGCTACTGAAAAAAGATGCCTGACCGCTTCCAGATCCTCCAGCCAGTAGACATGTTCCTTTAAGAGTTCTGGATTCTCCCCGCAATACTCTGCCCAGACCTTGATGACATTTGGTTTGATTTCTTCTGGTTTTTTTTCGCTGATGCAGGTGATTTCCACCCGGTTGCAAGTTGACAGGACCAGAGCTTCGCTGATGTTGCTTCCCTTGTGCATCAAACCGTCACTGACAGGATTGAAGCCGCTCAGGGCGAATTTTTCTCTGATCTCTACGTCTGCGGTTTTATGGTTCAGTCCGACAAGATATATTCGCTGTTCCATTATGGCCTTAAACTGTGGTGGGTTTCAGTGAAAAAATTAATGCCCACAAATGAAGCAAGTGAGAGAACGAAAAGCAGAATAATCATCTGGGCCGGTTTTTTGCCTCTCCAGGCACCTGATAAGCGTTTATGAAACAGCCACGCAAAAATAAACCAGATAATTACGGTAATGACCTCCTTGGGGTCCCAGGTAAAAATTGTTTTCCAGGTAAAAGCGGCCCAGATAAACCCGGACAATACCCCCACAGTATAAAGAGGAAAGCCGATAATTACCGCCAGGTGGTTGGCCCGATCAAAGCTTTGCAAAGAAGGAATGTCTCTGGTGACATTGCCCAGTCTGGTCTTTGATTTTATTTTCTTGTCCAGATGCAGGTAGGTCATTCCTGCTCCAAAAGCCATGGTCAAGAGAGCCATGCTGATGAACAGGGAACCTATATGCAGTCCGAACCACAGGCCCTGCAAAAGACCCGGGATGGGGAGCGTTGCTGGAGAAATGGCCAGTGACCCGGTAAAGACAAGCAGGGCCATGGGCGCGGCGGTTATTGACAGAAATTTCAGTTTCAGCTTCCACCACAAAAAAAAGTAAATGAGCAGAAAAGACCAGGCCAGCAGGCTGATGTAAAACTGACTGTGTGTCAGTACTTCACCGATGCCCAAAGCGTATTTAAGGACCAGATCAATGGTGTGCAGTCCAAATCCTGTGGCGGTAATCAGGACCGATCTATCCTGGGTCTTTTTGTTTGAGTAGATAAGGCCGAGCAGAAAGGAAAGGGCCCCGGAAAAATACAGCAGGGCAATGAAAAAATCCAGAATCCTAAAGGATAGCATCGATTAACCTTTGTACCTGATAGTGAGTTCCCTGGGGCAGAATATCAATCATCAGTTGAAAAAGTTTCTGCCGATCGCCGGACTCAAGAAGTGAAACTGCATTTGAGTCAACAATTTTCTTAAAGTACAGTCTGTTTTTTTCCTGGGAAAGGTTCAGGGGCAAAAGAACTTTTCTAACTCCTGCCAGGAGTTCGGTCAAGAGACCATATTCCGGTCCGAATAACTCCCTGAGATCGTTCTTAATTTTTGCGCTCAAAGCCGGGCTGCTTCCGCATGTGGAAACAGCAATTATCAGATCCTGTCTGGAAAAAATGCCCGGCAGAATAAAGTCTCCCAGCTCAGGTCTTTCAGCGACATTACACAATATTTTCAATCCTTTACAGGCCTTGACCACCATGTCGTTGATTTCAGGATCGCTGGTGCAGGCAAAGGCCAGATCGCATCCTTTGAGCATCTCTGGTGAAAAATGCTGCTTCAGGTGCCAGATGACTTTCTCCGGATCCGGGAGATTAATAAAATCAACAAAGGGATCGATCACAATAATTCTGGCAGGAGAACATTGGACAAGGGATTGAATTTTCCTTAGACCAACCTTGCCTGCGCCAATAACCGCGCACGTCCTTTGGCCCAGATCCAGAAAAATAGGGTAGTATTTCATGTTTTTACAGAAAAGGATTGGTATCTTTCACCATGATTTTTGATTAGCCCCAGGAAGGCCATGGCTATAGTGAGTAGTTACAAGGATTGAATCATATCTGAAAAAAAGTCGGAGTACAGATGCGACTGTAAAAAATCAAAAACATGTTCGGGTTCAACTAACAGTACTCCAAAATCTTAAATTTTTCCGCCTGCCACGCTTTAATGCGTGGTACTCGGTCCCCTGTCAGCTGCTCCCTGCGCCTGCCAATTGACTTTTAGCAGGCGCATCAGTGCATACAGTTGCCCGGATGGATAACTTGGTATAGCATAAAGTCCATCAGGAGGACAGTTTGGGAGCTCAGACCCTAATCATACAACTGGCCCGTTTTGGTGACTTATTGCAGACAAAGCGGCTTGTAAAGTCTTTGCAGGAGCACTCACAGGTCCACCTGGCAGTTGATCGATCCCTGGCCGTTCTTGCCGGGACTGTTTATCCGGAAGCGGTTGTCCATGCCCTTGACGCCCATTGTCTCAGTTCAAAAAATGTTTATGATCTTTTTACGGACAACCTGAGAGCAATTGAGGGTATTTGCGCCAACGACTATGAGCTTATAGTCAACCTGAATTTTTCAGGATTGAACTATTCCCTGGCCCGGTTGTTTGAACCGGAGATAATTACGGGATACATAAACATCCAAGGACAAGATGATAGGCATGCCTGGACCAGGCTTTTTTTTCGTCTGGCGGCCCACAGACGCTTAAGTGCTTTGAATATTATGGATTTCTGGGGACACTTTGCTCCCAGGCCCATTTCTCCAGACCAGGTCAATCCCCCTGCTTCCATATCCGGCCAGGGCATGGGGGTAGTGCTGGCCGGTAAAAACGCCAGACGTTCAATACCGGTTTCTTCGCTGGCAGTAATCGCCCTGGCTCTTAGGGAACAGAATGCCGATCCTGGGATTGTTCTTCTGGGCAGTGAGGCGGAAAAGCCTCTGGCCAGAATGTTCAAGGATATTGCAGGTCCCAGGGCCATGGGCGACATTAAAGACTTGACAGGCAGAACCAGTCTTCAAGACTTGACGGATATTTTGTAATCACTGGAAATGGTTCTGACCCCTGATACCGGAACAATGCATCTTGCCGCTCATACGGGAACAAGAGTTGCGGCTTTTTTTATCTCTTCAGCCTTCTGCTTTGAAACAGGCCCTTACGGCCGGGGGCATACTGTATTTCAGGTCCTGCCGGACTGTGCCCCCTGCCTTGAAGCCAGAAAATGCGGTTTTGATCTTGTCTGCCATGAAATTCTCAAAAGAAGGGAAACCATGAAATCCATCTGGAAGGGCCGGGATGTTGAAATGGATGAAGCAGCGCTTTTTACCTCATTTTTTGATGATCTCGGGGTTTATTACTCTTCCGGTCCAGGCCGGGATAAATCAGCTGTTGAAAGAAAAGCCATAAGAGAAATGGTCAGGCGTTACCTGGGATATCACCCTGAAAAAATTATTATTCCGGATGATATTGCCCGGATTTTTTACCACGAAAGACAGTGGATGCTGCAATAGCCTGTAAAGTCCTGTAAACCATAAGGGTCAGCCGGCAACGCATCAGAACTGTGTTCATGCTTCCACGCCGTGTTATGACCAAGATCACTGCTCTTCCAGGCTGAAAGATGCAGAATAAGGAATCCGGTGAAGTGATTAAAGATAATTATGGAAGAAAAGTCAGTTATCTGCGCTTGAGCATTACCGACAGGTGCAACCTTAACTGCATTTATTGCCGTCCAGGCAGGAATACCAGGTTTATTGCCCATGATCAGATTCTGACTTATGAAGATATGTTTTACCTGCTCGGGGTTGTGGCTGGAATGAACGTGCAGAAGGTCCGCCTGACCGGTGGGGAGCCATTTGCCAGACGGGATATATTGTATTTTTTGCACCGGGTGAAAAGCGGCTTTCCCCATCTGGACATCAGGCTGACCACGAATGCCACGCTTATTGCCGGAAAAATCAGGGCCTTGAAGGATATGGGCATAAGCGCCCTGAACATCTCCCTGGACACCCTGGATAGAGAAAAATATCAGCGTATCACCGGAAGAGATTTTTTGCGTAACGTTTTGACCAGTATTGATCGCTGCCTGGAAGCCGGTATCAGGGTTAAGGTCAATGTGGTGGCCCTGAAAGGGATCAATGATGATGAGCTTGAATCCTTCGTCAAAATGGCCCTGAACAAGCCACTTGACATCCGTTTTATTGAATTCATGCCCATTGGCCAGAACACTCTCTGGGAAAAGGACAATTTCTGGTCATCCTCGGAAATTATTCAAGCTGCCGGGCAACTCACTGATCTTGAGCCTGTTTCCCACCGGGACATCAATCACGGTCCGGCCAGACTTTATTCCCTTCCCCAGGGTCTTGGCAGGATCGGGGTTATTTCTCCTTTAAGCAATCATTTCTGTCTGACCTGTAACAGGTTCAGAATAACAGCTGACGGAAGGCTGAGAACCTGTCTATTTTCTGACAGGGATTACCGGCTGCTGCCCCTGATCCGGTCACCAAAGGTCAGTAAAAAACTCCTTAAAAAAGTTCTAGAAAAAGCAGGTCTTAAAAAGCCTTTAGGCCATGAGATAATGGGACAAGAAGGCAAAGCCAGGGTAAGTATCTGTCAAAGGGTCATGTCCTCCATCGGTGGCTGATTTCTAAGAACAGGTTCATCCATCCTGAACTTATAAACCGCCATGCTTAAAGTAATCATTGATCTTGATGCCATTCGGCACAATTACCTGTTCCTCAGGCAGAAATCAGCTGCTGAACTCATGCCGGTGGTCAAGGCGGATGCCTATGGCCACGGCCTGCTCAAGGTGTCCGAAGCTCTTTTTGCTCTGGGTGCCCGTTTTTTTGCTGTGGGAACAGTGGATGAAGGCGTCCGGCTTAAGAAGCATCTTCCCGAGGCAGAAATTTGTTCTTTGCTTGGCCCTTTATCTGCTGATGATTTTAAAACCCTGTCCGCCTTCTCCATCATTCCCTTTGTCCATTGCTGGGCTCAGCTTAAAGGCCTTGCCGCAATTCTGAGTGGAGCCCGTCAGCTTGAAATCGGAATAAAATTCGACACCGGGATGAACAGGCTTGGCTTCAAGCCAGAAGTGAGCCGTCAGCTCATTGAGTTCTTCAGGTCAAATCAGGCCCTGATTCCCAGGATAATGTCCTCCCATCTGGCTTGTGCTGATATTCCAGCCATGAACGATGTTGTTCGCGCCCAGCTCAATTCATTTAATTCGGCATGTGAGGTTTTTCATCAGGCCGGTTTTAAATTCAGAAGATCTCTGGCCAATTCAGCTGCCCTTCTTCACCATCCTCATACCCACGGGGATCTGGTCAGGCCGGGCATTGCCCTTTATGGAGGAAATCCAGTTGCCCGGACCTTACCTCAAGATAAAAATTGGGGGCTCAGGCAGGCCATGAAGGTCAGCGCTCCAGTGCTTTCGGTGCACAACCTGGCCAGGGGACAAGGAATCAGCTACGGGCTCGGATTTGTAGCCCCTAGAGATATGAGTGTGGCCATAATCGGCTGCGGCTACGCAGATAATTATTCCAGATCGCTGTCCAACAGATCCTGGATGCTTTTTGAAGGGCACAGGCTGCCCATTCTGGGACGGGTTTGCATGCAGCTGTCCGCAGTGGACGTGTCCTTCGTCTCCAGGATTGATCATGGAGACAGGGTCTTCCTTCTTGGAGGAGAAGGAGCTGGGGACATTGATGTCCATGAGCTGGCTGGCTGGTGGAAGACTGTTTCTTATGAAGTATTGTGTCTTCTGGGAAAAAATGAAAGAATATTCATTAATTGCTGATCCATACGGTTTAAGGAATGTGGATTCTTTTTTCATTTCTGACAGCTGTCTGTGAAGCCGTGAAGGACGGCCTGTGCAAAGGGTCTCTGAAAAGTTTTGACGTGTTCACCATTTCCTGGGTATGGAAAGTCTTCAGCCTGCCTTTTATCTTTCCTCTCATTTTCTTTACGCCGCTTCCTGATCATCTTCCCCTGGAGTTCTGGATGGCCCTTGTGGTAGGAGGAGGTCTGAATATCCTGGCCACGCTTCTGTACATCAGGGCCATCAGCATTTCAGACCTGTCCATTACCCTGCCTCTTTTAAGCTTTACCCCGGTTTTTCTGCTGCTTACCTCACCGCTTATGGTAGGAGACATCCCAACGCTTCCTGGGTATTGTGGGGTATTATTAATATTCGCGGGATCATATCTACTGGGAATCAAGGACAGATCAACAATTTTCAGCCCCCTTACAGCCATTGTCAAGGACCCGGGAGCGAGGCTGATGCTTGTGGTGGCTCTCATATGGAGTGTTGCCGCCAATATGGACAAAATTGGGGTACTGGCCACCAGCCCGTTTTTCTGGGCAGTGTGTGTGCAGAGCTTCATCTCCCTTGGACTGACCGTGGTTTTAATCTGCAACCGCTCGGCAATAAAGGGAAATATTCAAGGGAACCTGAAGATCCTGCTGCTTATAGGGTTTTTTACAGGGGCGGGATTTGTTTTTCAGATGTCAGCCATTAAAATGGGACTGGTCCCTTACGTCATTGCCATCAAGAGAACAAGCATAATCATGGGCGTCCTCATCGGCGGACTTTATTTCATGGAAAAGGATCTCAAGACAAGATTATCTGCTGCTGCGGTAATGCTGGCCGGTGTTTTTCTAATAGCCTTGTCCTGACAGGCCTGCAAAACAGGTTGTTGCAGGCCTGAAAGGTAAAGGAGACATTTAAGGAAGGGGTTTTCTGGCTTTGATGAGCCTGTGCTTTGCAGTAATCAGGTTTGATTTTTGTTTTTGCGAAACAGGAATTTCTCCAGTTCAACAAGAAAGAAAAGAACTGTTCCGAAAATGAATATCTTCATCCATGCTGCAGCTCCCAGGGATTCTGTCTGGAAAATAAACTGCATGGGCGGGAGATAGGTGAAGCTGAGCTGAAGGAAGGCAAGAACGACAATGGATACCAGCACCGGCCTGCTTCCCAGTATACCCTCAAGGCTCCAGGAAGGCTCATAAATATATCTGCTGTTGAACAGATAGAAAACCTGGCCCACAACCAGGGTGTTTATTGCCGCTGTGCTGGCCAGGGCCTGGGAACCTCCGTCGCTCAGTACCAGCTGGTAATGTCCCAGGGCCCCTGCTACCAGGAGGATTGAGACAAAACTCACCCTCCAGATTAAAAAACCGGAAACGAGCTCTTCATCTGCAGATCTGGGTGGTCTTTTCATGACATTGGCTTCAGAGGGTTCAAAAGCCAGGGCCAGGGCCAGACTGACAGCTGTGACCATGTTTATCCAGAGAATCTGGGGCGGGCTGATGGGCAGGGAAAAGTGGCCGGTGGCATCCATCAGGCCGATGCCCATCAGAATGGAGGCAATGACCACCAGGGCCTGGCCGCCGTTGGTGGGCAGAATAAAAAGAATTGCTTTTTTCAGATTATCATAGACGGTCCTTCCTTCTTCAACAGCATTGGCGATGGAGGCAAAATTGTCATCAGCCAGGACCATGTCCGAGGCCTCCTTTGCTGCTTCTGTGCCGCTTCTGCCCATGGCCACACCTACGTCAGCTCTTTTCAGGGCAGGGGCGTCATTGACTCCGTCGCCGGTCATGGCCACGATATGATTGCTGGCCTGCAGCGCCTTGACCAGTCTGAGCTTGTGTTCAGGGCTGGTTCTGGCGAAAACGTCAACCTCAGGAACAATCTTTTCTAGCTCGTCATCACTTTTCTTTTCCAGTTCCTGGCCGGTCAGGGAGGTCTTTCCATCTCCAATTCCAAGCTTTTGGGCTATGGACAGAGCGGTTAAAGAGTGGTCTCCGGTTATCATTTTGACCCGGATGCCCGCAGATCGGCATTCTTTGAGCGATACACAGCTGCCTATGAGTTTGGCGGCAGCCTCAACAGCTTCTTCTCTTGGCGGATCAATGATTCCAAAAAGCCCAAGAATGGTAAAACCTTCCTGAACATCAGCATCCTTTAGGGCATCGTTGTTATTTCCGTATTCTTTGACCGCCACAGCCAGCAGTCTTTGACCTCTGGCAGCTATCTTTTCTCCCTGTTCCTTCCAGAAATCAGGGTCAACAGGTTTGTCCCGGCCGGTCTGCCTCTGGGCTGAACATTTTTCAAGAACCCTTTCCGGTGCTCCCTTGAGGATAATCATCTTCTGGCCGTCTTTTGTCTGGTTCAAGGTAGCCATGTATTTTTTTTCAGAGCTGAAGGGGACAATACTTAGTCTCGGATTTTCCTTGCCGGCTGTCTCCTGCTCAAGCCCTGCTTTTAGGGCTGCAGTGATCAGGGCTCCCTCGGTGGGAGCGCCATCCAGTTTCCAATGGCCATTAACCTGTTGAACAATGGCTTCGTTGCACAACAGGGCAGCCTGGAGGGTTTCCAAGAGCACTGGATGCTCAGCAGGGGATATTTCCTTGCTGTCCAGGGTGAACCTGCCTTCAGGAGAATATCCTGCTCCGCTGACCTCAAAAAGATCATCTGCCGTCCTGATGTTCTGAACAGTCATTTCGTTTTTGGTCAGAGTGCCGGTTTTATCCGAGCAGATGATGGTCACAGACCCCAGGGTCTCAACAGCCGGCAGGCTCCTGATGATGGCGTTTCTTTTGGCCATTCTCTGTACGCCTATGGCCAGGGTAATGGTCATAATGGCCGGCAGACCCTCGGGTATTGCGGCAACAGCAAGACCTACAGCCGCCATGAACATGTCACTGACTCCATAGTCTCGGATTACTATTCCAAAGACAAAGGTAAGTCCTGCCAGAAGCAGAATGGCCACTGTCAGCATGTGCCCAAATCTGGCAATCTGTCTGAGCAGGGGAGTTGTCAGGGTATCAACCTGACTGAGCATTGAGCTTATTTTTCCAATCTGGGTGAGCTCAGCTGTGGCTGCAACGACTCCCCTGGCCTGGCCATAGGTAACCATTGTCCCTGAGAAGGCCATGCAGGATCTGTCCCCAAGCGGGGTGTCCTCATCGACTTCATAAGGGTTTTTGCCAACAGGAACAGACTCCCCGGTAAGGGCCGATTCATCGATCTGCAGCTCACTGGTGTCAAAGAGCCTGAGGTCTGCAGGGACCTTGTCTCCTGCCTTGAGCAATACAACATCGCCGGGTACGAGGTCCCGGGATTGAATACTGGTTCTTTTGCCGTCTCTTAAAACCACCGCTTTGGGCGCCAGCATGTTTCTGATGCTGTCCAGAGATTTTTCAGCTTTTCCTTCCTGGATGAATCCGATGAGCGCGTTGACTATGGTTACTCCGAAGATAACCATGGAATCCACCCACTCCTGGAGCAGGGCGGTTATTACTGCAGCAGCCAGAAGCACATAAATTAGCACGTTATGAAATTGAAGAAGAAAGCGAACCACCGGACCTTTTTTTTTGGCTTGAGCCAGCATGTTCGGTCCAAAGGTCTGAAGTCTTTCCCCTGCCTGGTCAGAGGAAAGACCGTCTGGAGAAGATTTGAGGATGTCAAAGGCTTCTTTGACTGGTACGTCGTGCCACTTTTTCTTCAGGGTAATCCCGGAATGATTATCCACTCTGTTCCTCCTGTACCTTTTGCTGATAAACTTTTAATCTACCGTATAACGTCACATATGTCTATTATGCATGGCAACGCTAGTCAGGAAAAGACACTTCAGCTTGCCGGTTTATCTTATATGTGGCCCAAGCAGCCCGGCTGACAAAATGACCGAATAAATCCTGAAGGCGGCCTGTAAAGAAAAAAAATACTCGACCCCCCAAAAAGGCCTTCAGTTCATGAACACGGCGCATGAAGGAATTGAATATTACGAATATTCAAGAAAATTGATGAAATTCAGAGAAAATAAAAGATCATTGTTTAAGTTAAAAAGTTCCTGGAATTAAAAAACACTCCTTATCCTTGAGGACATTGATTTTATCTCATGGCTCTATGAACAAAGCCTGGACCTGAAGAACAGTTGTTTTTATCAAAATATTTCAAGTATTTTAGAGTGTTACATTGTGAATAGAATTAAATCAATATGGCTTGAAACAGCCTGATTTTTCAGGTTGCCACCTTCATGAAGTTTGCCTTAAAGATTTGTTCCATGATTAACACGTGGGAAAAAATACTTTTAATCCTAGAAAAATCCTTGAAACCTGGACTTTTCCACTTGTGGATCAGGCCATTGAAAGGCAGCTTTAATCCTGAATCAGAGCTGCTAAAACTTGAAGCCCCAAACGAGTTCATTGCCTCCTGGGTTAGAGAAAAGCTTCAAGACATAATTGTTGACGCATGCCTGAAAGTTTCCGGGCTGAAGCCGGATGTTGAAATATCCTCTTCTTCCAACGGCGCGGCATACAGCCCGCTGCAGTCAGGACAGGGCGTGATCAGACATAAACAGCAGGCACTGCCCGTGAAAACCCCTTTGAGGGTGGTGTCCAGCTTCCAGTTCAATTTTGACGATTTCGTTGTCGGGCCCTGCAATGAACTGGCCTTTGTAGCATCCAGGAGTTTCTGCCGGAAAAATATTTCTTCTGATCAGCTTTTTCTGTGTTCTTCCACTGGTCTTGGAAAAACTCACCTTGCCCAGTCCATGGGAAGGTTTATGTCTGACCGGGCTGATAAAAACAATATTCGCATCGCCTATCTCACTGCGGAAGAATTTGCCAATCAGCTGGTAATGGCCTTAAGAACTAAGCGCATGGACGAATTCAAGGCCAGGTTCAGGGACCAAATTGACGTCCTCTTGCTGGAGGATATCCATTTTTTCCAGGGAAAAGAGAAGATTCAGGACGAATTTCTCTCAACATTTAACTCTTTGCAGTGTCAGGGCAAAAAGGTTGTGCTCACAAGCACTTTTTTGCCCAAGGAATTAAACGGGGTAGACTCTAATCTTGTTTCCAGGCTGTGCAGAGGGTTTCTTGCTGTTATTGACAGGCCGGACATGAAAACCAGAGAACAGATTATCAGAAAAAAAGCGGAAATGCTTCAGGCAAGTCTTCCTGATGATGTCGCAGTTTTTCTGGCCGGAAAAATTCAAAACGATATCCGTCAACTGGAAAGTTGCCTGCATAATCTTGTTTTCCAGGCCCGGATGCTCAAAGTAAATATCACCCTTGATCTTGCAATGCAGGTTATAAAAAATTACGATGTCCAGGGTCAGAAAATGGATATGGACCAGATCATTTCTCTGGTTTGTAAGTTATTTGATGTATCCAGGGAAAGTATCAGTTCCAAGAGCAGAAAAAAGCAGAATGTAATGGCTCGCAACGTAGCCTTTTACATTGCAAGAAGGTTTACCGATTTCTCCCTTAAAGAAATCGGATATCACCTGAACCGAAGACATTCCACTGTTATTAAAGGCATTACCATTATTGAAAAGGAAATTTCCCGTAAATCCCCTGTAGGCAGGCAGCTGAAGCAGACTATAAACCAGATTGTCACCTAGTTTTTCATCCGGAAACGGTTCGTTCTCTTCCCTTTTGACTTGGTCAATCTGCACAATTATTCGTCAACCGATTAAGATGCGCCTCCTCATAATTGCTTGATCTTCTTGCCAAAAACACTTTACCCATCCGGAAAGAAAGCTTTCCGGATGGCAACCACCTAAACCATAACCAGCTCCACATCACCCCAAGCTGTAAAATCTGAGCCCATCTGGGCCAGAACCCCTCTTATTCCCTTTTTTTCCAGCTGGGGCCTCAGCTCATTAATTCTTTTCAGGGATTTTTTGGAATGCAGAGTGTTGCACAGCGCGGTGGCAGCGGCGTCGGCCACGGCACCTGAACCGGCCAGAACCGTTACCAGATCACCATTTCCAAGGCTCAGGGAGTGGCCGATGGTTGAGGATGAAGAACACACTGCGCAAGGGAGCTGTTCTTTGGTGATTTTTATGCCCAGAGTGACCGGTTCTTCCGGATGGGGCAAAAGTCCAACTGTTCTGTCAGTTTTTGAGTGAATAAACACATCTCCACCGTTTTCCACAAGGATCTCAGGACACTCATGATGCATATGGTCAGCAATGTCCTGGGCAATGGCCCCGGCAACCGCAGCCATTGGCCCCACCCCGAAGAGAGAGGCGGCTTTGGCCATGTCCTTGACGATTTGCGGCGCTCCATCCATTATCTTTACCGGAACAAGTGATTCTGCAAATTCAGGATTAAGAAAAATAAAGCCTTTCAAATGGCGACGAACCATGTAAAGCCTGTCCAGTATCTGCGATCTGAGATCTTTTGAACTGATAACAAAGAGGTCGCTCTGCTCAATCACAACCTGGTATGAAATTTCTCCGGGCAAGCTGCTGCAGAGCCTGCGGTAGTTTCTGACCTGGTCTAGATGCTTCATTAAGGGAAACCGTGCCTTGAAAATGATTAAATCTTCTGCTTCCAATTCCAAGATTATCTGCTTCAATTGTATTTAACAATCATGATATCAGTGATTATCCCCACGTTCAACAGGGCCGGGCTGCTGCAAAAAGCTGCCTCCTCAGTACTTGCCCAGAGTTTCAAAGACCTGGAACTGATTATCGTTGACGATGGATCAGGGGATGAGACGCCAAGTGTTGTTGAGTCTTTCAAGGACCGCAGAATAATCTATTGTCGTCAGGAAAACAAAGGTGTCTCAGCAGCCAGAAACCTGGGACTGTCCGCATCCAGGGGAGAATATGTTGCCTTTTTGGATTCGGATGATTACTGGCTGCCCGAAAAATTGAGATTGCAGCATGAATTCATGCGTGAAACCGGCTTTATGATATCTCAGACCGGTGAAATCTGGGTCAGAAGCGGTAACAGGGTCAATCCGATGAACAAACATGCCAAGCTTTCAGGATGGATATTTGAAAAATCCCTGGACATTTGCCTGGTCAGTCCTTCCTGCGTGATGATGGATAGAGCTCTCGTTCATAAGGGGTATTATTTTGATGAAAAACTCATGGCCTGCGAAGACTACGACCTGTGGCTGCGAATCAGCCTGAACTATCCTCTTGGTTTTTTGCCCATTGACCTTACGGTCAGAAAGGGAGGACGTCCAGACCAACTGTCAGCAAAGATAATCGGCCTTGACCTTTTCAGAATATATTCACTCCTGAAGCTGAGCAAAATGGAAGGAGTTGACCGCGAAAGACAAATTCTGGTTGGGCGGGCCCTGCAAAAAAAATCCGGGATATATATCAGGGGCTGCATCAAGCGCGGTCGGTGCGAGGAAGCGCAAAGGGTTCAGGAGCTACTGGCAGAGCATTTGCGGACTTTGCCCTGGGGTCGCCACCTGGCTTGAATTATGCCAGGGGGCAACCCTTATACGCCCGAAAAAAAGACTGCCTGCGTGAGCAGGGGGGTAAGGGATTAACTCATTTCCTTTTTGAAGACGGCCTTGCTTTTTACGGCGTCCAGAATCTCGGAGAGCACCGGCTTGACATTTTCACGGATGTCACCGGCGACAATTATGAACAGAAGGTCGTCCCCGGGTTCAAGAATGCCCTGGTTGGCCTGAACAATGACTTTGAAAATACCCGGTCTTTTTTCATAGAACTGTCTGATTTCCTCAATTTTATCATGGTCTGGGACTACTTCGACCCTGGCCACGGGAGATCTGTCTTTTCTTGACCAGGCCCGGACAACACCGTTATGAATGAGCAACATGCCTACATTTTCAGTAAACCCCGGTTCTTTTTTCAAGGAGTTGATTGTCTTGGAGATGTCCATTCGCTTCCTCTTTTACTTTAGAGCTTGAGAGTTAAAAAGGTCAAAGTCCGGCCATGTTGTGACGTTGAAAAAAATATAAAAAAATCAAGTGCTTAAAGTAAGTTCTCAATAGTTCCCGGCAATGGAACCAAAAGAAAACACCTGGACCCCGGCCTGCGCCGGGGTGACGACCGAGAGAACTCGCCAACGCGGCACTCCAT